>DASUIA010000227.1:0-7748 GCA_036273255.1 Bradyrhizobium sp.
CAGCTCGGTCTCGACGAGGATCTGACGGAAACGCTGGCATTGGCGCATGACCTCGGCCATCCGCCTTTTGGGCATGCCGGCGAGCGCGCGCTGGATAGCTGCCTGCATGCCCATGGGGGCTTCGATCACAATGCCCAAACCCTCCGCGTGTTGACCGCGCTCGAGCATCGCTATCCCGAATTCGACGGGCTCAATCTGACCTGGGAATCGCTCGAGGGCATCGTCAAGCACAACGGCCCGCTGATGCAGCGAGACGGGCAGGCGGTCGGGCGGTATCGCGAGCGGGGCATCCCCGTCGGGATCGCCGGCTATGTCAGGGTTTGCGATCTGGAGCTCTGGAGCTTTGCTTCACTGGAGGCCCAGGTCGCGGCCATCGCCGACGATATTGCCTATGACGCCCACGATATTGATGATGGCCTGCGCGCCGGTCTGTTTGACGTTGACGACCTCCGGGCGATGCCGCTCGCTGCCGAAATCATCGGGGATATCGCCCGGCGTTATCCGGCCCTCGATGATGGCCGGCGCGGAGCCGAATTGGTCCGCGAGTTGATCTCCTATCTGATCGGCGCCGTGATGTCGGAATCGGGCAGGCGCCTGCAGGCCGCGCAACCGCAATCGGCCGATGAGGTCCGCCAACACGACCAGGCGCTGATCACGTTTTCGCCGGAGGCGGCACGGCAGGAAGCCGGGATCAAGACCTTCCTGAAACAACACATGTACCGCCATCCGCGGGTGATGCGGGTGATGGGTGACGCCGAACAGATCCTGTTCGACCTGTTTGCACGCTATCAGAAGACGCCACAGGACCTGCCGGCAGAATGGCTCGAGGCGACCGAGACCGAGACCGAGGCCGAGCGAGCGCGGCGGATCGGCAATTTCATCGCCGGGATGACCGATCGCTTTGCAATGATCGAACACCAGAGGCTTTTTGACTCGACCCCGGATTTGCGTTAGGCGGCGGCCATGAATGAGAAAGCCGCTCCGCCGCACCTTTTTGCCGATGTGCAGGCCCGCGTGCATGCGGCTTGCGCTGCGCTTGCGGCCGAGCACGGATGGCCGGCGGGCATCGATCTGTCGCGCGTTGTCGTCGAGCCGCCGCGCGATCCGAGCCATGGCGATATGGCGACCAATGCCGCGATGGTGCTTGCGAAGGAAGCCAAGACCAGGCCGCGCGACCTCGCCGAGCAGATCGCAGCGCGGCTTCGTGCCGAGCCATTGATCGCGTCGGTCGATGTCGCCGGACCCGGCTTCATCAATCTCACGTTGAAACCGTCGGCCTGGGGGGACGCGCTGCGCGTCGTGCTGCGCGAAGGGGCTTCGTATGGACGAAGCACCGCCGGTGCGGGCCGCAAGGTCAACGTCGAATATGTCTCGGCCAACCCGACCGGGCCGATGCATGTCGGCCACTGCCGCGGTGCGGTGTTCGGCGACGCGCTGGCAAGCCTGCTGGGCTTTGCCGGCTACGATGTGACGCGGGAATATTACATCAACGATGCCGGTGCCCAGGTCGATGTGCTGGCGCGCTCGGCGTTCCTGCGCTACCGCGAGGCCCTTGGCGAGGCGATCGGCGCGATCCCTGAGGGATTCTATCCCGGCGACTATCTCGAGCCAGTCGGACAGGCGCTGGCAGCGGAACATGGCGACAGGCTGCTGGCGATGCCGGATGGCGCTTGGCTGCCGGTCGTGCGCGCCACCGCCATTGCGATGATGATGGTGGAGATCAAGAACGATCTCGCCGCACTCAACATCCGACACGACGTCTTCTTCTCGGAGCGGTCGCTGATCGAGACCGGAGACAATCGCGTCGCCGCGACGATCGATCAGTTGCGCTCTCAGGGCGACGTCTACGAAGGCCGGCTGGCGCCGCCGAAAGGCGCGCCGGTCGACGACTATGAAGACCGGGTGCAGACCCTGTTTCGCGCCACCGCCTACGGCGATGATGTCGATCGTCCGCTGCTCAAGTCCGACGGTTCCTATACCTATTTCGCCTCCGACATCGCCTATCACCGCGACAAGTTCGAGCGCGGCTTTGGCGAGATGATCGACGTCTGGGGTGCCGATCACGGCGGCTACGTCAGGCGGATGCAGGCCGCGATCAAGGCCGTCACCGCGGGCAAGGCCACGCTCGACGTCAAGATCGTCCAACTCGTCAGGTTGCTGCGCCATGGCGAGCCAGTGAAGATGTCGAAGCGTTCCGGCGATTTCGTCACCTTGCGCGATGTCGTCGACGAGGTCGGTTCCGACGCGGTGCGGTTCATGATGCTGTTCCGCAAGAACGACGCCGTGCTGGATTTCGATCTTGCACGGGTGATCGAGCAGTCCAAGGACAATGCGGTGTTCTATGTCCAGTACGGCCATGCCCGCGGTCACTCGGTGTTCCGCAATGCCCGGGAAGTCGTGCCGGATCTGCCGGAGGAGCCCGGTGCCCGCGCCGCGTTCCTCGGCAATGCTGCGATGGAGCGGCTGGCGGACCCGGCGGAACTGGAGCTGTTGCGAAGGCTGGCGCTATATCCGCGGATCGTCGAGGCCGCGGCGGTCGCACATGAACCACACCGAATCGCTTTTTATCTGTATGATCTTGCCAGCGAATTTCACGCGCTGTGGACCAAAGGCCGCGATTTGCCCTATTTACGCTTCATTATCACTCATGATGCAGAAGTTACGAGGGCGCGGCTGGCGATGGTCCAGGGCGTTGTCTCGGTCCTGGCATCAGGATTAGCCGTGCTCGGCGTCCATGCCCCGGACGAGATGCGATAGCGGGGCGTACCTTGCTCACATGGGGCCTGTGAGCGGCATCTGGCAGTGAGCTTGTGAAACGCGAGTTGGCAGCCTTCCCGGAGGGGACGCATCATCACGATGGCTGATCGATACCACGACCGACATTTTCCCGCCGGCAATGCCCATGACCGCCGTGACGACCGACATGCAGCGGCGAGGGCCGAGAGCGATCCCCTGGCAGAACTCGCCCGCCTGATCGGTCAGACCGATCCGTTCGCGAACATGGGGCGCGCCAATCTGACACCGCAGCCGCGTGCCGAGGTGCATGACCCATTCGATCCGCCCGAGGAAGTCGAGGATGTTACTCCCGCGGGCCCGCCGCCTTGGATGCAGCGCGTCGCGCGCCAGGAACCTCCGCAGCAGGACTATCCGAGCACGGTGCATCCGGTGCAGCGTTATGCCGCACAACAGCATGCCGCGGCGGAGACCGACTACGAGGACGAGTCATACGCGGACGACGATCGGGAAATCGATCCGTCGCGCTACGACGACGCGCTGTACGGGGAGTACGATCCCGACGCCAAGCCGGAACAGTCCGATCGGGCGTTTGCGAACGATCCCTATGGTTATCATCCCGGCTATGGTGACGCGCCCGAAGAGCCGGCGCCGGCAAAACGCCGTGGCGGCATCGCCACTGTCGCTGCCGTCCTCGCACTGGCCGTGGTGGGGACCGGCGCCGCCTTTGCCTACCGCACCTATGTCGGAACGCCCCGCAACGGTGGGGAGCCTCCGATCATCAAGGCGGACACATCGCCGACCAAGATCGTACCGGCTTCCGCCGAGGCCGCCGCCAAGGTCCCGGACCGCCTGGCGTCAAGCGACGGTACCGAAAAGATCGTCCCCCGCGAGGAAGCGCCGGTCGATGTCAACGCCAACGCGAACGCCAATTCGGCGCCACGGATGGTGTTCCCGCCGCTGAACCCGAACGCCAATCCACCTTCGGTGGCGAGCGTGGCACCCAATGCGCCGCCACCGCCGAACAGCAGCAATGGCACGCTGCCGAGCAACCAGCCGCGCAAGATCAAGACTTTTTCGGTTCGCGGCGACCAGGCTGACGCAGCCGCGGCGCCGGCGACGGACGCCCAGGTTCCGGCGCCGAAGCCGCCGGCCGCCCCGCGCGCGGCGACCCCGGCCCAGCATTCCTCGCCCGTCAATGCCAATGCTTCCAGCGCCAATATCCCGCTTTCGCTGACGCCGCAGGCCGCGCCCGCCGCTGAGCCGCGAACCCGAGTGGCCACCACGGCGCCGGCCGCGCCCGGTGGCGGCGGATATCTGGTCCAGGTGTCCTCGCAGCGCAACGAGGCGGATGCCCAGGCCTCGTTCCGGGTCCTGCAGGGCAAGTTCCCATCCGTGCTGGGATCGCGGTCGCCGTTGATCAAACGGGCCGATCTCGGTGAAAAGGGGGTCTATTACCGCGCCATGGTGGGCCCGTTCGGGTCCTCGGAAGAAGCGTCGCAATTCTGCGGCAGTCTGAAGACTGCGGGCGGACAGTGCGTCATCCAAAGGAATTAACAGCGGTTTCCTTGACCCTCGGGCCGCGTGCTGGCTAATCCGGCGCCATGAGTACGCGGGCTTTCATCACGGGCGTATCCGGACCGGAATTGAACGCGGCCGAGCGCGAATTCATCCGTTCGCAGCGCCCGTGGGGGTTCATTCTGTTCAAACGGAATATCGAGGCGCCGGACCAGGCCGCCCGGCTCATTCGCGAATTGCGGGCAGAGCTTGGTAGCGCCGAGGCGCCGGTGCTGATCGATCAGGAGGGCGGCAGGGTGCAGCGGCTGGGGCCGCCGAACTGGCCGGTCTATCCAGCCGGCGCGGTCTTTGGCGCGCTGTACGATATCGATCCCGACCTTGGGCGCACCGCAGCCCGGTTGAGTGCGCGGCTGATCGCGGCCGACCTCCTTGAAATCGGGATCACCGTCGACTGCCTGCCGCTGGCCGACGTTCCGGTGGCCGGCGCCGACGCCGTGATCGGCAACAGGGCGTATGGAACCGAGCCGGCCAAGGTCGCGGCGATTGCCCGCGCGGTGACGGAGGGGCTGCAACAGGGTGGAATATTGCCGGTATTGAAACATATACCAGGGCATGGACGAGCGACCGCGGATACGCATTTCAGGCTGCCCGAGGTCGATGCGCCCAATATCGAGCTGGAACGGACCGATTTCGCGGCGTTTCGGCCGTTGGCCGACCTGCCTATGGCGATGACTGCGCATGTTGTGTTTAGCGCCTTGGACCCTGCCCATCCGGCCACGACTTCTGCGACAATCATCGCGCAAGTGATTCGCGGCACGATCGGGTTCCAGGGCTTGTTGATGAGTGATGATGTGTCCATGAACGCGCTGGCGGGATCGATCGCCGACCGGAGCAGGGCCATCGTTGCCGCCGGCTGCGATATGGTTCTGCATTGCAACGGCAAGCTCGACGAAATGCGCGAGGTCGCCCGCGAGACCCCGGAATTGTCGGGCGAGGCGCTGCAGCGGGCCACGCGGGCACTGAAGTCGCGCCAGCCGCCGCAGCCGTTCGATCGGCCGAAAGCGCGGGCCGAACTGGATGCGTTGATCGAGCGAGCAGGGATGGCGGGCGCATGAGCGCGGAGATTCTATCGTTTGAGACCGGACGGCCCGCTGAACTTGCCGAGGGCGAGCCGTCGCTGGTCGTTGATGTCGAAGGCTATGAGGGCCCGCTTGACCTGCTGCTGGCGCTGGCACGGCAGCAGCGGGTCGATCTCGCCAAGATTTCCATCCTGGCGCTGGCCGATCAGTATCTGGTCTTCATCGAGGCGGCCCGAAAGATCCGGCTCGAGCTTGCCGCGGATTATCTGGTGATGGCGGCGTGGCTCGCCTTCCTGAAGTCGCGGCTGCTGCTGCCCGAACCCGCCACGGCGGATGGGCCGAGCGCCGAGGAAATGGCGACCGCGCTCGCCAACCGGCTGCGCCGGCTCGAGGCCATTCGCGAGGCCTCGAACCGGTTGATGAACCGTCCGCAATTGCAGCGCGACATTTTTCCGCGCGGCAATCCGGAAACCATCGCCGAAATCCGCCACCCGCGCTTTACCGCCACCCTGTTCGATTTGCTCACTGCCTACGCCGCGCAGCGTCAGCAGCGTGTGCTGGCGACCGTGCATTTGACCAAACGCACGGTGTGGTCGCTGGCCGAGGCGCGGGCCTCGCTGGAGCGACTGGTCGGCCTTGCCGACGATTGGAGCTGCCTCGACGAATATCTGCTCAGCTACGTCTCTGATCCGGCGCAAAAGGCCACCGTCTTCGCCTCGAGCCTGGCCGCCGCGCTGGAGCTGGTGCGGGAGGGCGAGATGGAGCTGAACCAGAAAGAGGCGTTCGCGCCGCTGTTCTTTCGAAAACGACCGCCGGCACCGGCATCGGGCGCGATGACCGCGCCGGACCTGTCGGCCGAATAAGAAGTGGAAGAAGGAGACCGACCCATGGCAGGCCTGGCGGAAAAACGCATAGCCGATGTCGACGAGCGTGCTGTCGATCCGGAAGCGCGACCCGAGGAGCTGCGGCTGCTGGAGGCGCTGCTGTTCGCCTCGACCGAGCCGCTCGATCAGGCGATGCTGGCGAAGCGGATGCCGGACGGCGTCGATATCAAGCTGGCGCTGGCGCAGTTGCAGGCGGACTACGCCTCGCGCGGCGTCAATCTGGTCCGCGTCGCCAACAAGTGGACCTTCCGCACCGCCGGCGACCTGTCCTGGCTGATGACGCGGGAGAGCACCGAGACGCGGCGACTATCGCGCGCGGCGATCGAGATGCTGGCGATCATCGCCTATCACCAGCCGGTCACGCGTGCCGAGATCGAGGAAATCCGCGGCGTCGTCACCTCCAAGGGCACGCTGGATGTGCTGCTGGAGACCGGCTGGATCCGACCGCGTGGCCGTCGCAAGACACCCGGCCGGCCGCTGACATTCGGAACCACGGAAGCCTTTTTGTCGCAGTTCAGTCTCGAGGCGCTCGGCGATCTGCCGGGGCTGGAAGAGCTAAGAGGGACCGGCCTGCTCGATTCACGGCTGCCTTCCGGCTTTAGCGTTCCAACGCCGTCCGACGACCCGACCTTGCGCGAGGACGAGGATCCGCTCGAGATTGGCGATCTGGAACTCGCATTGGCTCCGGCCGCCGAGCCGGAAGGCAATGACGGCGGCTGATCCGCCGCCGCGGGGACTGGAGAGTGCCGCTGCGGACGCGGGTTAACGGTAGCCGGTGAACGGCGATTTGACCGGGCCTAAGTCCTTGTTTTTGACACCCCGTGCGCCTACTTTCCGGAGAGATCAGGCTGGGTTGCTGGCCTCTCGTGTTTGGAGGGTTGCAGGATGGGTTCGCTTAGTATTTGGCACTGGATCGTCGTGATCGCAGTCGTCCTGCTGTTGTTCGGACGCGGCAAGATCTCCGATCTGATGGGCGACGTCGCTCAGGGCATCAAGGCGTTCAAGAAGGGCATGCAGGACGACGACAAGGCGGATGAAAAGCCCGAGCCCGTGAAGTCGATCGACCACAATGCGACGCAGTCGACGGCCGCGCGGTCCGATGTCGGCAGCAAGGCCGTCTGAACAGGACCTGCGACCGAGCCGTCGCGACGGGTGATCGCCTCGCGTGAGCGGAAATTTTCATGTTTGACATCGGGTGGAGTGAAATCGCCGTCATCGCGGTTGTCGCGCTGATCGCCATCGGCCCGAAGGAATTGCCGGGCGTGCTGCGCATGGTCGGCCAGTGGATGGGCAAGGCGCGGCGGATGGCCGCCGAATTCCAGGGCCAGTTCCAGGAAGCCATGCGCGAGGCCGAAATGGCCGACCTCAAGAAGACCTTCGACGAGGTCAAGGAGGCCGCAAGCGGGCTTGGCAGCGGCTTCGACATGAGTTCGCTGCAGAAGGACGTCACCGAGTCGCTCCGGATCGATGACGTCGACAAGCCGGCCGTGCCGACGGCCGAGGCGGCCGCGCTCGAGCCGCCGGTAACACCGAC
>DASUIA010000228.1:0-5296 GCA_036273255.1 Bradyrhizobium sp.
ATCAGCCTGTTGTTCATGGCGAGCGTAATGTTCCCGCTGTTCTTGCCGGATGGCGTCAACATCGACAAGCTGCTCCGCGCCCAGATTGCCTTTGTGCTGTATGCCGGAGCGTATCTCGCCGAAGTCGTCCGTGGCGGCCTGCAAGCGGTGCCGCGGGGTCAACATGAAGCGGCCGATGCGCTCGGGCTCTCCTACTGGAAGAAGAACGGCCTGATCATCCTGCCACAGGCCATTCGCCACGTGATCCCGCCGCTGGTGAACACCTTCATCGCGTTCTTCAAGGACACGAGCCTCGTCCTGATCATCGGGATCTTCGATCTCTTGACCACGGCGAAGACCGCGATTGTCGATCCCGCCTGGCAGTCGTTCAGCATCGAGGTGTACCTGTTCGTCGGGCTGATCTATTTCGCGTTCTGCTTTGCCATGTCACGCTACAGCCGGGGTCTCGAAACGCGGACGGGGTCGCCGTGACGGCTGCCTCCGGAAACCAGGCTGTGGATATTTCCGTCAAGCCGGGTTCCGGAAGCCATCGTACCCGCGCCAGCCCCATAGTCTCCACCGTACTGCCATGCTTTGGTCAAACCGGAGTGAAGGGTGGGGCCGGAACGCGGTTGATCAAACGTAAATCCGCCGGTCGCCGCCATGCGGTGGCATTGGAGAGAATACGGAGCGTCGATGCTTTCAAAGCCAAAGCTGAAACAAAACGATGACCCGCACGACGTGCTTGTGGTCGCGCCGGATGTGGCGCTGGTCGTGCCCACGGACGAGGAGCTTTCGAAGCTGGCGCATACGCTTCGTAATCCCTCGGCCCCGCCGATTCGCACTGGATCCGAGGTCCGTACTGGATCCGAGATCCGCACCGGATCCGAGCTTCCCGCGGGCGCTACGGTCCCACCGGTCGATGCGACGTTTCGCCCTTCTGTCGGGGATGTCCGTGCGCCGGGCGCCCGGCGGGCGGCCCGCGTCTTCGCCGTTGCGTTGCTGTTGGCGGTATGTGCCGGCGCCGCTGACTTCGCCTGGCAGTCTTATGGCGATGTCGCCAGACAAATGATCGCCGAATGGACGCCGCAGCGCATCCTCACGACGCTCCTGCCGCTGAAGGAGTCGGCACCCTCCGCGCAACCGACCGCATCTGCTGCAGCGGAGCCAGTGCCGGCGAACACCGCACCTCCGCCGCCGCAAGCTCCGGTTCAAGCCGCAGCGCAACCGGAAGCTCCGGCTCAGCCTGCACCGCAAGCCGTCGCGCCGAGCGCTGCCGACCCGTCGGTCGGATCTTCGCAGTCGCTGTCGGCGATGGCGCACGACCTCGCAAATGCGGGGCAGCAGATCGAGCAACTCAAGGCCAGCATCGAGCAGCTCAAGGGCAGCATCGAGCAGCTCACGGCAGGCCAGCAACAAATATCCCGCGACATCGCCAAGGCGTCGGAACAGAACAAGGTTTCGGAGCAGAATCTGCGGCCGAAGACTTTACCGCCCCCACGGCGGCCAGCCGTGGCACGCAGGCCGCCGCCGCTTTCGCGACCGCAGGCGACGTTCGCTCCGATACCGACGCAAGCCGCCCCGCCTTACGTGCCGCGGCGACCCGAACCGCCGCCGCAAGACACGGGCGACCCGCAGGTCGATCCGGACTTGGCGTCGGTGCCGCGGCCGCCAATGCCGCTGCGCTAGGTGACAACGCGGACGGAAACTCATATAAACACCGCCAAAATTCGCGCGGCTTCCGATCTGGCTGATCGGAAGCCGATAGCGGTTGGAGGGCGCGCCAATGGAAACAGGCCGTTTGGGTAGGTTTCTGCGATTGCGGCCGTGGTCGGGTGGTGCATTCCTGATCGCCGTTTTCGTCCTGGTCGCCTCGGCCGGCCTTCAGGCTCTGTTTGTCGCCCTCGGCGCCAAGCCCTATTTCGCAACCTTCTTCCCTGCGGTTTTTGCGGCAGGATTTCTGGCGGGAACACCGGCCGCCGTATTCGTCACCCTTCTTGCCGTCCCGCTGGTTTGGTGGGGATTCATACCGCCGCTTTTTGAGTTCAACCCACTGACCCTGGCTCACATCGACGCCATCAAGCTGTTCTCCTTGCTGAGCGTGTTGTTGATCTTTCTGGCCGACGTATGCCGGCAATCGGTCGCCGTCCTGAGAATTTCAGGATCTGGAACCAACACCGGTCCTTCGAGGAACTGATCCGAGCATTGCAAAAGAGGGCGGCGGGTTGCGTCGGGTGCAGCCGGCTACGCAATGGTCTTGAGATAGAGGCTCGGATCGAAATATTTGGCGGCTGGCGTGAAGTCCTTGATCCCGGCATTTGCCATGAAGAAGTCCGTCGATTGCTGCAGCCAGTTGACGACGGTGCCGTCCGAATAGAGACGCTTCCAGTCGCGGGAAGTGAACATCTTCTGGGCCTTGAACTGCTCGTTGATGTCGGTCAGCGGGGTCTGGCTGTAATGAGCCTTCTGCAGCGCGGCCATCGCCTCGTTGCTGTTTGCCACGATGTAGTCGTTGGCTTCGGCCCAGCCCTTGATGAGTTTGACCAGGGTCTCCTTGTTGGCATCGTAATAGTCGTTGCTCGCAGCCCAACCGCCGATGATCGCGGCCTGCGGATAATAGGCCGATGCGTCGGCAAGCTTCACCGCACCCGGAACCTTCTCCCGGACGGTGACATTGAACGGCACCCACAGCGCCACGGCGGGTACCGCGCCGGAGATGAACGACGTCACCGCCGCCGGCATGGTCTGGTTCAGAAGCTCGACGTCCTTGGGGTCGATCTTGTTGGCGCGCAGCGCCTTGTCGAGGAAGACGTGCGCGGTGGTGCCGGTCGCGGTTGCGATGCGCTTTCCCTTCAGATCAGCGAAGGATTTGATGCCCTGGTCGGAGCGCACCCAGAGTTGGGCGGTCGCGACCTCGATGTCGTTGATCAGAAATGCCTTGCCCTGTCCGCGCGCCGGAAAGTTGGACAGCACGGCTCCCGTCGCCAATACGTCGAGGCTGCCTCCGATCAGCGCCTGAAATATCTCGAGGCCGGTATTGAACTGACGCAATTCGAGATCGAGTCCCTGTTTGTCAAACGAACCCCGGTCCATCCCGGTCCAGATCTGGCCGTCGACCGCGACCGTGTGCAGATAGCCGACACGGATCTTGGTCTTGGCCTGCGCAAGGGCGGGCGCCGCAAACCCGCTCAGCGCGATGCCGGCGGTGGTGGTCAGAAACTGTCGTCGATCCATGGCATACCTCCGTTTTGCTTTATCCCGAGAATGAAACCGGCCGAATTTGCGCCTCCTGCGCACGATATTCGTTCATGACGAGCTCTCTGATGTGGCGGCGCAACTCGCCGAATTCAGCACGCTCCTGCAGCGAAACGTCGCGCGGATAGCCGAACGGCACGTCGATGATCTCCTTGATCCGGGCCGGTCGCGCCGTCACCACCACGATACGCGAGGCGAGATAGATCGCCTCTTCCACCGAATGGGTGATGAGCATGACGGTCTTGCCTTCGGTGGCGAGCACGTCGAGCAGCAGATTCTGCATGTTGGCGCGGGTCTGGGCGTCCAGCGCGCCGAACGGCTCGTCCATCAGCAGAAATTGCGGCTTCACCGCGTAGGCCCGCGCGATCGCGAGCCGCTGCCGCATTCCGCCGGACAGGTGCTTGGGATAGGAATTGGCAAAATCGGCCAGCCCCATCAGTGCAAGATAATGCTCGCAGATCTGGTCGCGTTCCGATGGCGGCACATGATTGGCCTTGAGCTGCAGGCCGAAGGCGATGTTCTGCTTGACGGTCAGCCAGGGGAATACGCCGTATTCCTGGAAGATCACACCGCGTTCGGGGCCGGGTCCGTTCACCGGGGCGCGGTCGAACAGCACCTGGCCGGTCGTCGGCTTCTGAAAACCGGCCAGCATGCTCATCATGGTGGTCTTGCCGCAGCCGGAAGGACCGATCACGGCGACGAAATCGCCGTCGTTGATGGCGTAGCTGACGTCATCGACGACCCTGAGCTTGCCCTTGGGGGTATCGAAAACGAGCGAGACGTGGTCGAACTGCGCGCGCTCGACGATCGGGGCGGCCGATGCGCTCATGCCATGGCTCTTTCCTGCCAGACCAGCAGGCGGGCGCTGATCTTGCGCAGGATCATGTCCATGATCAATGCGATGCATCCAATGCAGATGATTCCGACGTAAATGACGTCGAGCAGGAAATAGGTCGACGCATTCTGGATCATCGCCCCGAGGCCGCGCTGCGCCGCGATCAGTTCGGATGCAACCAGCGTCGCCCAGGCCACGCCGAGCGCGACGCGGAGCGCGGTCAGGATGTGCGGCACCGTCAGCGGAATGATCACCTTGCGGAAAATCTCGAACTCGCCGGCGCCAAGGGTTTGCGCGACCCGGATATAGAGCGGGGTAATCTGGGAAACGCCCTCATACATCACGATCACGCCCGAGAAGAACGACGCGTAAAACAGGATCACCAGCTTTGCGATCTCATCGACCCCGAAATAGACGATCACGAGCGGGATCAGGGCGATCGGCGGCAGCGCCCGGAAGAAATTGATCATCGGGTCGGCGAAGATGCGTGCGGGTCGATACCAGCCGAGCAGGAATCCGACCGGCACGGCGACAAGAATTCCCAGGGTGACGCCGAGGAAGACCCGCCGTGTCGAGGCGTAGATGTCGATCAGCAGGCCCTCATGCAGCAAAAGTTCGACAAACTTGGCCGCAACCCGGTGCGGTGCCGGGATCAGCGAGTCGCTGACCAAACCGCTCCAGCGCACACCGTACCAGAGCGCCACGACGCCGACCCACGGTGCAAGTCCCAATAAAAAGCGTCTCGCGACACTTCCGTGCATTCCGCTTCTTTCCGATCGCGATCGCAGTTGCTCCCGCTCAGGTCATATTATAAATAGGATGACCATACAAGAGTGGCTCCAGGGATTTCCCGGGCCGTGCCCGTCGGATCGCCCGAAATGACATTGCAGACATTTGCCATCCACAAGCTCGAGGCGTTCTGTTACCGCTATCCGCTGTCGACGCCGGTCGTCACCTCGTTCGGCCGGATGCTCGATCGTCCGGCCGTGTTTGTTCGTGTCGAGGATGACGTTGGCTGCGTCGGTTGGGGCGAGGTCTGGGCAAACTTTCCGTCCGTCGGCGCCGAGCACCGGGCGCGGCTCATCAACGAGGTGATGGCGCCGGCAATATCGGGTTTTGCGGCAGCCAGCCCCCGCGACGTGTTCGAAACGCTCACGGAAGCGACGGCGGTGATTGCGCTGCAATCCGGCGAGGCCGGCCCCTTCGCGCAGGCCATTGCCGGAATTG
>DASUIA010000229.1:0-32495 GCA_036273255.1 Bradyrhizobium sp.
GATGAAGGAAGCACGATCGATGTCGTCGGGATCGAGCGGGGCCGCGGCGCCTTCTGCCGCCAGATGCTCCAGTCCCACTCCGGCCTCGTCCGCATCGGTGCCGGCAAAGATCACCGTGGGCGCGATGGCGGCATCGCGGCAGATCTTCGCGACCAGCTCCTTCCTTGCCGCCGCCGTGATGACAAGACTGCAGCCGCCATCGGTCAGGCGATAGCCGATCTCGCCCTCCGCCGCGTCAAAACTGATGGGCACCACGACCGCGCCGGCGCGCAACGCGGCGATGCAGGCTTCGATCCAGTCGACCCCGTTCGGCAGATAGATCGCAACCTTGTCGCCTTCCCGCAGCCCGGCCCGTGTCAGGTTGGCCGCGATCGACGCCGTGCGTTCGGCGAGCTTTGCATAGGTCAGGGAACGCGACGAATCCGAAAACGCCATTTGCTGAGGTCGCTGTCTGGCGTGACGGTCGAGCAGAGTGGCGATCGGCGCGATCAGGTCAACATGGAGCATCGTCGTTTCTCCTACACCATACTGTATCCGCCATTGACGCTGATCACCTGGCCGGTGATCCAGCTTCCGGCATCGGATGCCAGTAGCGTCACCAGGGGTGCGACGTCGGACGGCAATCCCAGCCGGCGGATGGCATAGGCCTTGACCAGCTTGTCGCGGTTGGCACCCACCCATGTCTTGTCGTGGGCGGTCTCGATGAGGCCGAGCGAGATCGAATTGGCGGTGACGCCGGAGCGGCCCCATTCGCGGGCCAGCGACTTCATCAGCGCGATCGTGCCGGCGCGCGCGGCCGCCCCGAGCGCCAATCCGGACTCCCCGACCCTCGAGGAGTCTCCCATGATGGATATGATGCGGCCGCGGCCCGACGCTTCCAGCAGCGGCCCGGCACTGTGGGAGCAGTTCAGTGCACCGTAGAGGCAGGTATCGATCTGCTTTTTCCAGTCCTCCGGCGTGCTTTCGCTGAAGCGCTTTCGAAACACCAGTCCGGCGTTGTTGACGAGGATGTCGAGACCGCCGAAGTCGCCCTTGATGCTCGCGACCATTTTCCGGACGACGTCCGCGTCCGAAATATCTGCTTGATAGGCCTTGGCCTTGCCGCCGGCCTTCTCAATCTCGGCGACGACGGCCTCTGCCGCCGCCTTCGAGCCGTGATAATTGACCGCGACCGACGCGCCTCTTTCCGCCAACATCTTCGAGATGGCGGCGCCCACATCCCGTCCGCCCCCGGTCACGAGCGCGACACGTCCCTTGAGATCACTCATCAGCTTTTCCTCTCGATTTGAGCCTGGCCTGCTCCATGAGCTTGAAGATGCGCTCTGGAGTGATGGGGAGAATGGAGACGCCGATACCGAGTGGCGAAAGTGCGTCCGCGACCGCGTTGGCAATCGCGGCCGGCGCTCCGATCGTGCCGCCCTCGCCCATGCCGCGGAATCCGCCGGCCACCGCGGACTCGCTCTCGATGTGAACGACGTCCATGACCGGCACTTCGGACGCCGAAGGGATCACATAGTCGACGAGGCTCGCGCTCAGGAGCTGGCCGTCATCGTCGTAGACGAGCTCCTCGAAAAGCGCCGCACCGATACCCTGCGCCACGCCACCGTGAACCTGGCCGTCAACGATCATCGGATTGATCATCCTGCCGCAATCCTCGGCGACCACGTATTTCAGGATTCGCACGAAGCAGGTCGCGGGGTCGATTTCCACCGCGGCGATGTGGGTGGCCGCCGCGGTCGTCCCGTTGACCGGGTCGTAAGTGTAGCTCGCGGTCAGCTCCTCGCGCGCCTCGACCGGCAAGGTCTTCATGTCGGAATAGACCGCTTTGGCAATCTGCCTGAACGTCACTGAGCGGTCGGTACCGATGACGACGGCCTTGCCGTCGCAGACATCAATATCGTCCTGACTGGCTTCCAGGAGATGCGAGGCAATGCGTTTGATCTTGTCCCGCAGCAGAAATGACGCATGCTTGGCCGCGCCGCCGCCGAGCACCGCGCTGCGACTCGCATAGCTGCCGGTCGACATTGGTACCTCGTCGCTGTCACCCTGGACGACGCGGATATCCTCGAAGCTTGCGCCGAGATCGTCGGCAACGATCTGCGCGAGCGTGGTTTCGAGGCCCTGCCCGTGCGAGGCAACACCGAAGGCGGCCGTGATGGCGCCGGTCGAGTCGATGGTGATCTTCGCCGTCTCCGAGCCGGTGTTGATCGGCATTCCCGGCGCCACCGCGATTCGCGATCCGATGCCGGTCAATTCGGCATAGGAGGCGATGCCAACGCCGAACAGCCGTCCCTGTTTTCGCGCCTCCGCTTGCTGGATGCGAAGCCGCGCATAGCCGGCAGCCTCGGCGGCCGCGTCCAGGCATTCGACGAAACCCGTCTTGTCCCAGATGATGCCGGACGCGATCCGGTACGGGAATTCCCCTGTCTGAACCAGGTTACGACGCCTGATCTCGAGGGGGTCAAGGCCGAGCGCCTTCGCACCAAGATCCATCAAGCGTTCGGCGACAAAGGTCGCGATCGGCCGGCCGACGCCCCGATAGGGACCGGTCGGCGGCTTGCAGGTGGCGACGCCGCGGACGACACCGAGATACGATCCGATCCTGTAGGGGCCCGGCAGGAAACTTACGACCTGGACCGGCTCCAGTGCGCAGGTCCAGGGATAGATCGAATAGGCACCGACGTCGCCGATCACATCCGCCTGCAGCGAGGTCGCAATACCATTGGCATCGAATCCCATTTCGGCGTCGATGATCTCGGCGAAGGCCTGGCTGCTGCTGCTGATATCCTCCAGACGATCCGCCGTCCATTTGAGCGAGCGGCCGAGCTTGCGCGCGGCGATGCAGATCAACAATTCCTCGGGATAGAGCGAACCCTTCGAGCCGAAGCTTCCGCCGACATCGGGCGCGACCACGCGCAGGCGGTGGCCGGGAAGGCCGAGCGACTCGGAAATCGCGTCGCGGACGATACCGGGAATGTTCGACGACGTGTAAAGCGTGATGGCGTCGCGGCGCTTTTCGTATTCTGCCGTATAGCTCCGCGGCTCCATCGCAAGCGGCGCCTTGCGGGTCATTTCAAAACGTCCGCCTACTCTGACCGCAGCGGCCTTCAAATCGCTGGCGACGTCGCCCTTCCTGAACTCGCGCGCGACCAGGACGTTCGTGCCCGCCTCTTCGTGCAACAGCGGAGCGTCGGCAGCGACGGCGAGTTCGGTGCGAACTATCGCGTGAAGCGGCTCGTAGTCGACCTCGATCAAGTCGAGCGCATCCTCCGCGAGATATCGCGAGGCGGCGATGACGGCGACAACGGCCTCGCCGACGTAGCGAACCTTGCCGGAGGCGAGAGGCAGGATCGGCGTCGCGTAATAATTGGGCATCCGCGAGAATGGAATCACCGGCTTGAAGTCGTCGGCGATGCTCTCCGCGGTGAACACCGCAACCACGCCGGGCGCTGCCTGCGCTGCGGTGGTGTCGATGCGGGCGATCCGCGCGTGCGGCTGTCCGCTGCGCAGAAATGCGAGATGAAGCGGCCGATCCGGCTTCCGGTCGGCCGAGTATTCGCCGCGGCCGGTCAACAGCCGCGGGTCCTCGGTCCGCTTGATGGGAGCGCCGACGTTCCGCGGCCGCAGGACATCCGACGGCTGAGCGCGTCGGTCGTTACTCATAACCATCATTTCCCTTGCGCAGGCTCTGCCATTGCCGGTCATCATGGCCGCAGATCACCGTTGCGCCGGCCTTCTCGATCCGCCGCACTTCTGCGAACGTCTTCAACTGCTCGCCGGCGTTCCAGGTGTTGCGAGGCGCGGTGTCGGCATCGAGATTTTGGCGCAGGCTCACCGAGTCCGAAGCGAGCAGGAATTGACCGTCGCGGTCGAGGCTGACCAGTGCGCCGATGGTGCCCGGCGTATGTCCCGGCAACGGCACCAGCACGACGCCAGCATCGCCGAAGAGGTCCTTCTCGCCGTTCACCGGCTCGATCGGCTGCCCGTAATCCCAATCCGCGCGGAGGTAGCCCGCCGCTTCCGCACCCGGCGCTTTCGCAGCTTCGATCTCCTTCGCGTGGGCCAGGATCGTCGCCTTCCCAAAGAACTGGTTGCAGCCGCAATGGTCAGGGTGGAAATGTGAGTTGACCACGATGTCGATGTCGTCCGGCCCGAGCCCAACGCAGGCGAGGCTCGGCAATAGGGTCTCGTTCGCGCTCATGAGCGGCTTCATGATCTTGGCGAGCGATCCCCAGCGCTCTTCGGCGTGATCGACCACGGAAGGATGACAACCGGTGTCGAACAGCACGTTGCCCTGCTTGTGCCGGATCAAGGCGCTGCTGACCGGGAGATCGATCGTCTCGCTGCGCTCGGCGCCGGTCACATAGATACTCTTCTTCATGCGGAGACGACCGGCGGGGAGGAAATTCAGCTTCACGACGTCTTCTCCGCGCGCATGGCGGCCGCGCTCCTGATCGCAGCCACGATGTTCTGGTAGCCGGTGCAGCGGCAGAGATTGCCCGACAGCCCTTCTCTGATTTCGTCGTCGGTTGCGAGTGGATATTTCCGGAGCAGGTCCTCTCCCGTCATCAGCATCCCGGGCGTGCAGAAGCCGCATTGCAGGCCGTGATGTTCGCGAAACTGAGCCTGCAGTACATTGAGCGCTTCCGGCGTGCCGAGCCCTTCCACCGTCGTGATCTCGGCACCATTGGTCTGAACGGCGAGCATCAGGCAGGAACGGACGCTGTCGCCGTTCATCAATACGGTGCACGCACCGCAGACGCCGTGCTCGCATCCGACATGCGTGCCCGTCAGCCCCAGCGTGTCGCGCAGGAAGTCTGACAGGAGCAGGCGTGGCTCGACGTCCGACAGGTCGTACTTTGTGCCGTTGACGGTCACCGATACCTTCGTCACCGGGATCACCTTTCTGCCGACAGGGCCGCCTGCATGGCACGCCTGGCCAGGTGCCCGAGCAGATGCTGGCGGTACTCTGCGGAGGCATGAAGATCGCCATTGGCAGAGACGCAGGACGTCACCAGCTCCGAAAATCGGTCCGACGTCTGGTCGTTGAGCTCAATGGCTCCGAGTTGCATTTCGACTGTCCTGAGCCGGAGCGGCGTATTGGCGACGCCCATCACCGCGACGCGCGCGTCTTCGATTCCCGCGCCGTTCCGCCGCACCGAGACGGCGATACTTGCAAGCGCGAAGTCGCCGAAACGGCGCGCAACCTCCTCGAACGCCCAGCCATCGTGGCGCAGGACCGGAAATTCGATCTCCACCACGATCTCCTCGGGCTCCAGGCAATTGGTCAGCGCGTCGACGATGAAATCTGCCGCGGCGATGCTGCGCCGGCCCGCCGGACCCTGGACCGACAGTGCCGCATCATAGAACAGGGAAAGCATGGGCAACTCGGCCGCGGGATCGGCGTGGGAGAGGCTGCCGCCGATCGTGCCGCGATTGCGGATCGCCAGATGCGCCACATGACGCATGGCCGCCGCCATCACCGGCAGCTTCGACGCGATCAGCGGCGACTGCTCGATCTCGCGATGCCGCGTCAGCGCGCCGATCGCGACCCGATCGCCCCTCAGCTCGATGAAGGACAGCTCCTTGATGCCGTTGAGATCGACGAGAACGGCCGGCCGCGCCATCCGGAAGTTCAACAGCGGCAGCAGGCTCTGACCGCCGGCGATCACCTTTCCCTCGCCATTGGCCGCGAGCAGCGCTTCCACCGCAGCGTCCACCGTCGCCGGTGCGACATATTCAAACCTGGCAGGCTTCATCGAGCTCGCCCTCCAAGGCTGGTTTCCTCCCCCCGTTCGACCATTCTCATTCGCCGCGAAATCGCGGAGGCCTTTTCTCCGCGAAAGCTGTTCGGCCTTCACGAAAATCCTCGCTGTCGGATGCAGTATCGATGAGCTGCTGCGCCACCGTCAAATCAAGAACCCCGGACCCCATCGAAAGACCGTTCAGCATATACTTGGCGCCTGCGATCGAGAGCGGCGCGTTGGCCGCGAGGCGCTGCAGGAACCGCTCGGCCGCCAGCAGGACGTCGTCATGGATCTCGTCGACCAGTCCCATCGACATCGCCTGCTCCGCCGGATAGCGGTCACCCGAGTAGAGGACGCGCTTGGCATTCGCGATGCCCGTCAACGAGAGCAGCCGCTGCACGCTGCGCACGCCATAGACGATCGAGAGCCTGGCCGACGGAATCCCGATCGTTGCAGTTCGATCGCCGAAGCGAAGGTCGCAGGCCAGCGCGAGATGACAGCCGCCTCCGAGACAATAGCCGGAAATGGCTGCCACGACCGGCTTTCCCAACGTCGCGATCGCGCCGGAACAGGCATCAACGGCGGCTTCATAGTCGGCGCTCTGGCGCTTGTCGTCCCGAATCTCGTCGAATTCCCTGATATCCGCGCCGACGGAAAAGTCCTTGCCCTCGCCCCTGAGCATGACCGCGCGGACGTCCCGATCGTCGGCAAGGCGCGAGAAAATTCCAGACAATTCACGCCACATCGCCAGCGTCACGGCATTCTTCACAGAGGGCCGGTTCAGGATGACATGCGCGATGCCGTCGCGCCGTTCGGTCTTGATCGACTGCAACGTCGCTCCTCTGGCGGTTCCGATCGCTCCAATGCTGGTGGCGCCGCGGCAAAAGCCGCCTGCCGCGCCGTCCATTGTTACTTGCATAAGTAGACTAATTTATCCCGCCGCGTCAAGTCGTGCTCGAAGCCAATGGACGCGCGCGTGGACGCGGCGCTCTTTCGCCGTCTTATAGCGGGTGCCGCGCTTCTGCCGTCTGATGCGGTCAGGCGCTCGAGCAGAAATCAAGAACTGTCGATTGTGCCGGCGTAAAGCGTGAGCGGGCTTCAACCTGCGCGTTCGATCAGGCTCTCCAGCAGTCGCTTGAGGTCCTCGGTCGCGCGGTTGCCGTAGTTTTCCGCGATGTGCTCTTCCTGGCTGTGCGCCAGCAGATTGAGGCGCTGCGCCAGAGCCCTGCCCCGGTCCGAACAATACATCAGTACCTTGCGGCGATCGTCTGCATCCTGCAGACGGTAAACCAGGGCGTCCGACGCCATGCGGTCGATCATCTTGGTCAGTGTCGGGTGGTTGAGCAGCACGGCATCGGCCAGTTCGCCCATGGAGTGGCCTTTGCCGTCGGAGAGCACCTTGAGGATGCGCCATTGCTCGATCGGCACGCCCTCCTGACGCAGCCGGGCGTCAAGCTGCCGATTGATCTCGCGGCTCGCTTGCGCGAGCAGATACGCAAGATGCTCGGTAATAGGGGCGTTCTTCGGCAGGGGCTTGATTTGCGATTTGACCACGGAATGAAACTTCTGATCGATGACAGGTCTGCGAAGGATCCGCAAATACGCCACACTCGGGAAATGCACTTTACGAAGATTCTGGGCCAATCTTCAGCATGAATGCCCGATCTATATGCAATGGAATGGTTGAATATTCAATATCTTCTCGTAGACTAGATTTTGTGCACATACTGCAGGTGCCTGGAATGGTGGCGACGAGTATCGGACGCCGCCGGTCGCAGTGGAGGCGGGCGTGGGTGCGTTCGTAGGAGAAGCCAAGGCCGCGGAGTTGCCTATCCCGCCCGCCATGGTGCTTGACCGCCGCATCCCGGGCCCATTCGCTTCATTCGATGATACCGATCTCCCGCAATTCGCGCTGCGGCGTGACCGGAGCAAGCTACGCATCGTCAATTTCATCGCGCTCTCGGGTTCTGCGGGGATCTGGGGTCCGGCCGCGACCAATGCAAGCATGCTCGCAGTTTCGGAGATCAACCGCCGTGGCGGAATTCTCGGGCGCGAAATCGAGCTCGTGGTGCGCGACGCCGGCAGCGACATCGAGGAGATCGTGCAACAGGCCATCGATGTTGTCGACAATGATGAGGGCGACGTCATCATCGGCTCGCACATGAGCGTGGTGCGCGTTGCGCTGCGCAAGGTGATCGCCGGGCGACTGCCCTACATATACACGCCGGTATACGAAGGCGGCGAACGCACGCCGGGCGTGATGGCGATCGGTGAAACGCCCCGTGGCCAGACACGGCCGGTAGTACAGTGGCTCGCAGAGACCAAACACGCGCAGCGCTGGTATCTGATCGGCAGCGACTATGTCTGGCCCTGGCTCTCCCACCGCGCCATCAAGCGCTATATCGCGGCCTCCGGCGGCCGCGTGGTCGGCGAGGAATTCGTGCCGCTGGGCATGCATGACCATGACGGGCAGATCGCGCGCATCAAGGCCGCGCGACCTGACGTGGTGCTGATTTCACTCATTGGCACCAACAGCATCACTTTCAATCGCGCTTTCGCGGAAGCCGGCCTTGCCGGCAAGATGCTGCGCTTCTGCGGGGCCATGGACGAGACCGTGTTGCTCGGCATCGGGGCTGAAAATACCGAGAACCTGTTCTGCTCGTCCGGCTATTTCGCCGAGATCGCCTCCCACGACGGCGACATGTTCCGCGCGAGCTATCAGGCCAAATTCGGCCGCTATGCTCCACCGGTCGGCTCCGTTGCCCAATCCAACTACGAAGGCCTGAAGTTTCTGGAGACGGTGGCGTCGCGGGCAGGGTCGGTCGAGCTGGGGCCAATGCTTGCCGCTGCGAAGAACATCAGCTATCGCGGCGCACGCGGCGAGATCGTCATGCGCAATGGCGGCGCGACAATGCCGATCTACCTCGCGGAGGCCGCGGGGCTCGACTTCGCGCTGCTCGGGCGGTTCTGACTGCGGGCCGATCGCCGGCGTCAACGCAAATAATACTTGAAAACGAAAAGATTTCCGTTTCTAGTGTTGGCCACGTCGGGGCGCTTGTCGTTTTCTCTCTTCCTTGCCGACCGCATCCCATGCGGGCGCGATGACGCCTGACGTTGCACCATATCGTCACCAATCAAGACCAAGGAGAACGCCCGTGGCCGTCACGCTTCCCACACCCAACGAACTGCGTGCCGTTGCCGCCCAGTGCGGCCTGTCGCTCACTGACGAGGATGTCTCCTCGTTTCGTGGCCTGATGCAGGGATCGATCGATGCCTACAACGCGGTGGCAGGAATGCCCGATGAAGTGCCGCCGGTAAAATATCCCCGCACTCCCGGCTATCAGCCCTCACCGGAAGATAACCCTCGCAATGCGTGGTACCGCAAATCCGTGGTGAAGGGCGCCGACAGCGGCAAGTTGAAGGGCAAGACCGTCGCGCTGAAGGACAACATCATGCTGGCCGGCGTGCCGATGATGAATGGCTCGTCGACCATGGAAGGTTACGTACCGGATTTCGACGCCACGATCGTCACGCGCATGCTCGATGCCGGTGCGGAGATCAAGGGCAAGGTGCACTGCGAGCACTTCTGTCTTTCCGGCGGCAGCCACACCAATTCGACCGGTCCGGTTCATAACCCGCACAAGATGGGCTACTCCGCTGGTGGCTCGTCGTCGGGCAGCGGCGTGGTCGTCGCACTCGGTGAAGTCGACATGGCGATCGGCGGCGACCAGGGTGGCTCGATCCGCATGCCGTCGTCATTCTGTGGAACCTACGGCATGAAGCCGACCTGGGGACTCGTGCCCTATACCGGCATCATGCCGATCGAGATATTCGTCGACCACACCGGCCCGATGACCGCGAACGTGGCGGACAACGCGCTGCTGCTCGAGGTGATTGCCGGAGACGACGGTTACGATCCCCGCATCAAGGCTCCCAAGGTGCAGGAATATACCAAGGCGCTTGGCCAGGGCGTCAAGGGCATGAAGATCGGCATCGTCAAGGAAGGTTACATGCAGCCGACCGCCGAAGCTGCCGTCAACGAGAGCGTGAAATCCGCCTCGAAGCGGTTTGCGGATCTCGGCGCCAAGGTCGAGGAGGTATCGATTCCAATGCACATGGTCGGGCCGGCGATATGGGTTCCGATCGGGACCGAAGGCCTTACCGCGACCATGATGTATGGGGACGGCTACGGGATCAGCCGCTCGGATCTCTACGCCACGTCGATGATGGACTTCCATCGCGGTTGGCGCCGGCAGGCCGACTCGCTGTCGGAGACGGCCAAACTGTTCTTGATGCTCGGCACCTACATCAACAACAAGTTCGGTTCGCGCTACTATGGCAAAGCCGTCAACATCTCGCGTCGGCTGACCGCCGCCTACGACAAGGTATTGGCCAGTTACGACCTGCTGCTGATGCCGACGACGCCGATGAAGGCCACCAAGCTTCCGGAGCCGAACGCAAGCCGCGAGGACTATGTCGCCCGCGCGCTGGAGATGATCTCAAACACGGCGCCGTTCGACATCACCCACCATCCGGCCATGTCGCTTCCATGCGGCATGGTCGACGGACTTCCGGTCGGGCTGATGCTGATCGGCAAGCACTTCGACGAGATGACCATCTATCGCGCAGCACATGCCTTCGAGCAGTCCGGCGACTGGAAGAAGATGTGACCCGCGCGACGGGATGTGACGCCCCAACATGGATACGTTGTTCATTGCACTGTTCGAGATCCTGAGCTTCGGCGCCATCGTGGTGCTGGTGGTGCTTGGGCTCGGGATCATCGCCAGCATGATGGGGATATTCAATTTTGCTCAGGGCGAGTTCGTGCTGCTTGGCGCCTACACCACCTACCTCGTGCACAGCATCGGTTTGCCGGTTGCGGTCGGCATGCTGATCGCGCCGTTCGCGGTCGGCGCGCTTGGATTCGTCCTGGAACGCCTCGTGGTGCGGCGATTCTACGCCGCACCGGTCGTCGCCATGCTCGGCACCTACGCGCTGGGGCTCATCATCCGCGAGATGGTGCGCGGTCTGATCGGTGGCCTCTATATCTCGATACCGGAGCCGCTCGGCGGATCCGTCACCATCGGCACGCTGCATTTTGCGACCTGGCGCGGCGTGATCGTGATCATCACCGCGCTCGTCATGGCGGGCAGCTATGCGCTGCTCGCTCATACCTCGTTCGGATTGCGGATCCGCGCCTCGCTGGAAAATCCATCACTGGCGCGGGCCTCCGGGATTTCCACCGGCGCCATCTACAGCATCACCTTTGCTTTCGGCGCCGCGCTTGCCGGCCTCGCTGGCGCGCTGATCGTGCCGGTATTCTCGCTGTTCGCCGATCTCGGCATCCGCTTTCTCATCCAGGGCTTCGTCGCAGTCATGGTGGGCGGCGTCGGATCCTTCGCCGGCCCGATCGCCGGCGCCAGCGTGATCGGCACGCTGAGCGCCGCGCTGCCCTGGGTCATGGCACCGGTAATCGCCGACGTGCTCGTTTTCGTGCTCGCCATCATTTTCATCAAGTTCCGGCCGCAAGGTCTCGTTTCGGGAAGAGGGGTTTGATCGATGATCAACGACAGTCGACGCCGTTTTCTGCGCAATTTCGCCTTCGCTTCGGCGGCCATCGCAACAGGTCCGGGCAGTTGGGTAATCCGGCCGGAATGGGCCAATGCGGCCGAGGGGCCGATCAAGCTCGGTATCGCCACCGACCTCACCGGGCCGATCGGCTATGCCGGCAACGCCGACGCCAATGTCGCGCGCATGGTGGTGAAGGAGATCAATGATGGCGGCGGTCTTCTCGGCCGTCCGATCGAACTCCTGATCGAGGACACCGCGTCGAACGAATCGATTGCCGTCGGCAACGTCCGCAAGCTGATCCAGCGCGACAAGGTGGACATGGTGCTCGGCGGCATCACCAGTTCGATGCGCAACGCGATCAAGGACGTCATCGTCGCCCGCGGCAAGACGCTCTATATCTATCCGCAACTTTATGAGGGCAAGGAGTGCACGCCCTATTTGTTCTGCACGGGACCAACGCCTGCGCAGCAGTGCGATGAGTTCATTCCCTGGCTGATCAAGAACGGCGGAAAACGCTTCGCATTGCCGAGCGCCAACTATGTCTGGCCACATACGCTCAACGTCTATGCGCGCAAGGTGATCGAGGATCACGGCGGCGAGGTGATCTTCGAAGAATACTATCCGCTCGACCAGATCGAGTTCTCTTCGACCGTCAACCGCATCATCTCCAACAAGGTGGACGTGGTGTTCAACACCGTCATTCCGCCCGGCGTCGGCCCCTTCTTCAAGCAGCTCTATGAGGCGGGCTTCCTCAAGAATGGCGGCCGGCTGGCCTGCGTCTATTACGACGAGAACACGCTCAACATAAACCAGGCCAATGAGATCGAGGGATTGGCGAGCTGTCTCGACTACTTCAAGGCGTTGACCGCCGAGGATCCCGTCAGCGCGAAGATTCAGGCGACCTACGACAAAGAGTTCCCCGGCAAGTTCCTGTTTGCGGCCGGCAGCGCCGCCACCGGCACCTATCGCGGGCTGAAGCTGTGGGAAGCCGCCGTGAAGGAGGCCGGCAAGGTCGACCGCGAGTCGGTCGCCGCCGCACTCGATCACGCCAAGATCGCGGAAGGCCCGGGCGGGCCGGCCGAGATGGTGCCGGGCAAGCGCCACTGCAAGATGAAGATGTACACCGCCGTCGCCAAGAAGGGCGACTACGAGATCGTTGCCCGCAGCGCCGGCCTCGTCGATCCGAAGGAGTGCTGAATGCCGTATCGCCGACCAGCACAAGACGACGTGCAGGCCGCCGCGTGACTGACGCTTCGCGAAGTGTGTTGCTTGCGGCGCCCGATGCAAAAGGGCGCCGCAGGGTGTTGCCGATCCTCGAGGTCGCGATGCTCGCGATC
Source organism: Bradyrhizobium sp. (assembly GCA_036273255.1). GTDB lineage: Bacteria > Pseudomonadota > Alphaproteobacteria > Rhizobiales > Xanthobacteraceae > Bradyrhizobium. The sequence continues at coordinate 12,656 of DASUIA010000229.1, forward strand.
GCGGCGCTCGCGCCGCTGGTGCTGCAGGATTACCTGACGGTTTATGCCACGCGAGTGCTGATCCTCTGCCTCTTTGCGCTGTCGTTCGACCTGGTATGGGGCTACGCCGGCATCATGAGCTTTGGCCAGTCGCTTTTCTTCGGCATGGCCGGGTACGGGGTCGCGCTGCTTTCGCGCGACCTCGACGTCGCATCGATCTTCGCCGTGATCCCGGCAGGCATCCTGATCGGCTTCGTCGCGGCCTTCCTGCTCGGCGGCTTCCTGCTCCTCGGACGTCATCCCTCCAGCGTGATCTTCGTCGCGCTCGGCACCATGACTGGCGCCTACGCGGCCGACCGGCTTGCGCGTGGCTGGTATTATCTGGGCGGCCAGAACGGCATCCCCTCGATCCAGTCGATGACCATCGGCTCTTACGAGCTGAACGAAGGTCCGGTGTTCTATTATCTCGCGCTTGGCATCCTGGTCGTCGTCTACCTGCTGTGCCGCTTCCTGGTGCGCTCGCAGTTCGGGCTGGCACTGGCCGGTTTGCGGGAGAATGAGCAGCGCATCGCCTTCTTCGGCTACCAGGTTCAGCACCTGAAGGCGATCATTTTCACGCTCAGCGGTGCGATCGCGGGGCTCGCAGGAAGCCTCTACGCCTTTCATGAGGGCTTCGTCTGGCCCAACATGCTGGGCGTTGTCATGTCGACGCAGGCTGTCCTGTATGTGCTGTTCGGAGGCTCCGGTACGCTGATCGGTGCCGTGATCGGCACCATTGCAATCGAGGCGTTGAGCTTCTGGCTTTCGAACAGTTTCCAGGACTTCTGGCCGATCATTCTCGGCATCCTGTTGCTGCTCGTCATCATGTTCCGGCCCGCAGGGCTGGTCAGTCTCGTGCTCAGCGAACGTGAACGTGTCGGCAGCTTCGGGCGGCCGGGAAGCGCAGGGCGCCATGGCCCTGCTTGAGGCAAGCGGAATCGTCAAGATCTTCGGCAAGCTCACCGCGCTGGACGGCGCGGCGCTGACGATTGCGGAAAACGAGTTTCACGGCCTGATCGGGCCGAACGGCTCCGGAAAGACCACGCTGATGAAATGCGTAGCCGGCGCCGAGGCGCCGACGCAGGGCCGCGTGATGTTCTCGGGCACCGACATCACCGATGCGTCGCCGGCCGAGCGCGCCCGCGCCGGCATGAGCCTGAAATTCCAGATCACGAGCGTACTGCCGGCCCTGACCCTGTACGACAACATCCTGCTGGCGCTGCAGGCGAAGTCCTCGCTCGCGGCTCTGGTCTTCTCGCGCAGCCGCCACGGGTTGCATGACCGCGTCATGGGCATACTGGAACAGTTCCGTCTCGCAAACCGCGCCGGCGATCCGGCATCCGCGCTCTCCCACGGTCAGCAGCAATGGCTCGAAATCGCCATGGCACTGGCTGCCGAACCGAAATTGTTGCTGCTGGACGAGCCAACCGGCGGCATGAGCCTGGAAGAACGGCGGGTCACCGGCGAATTGTTGCAGCCGATCAAGACCAGATGCTCGCTCGTGATCGTCGAGCACGACCTCGATTTCATTCGCGATATCTGCGACCGATTGACGGTGCTCGACCAGGGCAGCGTCATCTGTTCGGGGTCGGTGCAGGAGATCCAGGCAAGCCCCAGGGTTCAGGAGGTCTATTTACGCCGTGCCTGACCAACAATTCCTTGATGTGACCGGCCTCGACGCCGGCTACGGCCGTAGTCAGGTGCTGTACGGCATCGACATGCAGGTGCCCCGGCGCGGCGGCGTTGCCGTGCTCGGACGAAACGGCGCCGGCAAGACAACGCTGATGAAGGCGATTGTCGGCGAACTGCCGCTGCGTGGCGGCGCCATAAGCCTCGACGCGCGCGAAGTCGGCAAGCTGCCGACCGAGCAGCGCATCCGCCTTGGGATCGGCTATGTGCCGCAGGAGCATTCCGTGTTCGCGCGGCTCTCCGTGCGTGACAATCTCGCCGTCGGACTGCTCGGAACGCGGGATCGTGCCGCGCTCGATCGCGTGCTCGCGATCTTCCCGAAGCTCGGTCAGCGGATGAGCCAGGCCGCCGGCACGCTTTCGGGCGGCGAGCGCAAGATGCTGGCGATCGCCCGGGCCCTGCTCGCGAATCCCCGCCTTCTGCTGCTGGATGAGCCGACAGAGGGTGTATGGATCGGCGTGGTCGAGGAGATCACTGAACGACTGATCGACCTCGCCAAGGAAATCTCCGTGATCGTGGTCGAGCAACATCTCGACCTCGCGCTGCAGGTGGCGAGCCGGGCCTATGTGCTCGATCGCGGCCGGGTCGCCCTCTCCGGACCGTCGCAGGAACTGCGCAATGATCCGCGCCTGTTGACCTATCTGGCGCCGTAGAGTGCACCGCTAATAGAAGCTCCGCAGTTACCTGAAGAACAACAAGCCGTGGCTGCCGGCGACCGCGCCGAGGATGGTGATGAGGGCCAGCGTCAGCAGCACCCAGTGCGCCCGCTGCAGCCAGGCAAAGGCGATGCCGGGTTGCTCGGTCGCCCACCGACGAAACCGGCGGTGCAGAATGAACGGCTCGGCAACGAACAGCACGAACGCGAACAGGAGCCACAGCAAAACCATCGCATGCATCCACCAAAAGGAAGCTGCACGAAATCGATCCCAAAGGTCGAGCCGCCACACCATGTAGAGACCGGTCAACCCGACGATGACGACCGCCGCTCGCGCCTGCCAGACAAAGCGATGCTCGATCGCCTGAAAGGCCTTCAGCCGGTCCGTGCCGAGGTCGCCACGCCTGACCGCCGGAATCACGACGGTGGTCGCCATCGCCACACCGCCGATCCAGATCACCACCGCGAGTACATGCAGAGCGCGGGCGACAATGATATCATCCATGATAGATCCGGCCGAGGGCGCCGCTCCCAGGAAAACCTGCGGGTTTGCAGGAGGCAGATCAGCATCGACTTTCTGCGTCGCCAACCCTACGCTTGAGACGGACAGACCGGTTTGCGCCAGCGCAAACCGGTCCGACAATCCGGATGAGGCTTCGGAATGACCGCAAACGGCAACGTCGCCCCTCAGACCCTGGCTTCGTTTGAGCTCTTCCGCGACCTGTCCCCCGCAGCGCTCGATGATGTGATGAGTTCGGCACGCGTGCGGCGCCTGGCCGGCAACACGGCGATTTTCGACCAGGGCGAAACGGAAGTGCGCGCTCATGTCCTGATCGAGGGCAACGTCCGCATTTCCCAATCCGGAAGCGACGGTGCAGAGATCGTCATGCGCTTCATCGCACCCGGAGAGATGTTCGGCACGGTGGCACTATTCACCGACCGGACATATCCCGCCGACGCGGTCACGCTCACCGAGTCGGTCGAGGTAAGCTGGAGCGAAACAGACCTGCTGGAATTGATCGGGCGCCATTCCGCGATCGCGCTCAACGTCATCCGCGTCATCGGCAAGCGTCTTCAGGAGGTGCAGAACCGCCTCCGCGAGGTTTCCACCCAACGGGTCGAACAACGCGTCGCCAGTGCTCTTTTGCGGCTGGCCCGGCAAGCCGGGAACAGGACGACCGATGGGACGGCAATCGAAATTCCGCTCCGGCGCAAGGATGTTGCCGACATCGCCGGCACGACGCTCCACTCGGCGAGCCGGATCCTGACCGCCTGGGAGAAGTCAGGCGTGCTCGTAAGCCGCCACCAGCGCCTCACCATTCGCAAGCCCTCCGAAATCCAGCGGATCGCGGACGACTCACCCCGTTGATGCCGGTCCCTCGATTTGCGCTGGCGCAAACGCCGGTTCGGACACCCGGGGTACGGTCTGACGGTTGACGCACTGTCGGGTGCGTTCATCCGAGCTATGGGCTGACGGAGAAAATCACTTGGCGATTCCAGCCGCGCCGACGGCGCGAAGCCCATCATTGGCCATTTGGACGATGGCCTTCAGGCCATTTTTCCTGGCGGCCAGCGCCTGGTCGGCGACAGCGCTGGCCGCATGGGTCGTCATGCTCACCACGGGGCTCACCTTGCCGAGCCGCTTTGCGCCGCTGACCTGGCATATCCATGAAATGCTGTTCGGATTCGTCATGGCGGCAATCGCCGGCTTCATGCTGACGGCGATTGCGAACTGGACCGGCCGGGCACCGATCAGCGGCAGGCCGCTGGCTGCGCTCGCGACCCTATGGCTCGCGGGCCGCCTTGCGTGTCTGGTCTCGGCCCTGATCCCGCTCTGGCTCGCCGTGTCAATCGATCTCGCCTTTCCATTCCTGCTTGGTGCGGTTGCTGCCCGCGAGATCATCTCGAGCCGCAACTGGCGCAACCTGCCGATGCCGGTTCCGATTGGCATTCTCGGCGTCGCCAATCTCCTGATGCATCTGGAGTCGGCAGGCGTTGCCGTGCCGGCCGGTTTGGGATGGCGGCTCGCGCTCGCGGCAATCATGGTCCTGATTTCGGTTGTCGCCGGGAGGATCATTCCTTTGTTCACGCGCAACTGGCTCGCAAGGCGCGATGTATCCGACCTTCCGGCGACCCGCGGCACGGTCGACCGCGTGGCACTCTTCGCGCTTCATGCCGGAATGATCGGCTGGGCGTTTTTCCCGACATTTCAGCCGGTCGGTGCCGTGCTGCTGTTTGCTGGGGCGCTCAATTTCTGGCGGCTCGTGCGCTGGCGCGGCATCGCCACATGGGCCGACCCGCTGGTGACCATCCTGCATGTGGGATATCTCTGGCTGGTCATCGGCGTGGCGCTGCTGGGCGTGTCGATGCTGACCGGCCGGATGCCGGAGGCTGCCGCAATCCACGCGCTCACGGCCGGCGCCATCGGCACCATGGTGCTTGCAGTCATGACCCGGGTTTCGCTCGGCCACAGCGGCCGTGCACTGAGGGCGGATCGGATCACGATTCTCATCTATCTGCTCGTGGTCGCGGCCGCCGCGGTGCGCGTGGTGGCGGCGATCGGCGGATCGTTTCTCCCGCTGATTCAGCTTTCCGCGGTGCTGTGGATTGGCAGCTTTTTCCTGTTCGCCGTCTGGTACGGGCGCATCCTGCTGACGCCTTTTGTTTCTCGATGATGTGCCTCCTGACGTCAAAATATCGAAAACAACCCCATGCAAAGTAGCATGGTGGTCATCGGCATCGATGCCTGAGCGATCCCGCAAAAACATTTTGACACGTCGGGCAAATCAGGGGCACTATTCGATCGTCGCGCAATTTGTAAAGCGCCCAGGCCCTGCCCGACAATGGCCTCTTCGGCGCGATTGCAGGCAAAAATCCTTACCCACAATTGAAGTTGCACCGGCTCGCCGCAAGCGAAGGGGCGCCTCCCGCGTTGCCGGGCCGCGCGGCGATGCGCGTATGCCCGAGGAGATATCGACGTGAATACAGCTCCAGACCCCAACGAAGCAACGGCACTGGCCGCAACCGGTCAACCCAACACTGTAGCCCCCAACACTGCCGTCCCCAGGACTGCTGCAGCCCCGCGAATAAAGCTCTTGTCACACGGATTCTACATCGAGCATCAGGATCCGGAGCTTGGCGAACAACTCATGGCGGAGGCATTGGGGGTCGCCGATCGTGACGCCATGCGTGGCATGCTCGGACAGTTGGTGAAGGCGAGCGTGAAGGGCGAGAGGCCTGACGAGGTCACCCTTGCCTTCATGATTTCGATGGTGAAGAGCCTCAGGCCGAGGGACGCCATCGAGGGCATGCTGGTGGCGCAGATGGTTTCCGTCCATGTGATGGCGATGCGATGTGCCCATCACCTCGCCAATGCGGAAGACCTCGCTCAGCAGGACAGTGCCGGGCGGGCATTGGGCAGGCTGGCCCGCACCTTTCCGGCCCAGATCGAGGCGCTCAACCGCTATCGGAGCCATGGCGAACCTGCCATCACCGTGCAGAACCTGTCGGTCGGGGATGGCGGCAACGCCATTGTCGGCAACGTCACCCAGCATGCGAGCGTGATCGTCTCGGACAAGAACCCGGCGCCCGCGGCGGCGGCGCCGGCGCGGAAGGAGCCGGCGCCCGAGCTTTCCGAGCGGAAGCACGACGGCATGGACGCCAGGCAGAAAGCAAAGCCATGAGCGATCACGCCCGCAATACCGGACCGATGCGGGCGAGCCCGCGGTGCGGCGCCAAAGTCCGCTCCGGCGGCGCCTGCCGCTCGCCGGCGGTGCGCGGCAAAAAGCGTTGCCGCATGCACGGCGGCGCGCCGGGGTCCGGCCCGCCAAGGGGCAACCGCAACGCGCGCAAGCACGGTCTGTTCACCAGCCAAGCGATCGCCGAGCGCAAGCAGATTCAGGCCCTGTTGGGCGAAGCGCGGAAGCTTTTGCAAGCGATGAAATGATCCGGTTTCGCGAGAGACCTGCAGCCACGATGCACGGCGGCATCCCGCCGACTCTCTATCTTCGTCATGGCCGGACCTGTTCCGGCCATCCACGTCTTTGATGCGGTTCGGCTTTCAAGACGTGGATGCCCGCGACAAGCGCGGGCATGACGAGTCAATTACGCCGGGCCGTTAGTATAACTCATCAGGAGCTATTTCGCCGAAACGGGATCACCGCGCAGGATACGTGCGCATTTCGTACACCCATGCCCGGATCGCGCATGGCGATCTTCGCGTTGGCTCTCATACCAACGGTCCCGGACGATGACTCTCTATCTTCGTCATGGCCGCACCTGTTCCGGCCATCCACGTCTCTGATGCTGTTCGGCTTTCAAGACGTGGATGCCCGCAACAAGCGCGGGCATGACGAGTCAATTGCGCGGGCCGTTGGTATCAGTGCGCAAACAATTCGTCATCCATCAGCCTGGGCTTGTCGGCAATATGCACCGGGGCAAACTCCATCTGCTCGATGATGTGCCGCCTGACGTCGACCCCCTTTGCCACTTCCATCAGCACCAGGCCTTCGGCGGTCACCTCGAAGACGGCACGCTCGGTGATGATTTGGGCGCGCTGACCGCGATTGATGATCCCGCTGCGCACGGGATAGGTGATCTGCTCGGCGCTGTCGACGAATTTGCGGACGTTGCCCTCTTGGCGGATGTGCAGCCCGTCCTGGCCGGTTTCGATCTGCAGCCCCGCCGTGGTGAACGTGCCCGCGAACAGCAAATGGCGGGCATTGTGGGCGATATCGATGAACCCGCCGGCGCCGGGATTGGAGCTGCCGAACTTGCTGACATTGACATTCCCGGCTGAATCGAACTGGGCGAACGCCAGCGCCGCGAACTCGCAGTTGCCGCCATCGATGAAGTCGAACTGCGACAGGCCGTCGAGCAGGGCTTCCGGATGGCGGTTTGCAGAAAACTGCCAATTGCTCATCACGAGCCCGCCGTGCGGACCGTGCTCGGTCGTGAAGAGATAGTCCGCGATTCTGCCATTGTCGAAGGCGCCCTGTTCCGCCATCACCAGAGGGGTATCGGAGGACGCGCCGAAACCGAAAATGCTGACGACACCCGGCTTGATCTCCCGAGCTGCACGGCGGGCGATGGTCTTGTCCGGACCGAACGGCACCGCCGGAATCCTGGACAGATCGAAGGGTTGTCCGCCGAGATAGGCGACGTCGTGCGCGACGTCCGTCGTCATCATCTGCGCTGGATCGAGCACGACATGGTCGACGAGCGTCCCCGGGATCCTGACCGTCTGCGCGCGCCGGGTTCCACGCTCCACGCGCCGCGACACCTGCGCGATCACGATCCCGCCGCAGGCCTTGGTCGCCAGTGCCAGCGCCAGCGAGGAAGACACCAACGCTTCGCTCTCGAACGACAGATTGCCGGCCGGGTCGGCCTCCCCCGCCCGGATGATGGCAACGTCGATGTTCCAGGTCGGATAAAACAGATATGGCTTGCCGCGGAATTCGATCTTGTCGACCAGATTGTGCAGGGAGCGCGCGGTCAGGCGGCCGCCGGCCTGATCCGGATCGATATAGCAACCAAGCCCGATTTCGGTCATATAGCCCGGGCTGCGGCGCGCAACCTCCCGCAGCCAATGCATGCTGGCGCCGAGCGGCCAGCTATAGGCCTCGATCGCATTCTCGCGGATCAGCCGCATCAGTTCGGGACGCTTGCCGGTCGCGGGGTTCAGCGGATTGATGTAGGAGCCGGACACGATCCTCTTCATCAAGCCTTCGATGGCGACGTGATCCATGCCGCGAATGCCGACCCCGTCTCCGGTCCCGCAAGGAAAGTAAAACGTCAGGTCGCGCGGACTGCCTTCGCTGAGAAAGCGCGCGGCGAGGCTCTTGAGGACGAGATCCGGCGTGATCCAGCCGATCACGCCGACGCTGGCGACCGTCTGGCCGTTCTTGATGGTTGCAACCGCGGCTTCTGCCGAGCAGAACTTGTTCATCGGATATCCTCTTGATCTAGACCTTCATGCCGAATTTTCGCAGCGTCGCCTTCGATGCGTCGTCCTGGCAGTTCTCGGCAAAAACCCGATTTGCAAGCATGTCGCTGGCCTCGGCATTGCCGTTGATCAGGGGCGTAAAGAAGCGTTTCGTGCTCGCCACCGCGACGCGTGGCAGCGCCGCGAGCCGCTCTGCGAGCGCAATGGCCTCGCCTTCGACGTCGGACAGCGGCACCAGATAGTCGGCGAGTTTCAGATGGTATGCTTCGGCTCCCGTGATCGGCTCGCTCGCCCACACCAGCCGCCGGGCCGCAACCGGTCCAATCCGCACACTCAGCGACGCCAGTGCCCACGGCGGCAGCCACCCGTTCGGCACCTCCGGCATGTGCCAGCGGCATTCGGAATGGGTTACGATCAAATCGCAGCCGGCCGCGAGTCCGACGCCGCCGCCCAGCGCAAACCCGCTGACGGCGGCAATGGCGGGCTTCTCCATGAAGCCGATGGCGCGCACGACCCGGGCCGTCTCGGCCTCGTGCGCACACATCTGCGCGATGTCCATGGTCGCCAGTTCCTTGAGATCGCTGCCTGCGCAGAAGCCGGGAGGGGTCGCCGAAATGACGACGGCAGCGACGGCGTCGTCGCGATCGATGTCGGCGAAGGCCTCGCTGAAAGCCTGCATCAGTTCGGTGCCCAGCGCGTTGCGCCGGTTTGCGCGATCGATGGTCAGGATCGCGACTTGACCTTGTTGCCTGCGTTTCAACATCGGGCGACCTCTCGCTGCCTGTTCGTCATCTGCTGCCAAATCGCTCGAGCGTCGCGCGTGCAACGGGATGGCGGCAATTGCCGGCAAAAGCCTCGTTCGCCTTGGTATCAAGGGCTTCGGCGCCGCCGATTATTTCAGGCGCAAAGAAGCGTTTGGTGGCGACGACGGCCGCCGCGGGAACCGCCGCCAGCCGGTCCGCCAGCGCCATGGCGATCTCGTCGGAATGGCCGGGCTCGGCGAGATGATCGACAAGACCGAGCCGTTTCGCCTCGTGCCCGTCGAACTCTTCGCTGGCGAAGCAAAGCTTTCGCGCGGAGACCGCACCCACCCTCGAAATCAGGGCGCCAAGTCCCCACGGCGTCAGCCAGCCGATCGGAACTTCCGGCAGATGCCACCGCGCGGCGCCGGCAGAAACGACGAGATCGCAGGATGCGGCCAGAATGAACCCACCGCCGAGCGCGAAACCCTCGACCGATGCAATCACCGGCTTGCGCAGACGGCCGAGCAGCCGCGCCATGTCGCCGGTCTCGGCTTCGAACCTGCAGACCTCCTCGAGTGAAAGTCGACCGATGAACTTCAGGTCGCTGCCGGCGCAAAACCCGGGTGGTTCGCCCCTTAGAACAATGGCGGCGATCAAAGGATCGCTATCCAGGCGTCGAGCCGCTTCGACCAACGCATTGACCAGGTCGTGATCCATCGCATTGCGCCGTTCCGGCCGGTTCAACGAAACGACACCGATGCGACCGCGGTTCCCGACATCAAGCATGGGAGGCCTCCGCCGGCACCGCGCCGAAGTACAATTGCTCGACGACCGGTGACGCCTTCAACTGCTCCGGCGTGCCTTCGGCCGAGATGGCGCCGGCGGCGAGCACGTAGGCCCGGCTTGCGACCTCGAGCGCCATCGCCGCATTCTGCTCGGCGAGCAGAATCGTCATGCCCTTCCGCGCCAGTTCGGCGATGGTGAGGGATATCTCGTCGACGACGACGGGGGCGAGGCCTAGCGTAGGTTCGTCAAGCAACAGGCACTTCGGCTTCGCCATCAGGCCCCGTGCGATTGCCACCATCTGCTGCTCGCCACCGGACATCGAGCCGGCCCGCTGGTGGCGGCGCTCGCCGAGTCTCGGAAACATGGCGAACATGGCATCGATATCGCGCTGGATATCGTTGCGGTCGGGACGGTGATAGGCACCCATCGTCAGGTTTTCCAGCACGGTGGATTGGGCAAAGACCTGGCGGCCCTCCGGCACCAATGCAATGCCAAGGCCAACGCGCCGGGGCGTCGACATCGATTCGATTTCGATACCGTCCAGCCTGATCGAGCCGGAGGTGGCGCGCTTCAACCCGGCGATCAGGCGCATCGTCGTCGACTTGCCGGCCGCGTTGGCTCCGATCAGCGCCACCACCTCGCCTGCCGCAACCGAAAGATCGACCGAGCGCAAGACCTGGTTCTTGGCGTAGTGCGCGGATATGGCTGAAAGCTCAAGCATGATGGCTTCGTCCGAGATAGGCCTTCACCACGCCGGGATCGGCCAGCACATCGTGCGGCGGGCCTTCGGCGATCTTGCAGCCCTGCTGCAGCGCGATCGCCTGGTCGGCAAACTTGGCGAGAAACGCCACCTTGTGGTCGATGATGCACAATGTGGTTCCGTGCGTCCGCAGATCGCGGAGCACGCTCTCCAGATTATGAATTTCGTCGTTTCCAAGCCCGGATGCGGGTTCATCGAGCAGCAACAGCTCCGGCTCGCACATCATCGCCATCGCGACGCCAAGCATCTTTTCCTCGCCATAGGACAGCTCGGCGGCCGGCTTGCGGGATGAGTCCTGCAAGCGGCAGAGCGTCAGGGTCTTTTCCGCTCGCGCGCGCAGGATCGCCTCGCCCTTGCCTGGCGACACGAAGCTGCGCAGGCGGCCGTGGCCCTTCATCCTTGTGAAAGCGAGAAAACTCGCGATCATGACGTGCTCCAGCACCGACAGTTCGGAAAACAACTGCGGATTCTGAAAGGTCTTGATCACGCCGAGCGACGCGATGACATCGGGCTGCGCGCCCGCGATGTCCCGTCCCTTCCAGACAACCCGGCCGGCGCTGGGCGGCAGCAACCCCGCCAGCAGGCTGAGCAACGTGGTCTTTCCCGATCCGTTCGGTCCAAATATCCCGATGATCTCGCCCTTGTTGATCGCAAATGACACGTCCGACACCGCGACCAGGCCGCCAAAACGCTTGGTGAGATTCTGGACCTCAAGCAGCACGGACCCGCTCCCTGGACAGTCCGGCGATGAGACCGACGATTCCACGCGGCATCAGCAGGATGACGAGGATGAGGATCATGCCGTAGACCGCGACGCGAACTTCCGCGGGCAATTCGATCAGATGCGGCAGCGAGGTCAGGACCAGCGCGCCGACGACCGGCCCCAATATCGTGGACACCCCGCCAAGCAGCACCATGGCGATGGCGTCGAGCGACTGGGTCACGGCAAGATAGGCCGGTTCGATATAGCCGCTATAGAAACCGTAAAGTGCGCCGGCAAAGGAGGCGATCACGTTCGAAATCGTGAAAGCCAGCAACTTGTAGCGAAAGGTGTCGATTCCAAGCGTCTGCGCGAGATCCTCATTGAGGCGAATCGCCGAGAAATTGCGGCCGATCCACGACCGCATCAGCAGCACTGAAAAGATCAGAACGCCGGTCAGGCAAACCAGCGTGAGAAAATACCAGGGAATGGTTTGCTCGATCCTGACGACGCCGCTTCCGGGGAGCCAGACCGTCGGCTTTTCCAGAACCAGCATGCCCAGCGTTCCGTTGGTCACGCTGGTCCAGTTCATCGCCACCAGCCGGCACAGCTCGGCGAAAGCGAGCGTTACGACGGCAAAGTAGAATTCCTTCAGCCGGAACTTGAAGCATATCCAGCCGATCACGATCGAGATCACGACGACGATCAGCACCGCCACGAGATAGCCCAGCCAGAACGAAATGCCGAATCGCTGCATCGAGAGAAACGTGACGTAGCTGCCGATGCCGAAGGCGGCGGCATGGAACATGGTCAATTGCCCGGCGCCGCCGAACACCACGTTGAATCCGATCGCCAGAATGCTCAGCACGAAGGTGAAGATCAGGATGGTCAGAACCACATCGCTTCGCACCACGAGCGGCAGCAGGTAGAGAGGAACCAGGAACAGCAGCGTCTTCACTTCTGGCTCCCGAACAGGCCAGCCGGCCGAAACAACAGGATCGCGACCAGGAACACCAGGCCATAGGCATCGCGGAACGCCGCCGGCAGATAGAGCGAGCCAACCGATTCGGTCACTCCCAGAATCACGCCGCCGGCAAGCGCGCCCAGCAGATTGCCGACCCCGGCAAGGATCGCCGCCTCGACCCCCTTGAGGATGAACAAGCCACCCAGGGACGGTTCGAGCGAGAACAGACAGGCGTAAAGCGCGCCGCCGAAGCCGGCCAGGGCGCAGGAATAGACCACGACACCGGTCTGCAGTGCCTTGGTCGCAACCCCCATCAGCATGGCGGCTTCCGGATTTTGCGCATAGGCGCGGGTCGCTCGGCCGAGCCAGGCGCGCGACAGCCCGAGCCAGGTCAGCCCGATCACCGCCACCAGCAGCAGGAATGCCACCACTTTCATGCGCGGCAACGTGATCGATCCGAGAGACAGCGATCCCGCGATGATCGCGTCCATGTTCTTGGGTGTTGTCGTGAACAGCAGCAGGGCGCCGCTCTCCATCACGGAAATCAGGCCAATCGATACCAGCAGGCCGTTGACCAGGTTGTTTCGGGTGAACCGAAACATCGCCTGGTCGGCGACCAGCCCGGCCACGGCGGCAAGCGCCACCGCGAACACCACCGCGACCGGAAAAGGCAACGTCGCCAGATCGGTAAAATACCAGGTCGCATAGGCGCCGATCATCATGAACTGGCCAAGCGCGAAGTTCACGATACCGGTGATGCCGAACGTCATTGTCACGCCGAGCGCGATGATTCCGTAAAGCGAGCCGAGGATAATGCCGTTGAGGATCTGCCCGACCACAACCTGCGTCATGCCTATGGCTCGACGTGCACGACTTCCTTGGCGCCGCCTTTCCTCAGATGAACGATGTCGAAGTCGAATACCTGTTCGGCGTGATCGTCGAAGCTGATCTTCCACATGCCCTGATAGGTCATGGAAAGAAGCGCGGCGCGGATCTTTCCGACGTCGTCGACCGTACCGGCCTTCTTCATCGCCTCGACCAGCATATAGACGTGATCGTAGCAGGACGACGAGCAGAGCGGTGCCTGATCGTACGGGAAGTCGCGCTTGTAGAAGGCCTTATAGGCGTCGATGAAATGTTTGACCTTGGGCTCCTTCTTCTCGGCCTCTTCGAAGTCCTTTGGCACATAGACGATGTAGTCTTCGAGGCCGTCCTTGTTCTTGAGGCCCGGTCCGGTGGACCCGCGCACCAGGAAGAATTTCTTGGAATAGTTGCCCTCGATCGATTGCCGCACGATGTCGTACAGCGCCGCGTCGGAATAGCCCGGGAACAGATAGTCCGGGTGGAATTCGGCGATCTTGGCCAATACCGGCGAGAAGTCCTTGGTGCCGGGTTCGAAATATTCCGTCATGGTCTCGATACCGTGGGCCTTGAAGATCGGCTCGTAGATGTCGCCGAGCACCTTGCCGCCGGAATCGTTCTGGAACAGCATCGCCACTTTCTTGGGATGCGCCGTCTTGATCAGGTAGTCGACCATCTTCTCGCCAAAACCCTTCGGTCCGGCGTCCCAGTTCCAGGTCCGGATGAGGAATTCGTTGCCGGGTTGACCGACGTAATCGTGAATCCGCGTACCGCCGCCGAGCATCAGAAATTTCCCGTTGAACTGCTTGGCATAGGGATAGATGGTGAGAAACACGTTGGACAGAAACGGCCCGAACACGAACTTGACCTTGTCCTGTTCCAGCAGCTTCTTGAGCTCGATGGTTGCCTCTTTCGGGTCGCCGCGCGTATCAGGCGCGATCAGATCCAGCTTGTAGGTGGTATCGCCGACCTTGAAGCCGCCAGCCTTGTTGATCTCATCGACCGCAATCGGGACGCCCTGGGACGGCATGTAGCCATAGATGGCGTTCGGTCCGGTCTGGGCCTCGATCTGCCCGAGCTTCACGGTTCCGGTTTGTGCAAAGGCCAAACCGGGAATCGCCGCCAGCAGACCGGCCGCCAGACAATTCCTGAAGACGCTCTTCATTTCTTCCACCCCTCTGGCGGCTGTGTTTTGCCTGATGTCCAGCCCGTCGCCGCTGTTGGGCCGTCGCATATCGATTGATCTCAGATGACCGCGCCGTCCCTGCGCAACGCTTCGCGGAGGTCGGAGACCGAAAGCTTCCGCGGCGACGTCGCATCGCGCAGCGACATCGCCGCCGCCATGCCGATGGCCTGGCCATAGGAAAAGCATTGTGCCGTGACCCGCGCGGAGGCCATCGCCTCGTGCTCGGCCGAAAGACAGCGCCCGGCAGCCAGGAAACCCTCGCCCGCGACCGGAACGAAGCTTTCGTAGGAAATGTCGTAATAGTCATCGAGCAGCCATTTGAGCTGTGGTTTCTCGCCGGAATGCAACTCGATCGGCCATGCCGACCGCGCGACCGCACTCTTGCTCTTGGTGCCGGCCACGACATCTTCGTTGCTCAGCGTCGTGACCCCCCGGATCTGCCGGGTCTGGCGCACACCGACCTGCACACCGGTATCGTTGACGAACGATTCTTCGCAGCCCACCAGGCGATCCTTGAAGAACCTTGCGTATTCGCGGACCTGCTTGCGGCCCTGGATCTCCGCTTCGGTGAAATCCTCGACCAGCATCGGATTGAGCTCGCGGCCGTCCCGGCCGATGATCCGCGTGCAATTGCAGAGCAGTTCGTTCGGGCGAGGCGTCGAAAACAGGAAAACCTTGGAGCGCGGAAGGTCATACTCCCTGCTGTTGTGCAAATTTCGGATCATCTGCGAAACTTCGTCGCCCATGATGGTGTCGTTGCCGTACCGCGCGCGAAGCCGCTCGATATCGACGCCCATCAGGCGAAACAGCATGGTCGGATTTTGAACCTTGCCGTCCTGGCCCATGAAGGTCTCAAAGCCGGCAAGTGCCGCGACATCGGCGTCCCCGCTCGCATCGATGGTCAGCCGCGCCCGGATCTCCGCCCGCCCCTGCTTGGTCCAGGCCGACACGCCCCGGACCTGCTCGCCCTCGGTCAGCACGTCGATGACCGTGGTGTGAAACAGCACGCGAACGCCCGCCTCCTCGAGGAAGTGATCGCCGGCTTCGCGCCAGACCAGAGGATCGTGCGCCAGCGTATAGGTATTGCCGTATCGTTGCGGCTCGGTAATGCCGCCTTTGGCCTTCATCACGTCGACGAACCGGCCGGCAAAGCCGAACACTACCTGCTCGGGAGGTTTCGCTGCGCCCTCGGTCGCCGCGTACAGACCACAGACCGTTCCGGACAGTCCGGCAACCGCAGCCCCGCCGCAGAAGCCGTATTTCTCCAGCAGCAGCACCCGGGCTCCGGCCTTCGCGGCCGTGAATGCGGCGGCGACGCCGGCGGCGCCACCGCCGACAACCAGCACGTCGGTGTCGAGGGTGAGCTGCGCCCGCCGGTCGCTTTTTTCTGCCATTGGCTTTCTCTGGTTCTGTAATATATTAGAGATATTTCCAGATCGCTGTCAACAGGGCCATGAAAGTGCGATATTACGCGGGGAGCCGGCCAGGCGGGACTCGGGTTTGCCGTCCTTTGTAAAGTTCGTGACTCGCTGATATATTATTACGATACCATCGAAGGTGACCCGATGCCGGTCCAACTTACGGAAGATGAAGCCACGCTGCTGGCTGCCGCCGACCGCTTCATTGAGCGAGACATGAAACCCTCGATCGGCGCCTATGTGCGGGAGCACCAGTTTCCGACCCCGATCGTGCAGGCCTTCGCCACCGCCGGATTCATGGGCGTTGCCTACGACCCGGCTTTTGACGGCGGTGGGTTGGGCGCCCGCGGCGCCGCGCTGTTGAGCGCCCGGCTGGCGGAAACCGAGCCGGGATTCGCCGCCATCTTTCTCTGCAACAGCGCGCCGATGACCGTGCTGGCGCGGTTTGGCTCTGACCGGATCAAACAGCGATGGCTTGGTCCGCTGTGCCGCGGCGAAACACTGGCATCCTTCGGGGTCACCGAACCACATGGCGGCTCGGACGTGGCGCAGATCAAGACCAGCGCGCGCGAAGACGGCGATGATTTCGTCCTCGATGGATCGAAGGTGTTTTCCACCAATGCCGGCACGCCCCTCCATGGATTGACCACGGTTGTCGCGGTAACCGATCCCGACAAGGGCCCCAAGGGATTGTCGACGTTCGCCGTGCCGGTCGGTACGCCGGGATTCTCGATCGGCAGGCCCGGCCGCAAGATCGGCTGGCGGATTGCGCCTTCCTGCGAGTTGTTCTTCGACGGATGCCGCCTGCCCAAAACCGCGATGATCGGCAACCGCGGGGACGGACTGAAGCAGATCCTCACCACCCTTGGGATCGGGCGGGTGCTGGTGGCGGCGACGGCGCTGGGACTCGCACGCAAGGCAACGCGGCTCGCGATTGACTATGGTTCGAACCGAAAGCTGTTCGGGCAAGACATCCTTCAGAACCAGGGCTTGTCCTTCCCGCTCGCTGACATCCTGACCAAATGCTATGCTGCGGAGCTGATGATTCAGGACGCGGCAAAGCTCGTCGATGAGGGGCGATCGTTCCGCGGCGAGACCTCGATGGTCAAGCTGTTCGCCTCGGAACTGGCGGTCGAAGCGGCCACTCTCGCAATTCAGATCCACGGCGGATACGGGGTCTTCGAGGAATATGATGTTTCCGGGCTTCTCGGCGAGGCCAAGGTTCTGACCCTGGTCGAGGGAACGAGCGAGATTCAGCGGCTTGTCATTGCGCGAGACCTTCCTGAATTTTAAGGACCGACGCATCATGCGCAGCGCGAACAATCGCGGCACGGCCAAGGGCGGCCCTCCCATCGCCGCGCCGTGGATGCCTGATCTGGCGCCGCCAACGGCTTCGCGCGGATCGAAACTGCGTCCGGACCGGCTGGCCGATATCGCCCATGGCAAACTCGAAGAACTGATCGTCACGCTGGAATTGCCGCCGGGGAGCCTGTGGTCCGAAGCGATGTTGAGCGACCGCATCGGGATCGGCCGGACGCCGGTCCGCGAAGCGCTGCAGCGGCTGGCGTGGGAGCGGCTGGTCACGATCATCCGCCGGCACGGCATTCGAATATCCGATATCGATCCGCACGAGCAGATGCTGGTGCTGGAGCTGCGGCGGGAGTTCGAACCGCTCGTTGCGTCGCGCGCGGCCCGCCGCGCCACCGTCGATGAACGGCGATATCTGTCCAGGATCGCCGATTCCTTCATGGAAGCCGGCGTGACGGTCGACGTCATGAAATTCCTTCGCGTGCATTTCGAGTCCAAGCGCTTCGTCATTGCCTGCGCGCGCAATCCGTTCGTCGCCAACGCGTTTGCGCCGATCAATGCGCTGACGCGGCGATTTTATTTTGTGTACCAGCGTGAAGCCAAGGACGTTGCCAGAGCGGCGGCCCTGCACGCAGCCGTGCTCAAGGCCATCGCTGCCGGCGACGAGGTGGGCGCCGCCGACGCCGCCAGGACCATGGTCGAATATGCCGAGTTCTACACCCGCACCGTCATCACCGGGCGAACCAATGTCTGAAGCGCCTCGACGCGAGCCACGGCGTTCAGGTTCGGGGAGCGCGCGATGAGGCGCCGCGCGCGGGCGGTTTGCGCGCCGCGTCGGCCGCGAGACAGACCATTTCGGAAATTTGCAGGAGCTGTCTCGCCAGGGGATTTGTCTTGCGCCAGACCATGCCGATGGTTCGCCGGGGTTGCGGGTTCTTGAAGCGGGCGACCGACACCGACGCCGAGCGTGTTTCGACCGCAACGGCGATTTCCGGGATCAAGGTGACCCCGATGCCGGCGCTGACCATTTGAACGAGGGTGGACAGGGAGCTTGCATCCAGCACCTCGCGCAGCGGCGACGACCGCATCTTGCAGAACGCAAGTGCCTGATCGCGAAAACAGTGCCCCTCTTCGAGCAGCAGCAGCCGCATTTCGCGCAGCGCCTCGCCACTCGGCACCGGCGTTCCCTCATCCTCGCCCGGCCGCACCAGCAGAAAGTTTTCCGCAAACAAGGCGACCTCGGCAAGCGACGGTTCGGACACCGGCAGAGCAACGATGGCGGCGTCGAGCCGGCCTTCCGCGAGTTCCTGTATCAGCTTCGGCGTCAGCGTCTCGCGGACGTGAACGTCAAGTTCGGGATGGGTTCGAGTGAGGTTCCCGATGACCGCAGGCAGCAGATAGGGAGCGACCGTCGGGATCATGCCGATGCGCAACCGGCCCACAAGCCGGTCCTGCGATGCCCGCGCAAAATCTCCGAGTTCGTCGACCGAGCGCAGGATGTTGCGGACGCGTTGGGCAGCCTCTTCACCGAAGCTCGTAAGCCCGACCTGCCGGGTGCCTCGCTCGAGCAGCACACCGCCGAGAGCTTCCTCCATCTCCTTGATCTGCATCGACAAGGCAGGCTGCGAGATCGAACATGCCTCCGCCGCACGCCCGAAGTGACAATGACGGGCCAGCGCATCGAAATAGCGAAGCTGCTTCAGGGTCAGACGATCCATCAGAATATCTTATCGCAACGATCATCAGAGTCAATTTCACCTGATGGCTTGCGTTGCTTACAAGCAGGGGTGGAAAGTATCAAGACCACCGCGACAGGAGGCGATAATGGATGAGACGACCAAGTGCCCGTTCACGGGCGGCAGCCGCGCCCACACCAACCATGACTGGTGGCCGAACCAGCTTGACCTCGGGGTCCTCCACCAGCACTCCGCCCTGTCCGATCCGATGGGCGAAGCGTTCGACTATTCCAGGGAATTCAGGAGCCTCGACCTGACGGCCGTGATCAAGGACCTGCACGCCTTGATGACGGACTCGCAGGATTGGTGGCCGGCCGACTTTGGCCATTATGGGCCGCTGTTCATCCGGATGGCATGGCACAGCGCCGGCACCTACCGCATCGGCGACGGCCGCGGCGGCGCCGGAGCCGGACAGCAGCGTTTTGCGCCCCTCAATAGCTGGCCCGACAACGCGAACCTCGACAAGGCGCGCCGGCTGTTATGGCCGATCAAACAGAAATACGGCCGGAAGATCTCCTGGGCCGACCTCATCGTTCTCGCGGGCAATGTCGCGCTGGAGTCGATGGGCTTCAAGACTTTCGGTTTCGGCGGCGGACGCGCGGATGTCTGGGAGCCCGAAACCGACATCTACTGGGGTCCCGAAGGCAAGTGGCTGGCGGACGAGCGATATAAGGGCGACCGCGATCTTCAGAATCCCCTCGCCGCCGTGCAAATGGGTCTGATCTACGTCAATCCGGAAGGACCGAATGGCAAGCCGGATCCGCTGGCGGCGGCCCGGGATATTCGCGAGACCTTCGCACGCATGGCGATGAACGACGAAGAAACCGTCGCGCTGATCGCCGGTGGCCACACCTTTGGCAAAACACACGGCGCCGGCGACGCAGGAAAATATGTCGGTGTCGAACCCGAAGGTGCGCCTATTGAACAGCAGGGCCTCGGCTGGAAAAATTCCTTCGGCAACGGCCACGGCACGCACGCCATCACCAGCGGGCTCGAAGTCGCATGGACCACGACTCCGACGAAGTGGAGCAACAACTACTTCGAAAATCTTTTCAAGTACGAATGGGAATGC
>DASUIA010000230.1:0-10914 GCA_036273255.1 Bradyrhizobium sp.
GACGCCGCGGCAAAACCAGATCGGCTGGATCGACAGCTTTCTGCACGGCGGCGTCACCACCATGATTTCCGCCGGCGAAGTCCATATGCCCGGCCGCCCGCGCGACGTCGTCGGCCTGAAGGCGATGGCGATCTTTGCCCAGCGCGCGTTCTGGACGCTGCGCCCCGGCGGCGTGAAGGTTCATGCCGGCGCGCCGGTGATCGAGACCGAAATGGTCGAGGAGGATTTCAGGGAGCTCGCCGCGGCCGGCGTCAAGCTGCTCGGCGAAGTCGGCCTCGGTGGTGTCAAGGACGGGCCGACCGCGCGCAAGATGGTCGGATGGGCGCGCAAATACGGCATCCAGAGCACCATCCATACCGGCGGTCCCTCGATCCCCGGCTCCGGCCTGATTGACAAGGACGTGGTGCTGGAAGCCGACACCGATGTCGTCGGCCACATCAATGGCGGCCATACCGCCCTGCCCGACGGTCAGATCCGCTGCATCTTCGAGGGCTGCAAGCGCGGCCTCGAGCTGGTTCACAATGGCAACGAGCGCTCGGCGCTCTATACGTTGCGGGTCGCGCGGGAGATGGGCGATCTCGCCCGCATCATTCTCGGCACCGATGCACCGGCTGGTTCCGGCGTGCAGCCGCTCGGCATCCTTCGCATGGTGTCGCTGCTGTCATCGCTGGGCGAGGTACCGGCGGAAGTGGCGTTCTGCTTTGCCACCGGCAACACCGCGCGGATGCGCGCACTGGATTGCGGCCTCATCGAGGTGGGCCGGGCGGCCGACTTCGTCATCATGGACAAGGCGCAGCATTCCGCCGGCAAGAACCTGCTCGACAGCGTTCAGCTCGGCGACCTCCCCGGCGTCGGCATGACCATCATCGACGGCATCGTGCGCACCCAGCGCAGCCGCAACACGCCGCCGGCAACCCAGGTGCCGGAGATCGTCGGGCCGTAGGGTTGCCGTCAATCGTCGTCATTCCGGGATGCGCCACTCGGCGCAGGCCCGGAATCCATTGGGCCGCAATGAGCGCGGTGGGATGGATTCCGGGCTCGCGCTGCGCGCGCCCCGGAATGACAGAAGAAGGATCAGCGCAGCTCCGCGCGGATCATGTCGGCGACCTTCTCGCCGATCATGATGGTCGGCGCATTGGTGTTGCCGCCGATCAAGATCGGCATGACAAAAAACACGTTCAAAGCAGTTCGGCAATCATGCCGGCGGCGCGCTCGGCGGCACCGCGTTCCACAGGCTCAAATCGTGCCGGCGCATGCAGCGCTTCGACCATCTTCTCCGCAATCATTTCAGGACTGGAATCCGAAAATTCCATCCGATAGCCCGCGCGGTAGCGATCCAGGCGATGGGCGACATGGAAGTTCTGCTCGAAGTGGTTGCGCAACGGAAAATAAATGAATGGGGTGCCGGCCGCGGTCAGTTCCATGCAGGTGGTCAGCCCGCCTTGGACGACGGCCAGGTCGCATGCGGCGAGGTGACGATCGAGGTTCGGTACGAAGGCCGCCACCTCGACCCCGGCTGGCGCGTTCAACGAATTTGGATCGATGCGAGGACCCGCGACCACGATCATGCGCAATTCCGGGATTTTTGTTTTGGCCATCGGCCACGCCTGAAGAATGCGTTTGATCAAATGGGCACCCACTCCGGAACCGCCGACGGTGACAACGCAGACCTTCTCGTCCGTCGAATACCCGAGCGCCTGCCTCAATTGCGGCCGGCTGCCGAACGCATGCGGGTGTTCCCCGATCACATATCCGGCGAAATCGAAATGTCTTGGCACCCACTCGCGCATGCCGGGCAGATCCTTGCCGAAAGAGAGCGGAATGATGTCCGCCGGCTCGCCGACAAATATCGACCGGTCGCGCACGCCCGGATGCCGTTCGACATGCTCGATCATCTCGGCATTATAGTC
Source organism: Bradyrhizobium sp. (assembly GCA_036273255.1). GTDB lineage: Bacteria > Pseudomonadota > Alphaproteobacteria > Rhizobiales > Xanthobacteraceae > Bradyrhizobium. The sequence goes on from DASUIA010000230.1 coordinate 1,911, forward strand.
GGTCGTCAGGAACGCCTCGTGCTCACCACCCGACGGCATCGGAACGAATCCGACAAAATCGGTGAACCAGACGAGACCCGCCCTCTTCAACTCCGGATGCTCGTGCCAGTAGTGATCAATGTCCCAGGCTTCGTCCGCGATGACGAGGTCGTAGCGCCGCTCCTCGACCGCGTCCTGAAAGGTCATGAAGTTGGCGATCAACACCTCGTCCATGCGGCGAATCGCCTGAAAAGCGTTCAGGTCGTGCTCGCCGGATTCCAGTTCGATGTGACGGGTTTCACTGACGAGGCGATGGCTGAGGGGGTGAATGGTTTCGCCGCTGGCTTCGAGCAGCCGCGTGACGGGGTCCTGCGCCAGCCAGTCGACTTGAAGATCCGGGATGATCTTGCGCAATTCTCTGGTGACCGCGATGTCCCGGCGCGCGTGGCCGAGCCCGATTGGCGAAGACAGGTATAGTGCGCGCCTGGCTTTCTGCGGCGACGCCCTGGGCTTCGGCCTGGTCGCCAGGCCGAGCTTGCGGTCGAGGAATTCCGCAATCAGCGTATTGCATCTGGCCGGAATGCGTCCGAGCGGATTGTGACCGCCCCCCTCGACGGTCACCAGTTCGGCCCCGGTCAACTCCGCCACGAGCTGCGCGCGAGCGTGAGGCTGTATGCGATCATTGTCGCCGTGTATCATCAGGACCGGGCATCTGATCTTGCGATACATCGCCTCGCCGAGGTCGAATGCCGGCGGCATCGTCCTTGCGTCCACCGTCAGGGCAAGGGTTGGCCCCGTGGTGTCGCAAGCCCAGGCCACACCGTCCTCGACCTGCTTGGTCGAATGTGGCTCGGGAAAGATGTTGCCGATGAAGTGTGCGGCAAAGTCGGGATAGTTCGAGAGCCAGTAGTCGTAATTGTATTTGTCCCAGTCCTCGAATTCCGAGCGCTTGAGGCGAAAATGGCGGTTTGCCATGTAGGGATAGCCGGGTCCAATGATGGCGGCCGTGCCGACCAGGATGGCGGCCTTGACCCGTTCCGCATGGTAGGCGGCCAGCACGCAGGCGATCATGGCGCCGAATGAGAGGCCTGCAATGATCGCCGGACCGGTCCGCGTCGCATCGATGACGGCGAGCGCATCGGCGAGATAATTGTCCAGGGTGTAGGCGGCGACATCGCCGGGCCGGTCGGATTGGCCATTGCCGCGGCCGTCATAGGTGACGCAGCGAAAGCGCTCGCTGAAATAGGGCAGTTGCGCCTTGTAGACGCGGGAATGAACGATGCTCCATGGCGGTACGAAGACCATGGTCTCGGCGCCGTTGCCGTAGACCTCGTAATGCAGCTTGACGCCGTCTCGGTCGACAAATCCCTCTTCAACCGGCAATTTGGCACGCATGACGTCACCTCATTTGCGGTGAACGGCTTCCATCATTCGAATGAGATCGCCAAAGCGGCGGAGTGCTTGCCGGATCGGAACACCCTTCTTCTCCATGCCGAGAAGGTACTGACTCTCCGCGCCGATGAAGGCACCTCCAACCAGCGCAGCGACTTCCTCGGCCTTGAACGGACCGAGGCCGCCGAACTCGCGTTCGGCGCGCCGCGCCAATTCGACGAGAAGCTTGAACCAACCCATGAGACCGGCCTGGATCACCTTCGCCACCGGGCTGTCGGCCCAGCTCGCTGCAATCAATTCCTGAAGCACACGGACATAGCCGGACGCGATGTCCTCGTCGAGATAGTCGCAGGCCCGGTCCCACCGCTGGGACAGCGTCAGCGTGCTGTCGTGAAACATGGCATCCTGACGATCGAGAAGCTGCGAATTCAAGTGCTCGAACAGCGCCAGCACCATCCCCTGCTTGGAGCCGAAGTGATAGTGGATCTGGCTGAGCGGAACGCCCGCAGCCGCGGCGACATCCCGGGTGGAGAGCCTGGAGTAGCCATTTTGCCGAACCATTTTCTTGGCAGCCTCCAGAACCACGAGGGAAGTCTCCACCTTCGCCACCAAACTCCGCGCCATTCCAATCACTCCAGCCCGTCCCAAAGCCCGACTATTCATAATTCGGTCGATCGACCGAAGTCAAGCGCCGCTTCCACGCCGTTCAAGAAAAGGTGAGCGCCTTGACTCCGGCACGGCGTTGAGCATAATTCGGCCGACCGACCGAATTGGTCGGTCGGCCGATATTTTCTTGCCGCGCGCAATTTCCGCTTTGACTGATTCCTCGAGGAGGATTTAACCATGACTGACATCGACAACGACAGACTGAATGCCCTGGTCGGAAAGATGCTGGGTGATCTCGGCGGCGCATTCAGCGTGCCCACGGCTGGCATTGGCTTCCGGCTTGGACTGTTCGATGCGCTGCACGCCGGCGGTCCGGCCAGCGTGTCCGAACTCGCGAAACGGACCGCCCTCTCGGAACGATGCGTGCGCGAATGGGCGCTGGCACAGGCCTCCAACGGCTACATCGCATTCGACAGGAAGGAGCAGCGGTTCAGCCTGACGCCGGAGCAGGCGATGGTGTTCGCGGTGAAGGACAGCCCCGTCTATCTCGAGGGCGCATTCGATCTGGTGGGTGCCATGGTAGAGGGCCGGCCCAAGGTCGAAGCGGCGTTCAGGCACGGCAACGGCGTTGCCTGGGGCGAAAGCTCGGGCTGCCTGTTTTGCGCGGTCGGCGCATTTTTCCGGCCGGGCTACGTCAACAGCATTGTCCAGTCCTGGCTTCCCGCGCTGGAAGGCATGCCAAAAAAGCTGCATGAAGGCATCAAGGTCGCCGATATCGGCTGCGGCGTCGGCTTCTCGACGCTTCTGATGGCGAAGGCGTTTCCCAAAAGCTCGTTCATCGGCTACGACTTCCACGCCCCTTCGATCGAGCAGGCCAATGCGCATGCCAGGGAACATGGTCTCGCCGATCGCGTGCGTTTCGTGGCGGCGGCTGCCAAGGACATCGGCGAGCGCGACTTCGACCTCGTCACCATGTTCGACTGCCTGCACGACATGGGCGATCCACGAGGCTGTGCCAAGCACGTGCGGAGCATGTTGAAACCGGGTGGCTCCTGGATGATCGTCGAGCCGATCGCCGCCGACGACCCCGCCGACAACGTCGGCAACCCCGTCAGCCGTCTTTACTACAATGCCTCGACCATGATCTGCGTGCCTACGTCGCTCGCGCAGGAAGTCGGTGAGGCCCTCGGCGCGCAGGCCGGCGAGGCGAAGCTGACGGCAGTGCTCCAGGAAGGGGGCTTCCGTCACGTTCGGCGAGCCACCGAGGGTCCCTTCAATATGGTTCTTGAAGCGAGACCATAGGATCTCTCCATCGGCTTGTCACAAGCGATACCAACGGTCCCGGATGATGACTCTCTATCTCGTCATGGCCGGACCTGTTCCGGCCATCCACGTCTTTGATGCTGCTCGGCTTCAAGACGTGGATGCCCGCGACAAGCGCGGGCATGACGAAGACAGAGAGTCATCATCCGGGACCGTTGGTATAATTCAGGGAATGGTGTGCGGCCAGGCCATGACGCAGTGGATTTCAGTCATGTGGAGAATTTTCAATTTGCTTTATCGCAAATACTGTCACGCTCGTTTGCAGGAAATGCGAAGATTTGAGCTCAGGCATTAGATTGAGCCGAACCGGAAGAGAACTGGGAAAATCATTGCGATCCCGATGACTGGCATTGCGGTGGTTTGCGTTACCGCAACCTGCTCAGCAGCGCGATCAGGGTCTCGCGCTCCCTGGCGTCGAGCGGCGCCAGCGTTTCCCGGGTGATCGCGAGCGCATTCGGCGCGGCCTTTTCGGCCATCTGCTGCCCCGCCCGGGTCAGCCGGACCAGCAGCCGGCGGCCGTCCGCGGGGTCGGAGCTGGTTTCGGTCAGCCCGCGTGCGGTGAGACGGTCGATCACGCCCTTGATGGTGGCGACATCCATCGCGGTCAGCCGCCCGAGCTGGTTCTGGGAGCACGGCCCGGTCTCGGTCAGCTTGGCCAGTGCGGCCCATTGCGGCGGCGTCAGATTGATGCCGATTTCGCGCGCGAAGATCGTGGCGTGGCGCTGCCAGACCTGGCGCAGGATGAAGCCGATCTGTTCCTCGAGCAGATAGGCCGGCCGCGAAGGCCTGGCACTGCGTTTCGACAGAACATTCCTGGTCATTTGCTCTCCCGCCCTGCCTTGCCCGGTCATAACGCCAGATGCGCGTCGCGGATGTCCGGGCGCGCATCGAGTTCCTTCATGGTGCCGCTGAAGCAGATGCGGCCGCGCTCGATGATATAGGCGCGGTCGGAGATCAGCCTGGCAAAATGCAAATTCTGCTCGGAGATGGCGATGCTGACGCCTGCCTTTTTCATGGTCAGGATGGCATCCACCATCTGCTCCACGATCTTCGGCGACAATCCTTCCGACGGCTCGTCGAGCAGCACCAGCGACGGGTTGCCCATCAGCGTTCGCGCGATCGTCAGCATCTGCTGCTCGCCGCCGCTCATGCGGCCGCCCTGGCGGCCGCGCATCTCGCCGAGGTTCGGAAACAGCGCAAACAGTTTTTCACTGGTCCAGTGCGGCGCGTTCGGCCGCACCGGCTGGCGGCCCACTTCGAGGTTCTCCTCGACCGTGAGGTCGGTGAAGATGCGCCGTTCTTCCGGCACATAGCCGAGCCCGCTCTTCACGATCGCATGGGTCGGCTGGCGCGACACATCCCTGCCCTCGAACAGGATGCGGCCGGTGCAGCGCTCGACCAGGCCGACGATGGAGCGGAAGGTGGTGGACTTGCCGGCGCCGTTGCGCCCGAGCAGCGCGACCACCTCGCCATCGCCGACCTCGAGCGCGATGTCGAACAGGATATGGGCGGGGCCGTAATGGCTGTTGAGCCCCTCCACCGAAAGCTTCATGCCGGCGCTCCCTGGTGGTGGCGGGCATCGTAGACCAGCCCCTCGCCGAGATAGATGGCGCGGACCTGCGGGTCGCGCCGGACCTCTTCGGGCGAACCCTCGGCGATCAGCGTGCCGCGGTTGAGCACGAGGATGCGGTCGGCGTGTTCGAACACCACGTCCATGTCATGTTCGGTGAAGAGAACGCCGATCGACTGCTCGCGGGCGATGGTCGCCGTCAGCCGCATCAGCTCGATGCGCTCGCGCGGTGCCATGCCGGCGGTCGGCTCGTCCATCAAGAGCAGCTTCGGCCGGTTGGCGAGCGCGACCGCCAGTTCCAGCCGCTTGAGGTCGCCATAGGCGAGTTCGCCACAGGGCCGCTTCGCGAAGCCGCCCATGCCGACCAGTTCCAGCAGGCGATCGGCCTCGGCCGGCGCGAACCGCGGCGTCGAGGTCCAGAGATTGAACAACTGGCGTTGATACGACACCAATGCGACCTGGATGTTCTCGCGCACCGTCATGGTCGGAAATGTCGCCGTGATCTGGAAGGTACGCCCGACGCCAAGCTGCCAGACCTCGCGCGGCTTCCTGCCGGTGATGTCCCGACCGAGCAGGCGGATGCGGCCGGAATCGGGAACCTTCTGGCCGTTGAGCATGTCGAAGCAGGTGCTCTTGCCGGCGCCATTGGGACCGATCAGCGCCAGGATCTCCCCGGCCTCGAGCGCAAACGACACCTCGCGCACCGCATGAACGCCGCCATAGGATTTGCTCAGGCCTTTCACGGAAAGCAGCGGCGGTGCGGTGCTCATTCGGCGGTCTCGATCCCTGAGGCAAGCGATGCGGAGTTGGGCAAAGGCGGCCGGCGCCGATTCCGGATCGTCTCCAGCACGCCGACAATGCCCTTGGGGAAGGCAACCACGATCAGGACGATGAAGCCGCCAAGCACCAGCTTGGACAGATCGGTCTCGCTGATCAGCCAGATGCTGAGCGCCTTGTAGACGATGGCGCCGACCACCGCGCCGGAGACCGTCTCGACGCCGCCGAGCAGCACCATGACCAGCGCGTCCACCGACAGCGATATCCCGAGATTGTCGGGAAAGACACTGCCCTTGAGATAGGCGAACAGCGCGCCCGCGATGCCGGCAACGGTGCCGGCGATCACGAACGCGGTCCATTGCACGAGCTTGCCGTTGATTCCGATCGCCTCGCTGCGCAGCGGCGAATCCCTTGTCGCCCGCAACGCGTAGCCGAATGGCGAGAACAGCATGATCCGAAGCCCCGCAACCGCCAGCGCGGCGATACCCAGCGAAAGCCAATAGAAATGCGCCGGGCTCGCCGCCCATTTTTCCGGCCAGACGCCGAGAATGCCGTTGTCGCCGCCGGTTACCGAGACCCACTGAAACGCGATCGACCAGACGATCTGCGCGAACGCCAACGTCAGCATCGCAAAGTAGACGCCGGATAACTGAACCGCGAAGAAGCCGAACACCGCCGCACCGAGCAAAGCGAGCATCGGGCCGAGCAACAGGCAGACGATCATCGGCAGTCCGGCGAACTTGGCGAGCAAGGCGATGCCATAGGCACCAAGACCGAAATAGGCGGCATGGCCGAACGAGGCGAGGCCGCCGACCGACATCAGGAAATGCAGGCTCACCGCAAAGATCACGAAGATCGCAATCTCGGAGGCGACGGTGAGTGCATAGCTGCCGCCAACCAGCGGCAGCGCCGCCGCCAACGCCAGCGCGGCCAAAACGGCCAGCCGTCCATTCACCTCCAGCGGCCGCCAGGGATTGACTGTCAGGCCGGGCGAACGTCGCGCCGCCGCCTCGGGCTTTCCGAACAGGCCCCACGGCCGCACGATCAGCACCACCGCCATCACCAGGAAAACCAGGATGATCGATATCTTGGGGAAGATCAGGATGCCGAACGCATCCAGCTCGGAGACCAGCACCGCCGCCACAAAGGCGCCAGTGATGCTGCCGAGACCGCCGATCACCACCACCACGAAGACGTCGACGATGATTTGCAGATCCAAGGTGTGATGCACGGCGTCGCGCGGAATCTGCAGCGCGCCGCCCAGCGCCGCCAGGAAGACGCCGACGGCGAACACGCTGGTGAACAGCCATTTCTGATTGACCCCGAGCGCGGCCACCATGTCGCGGTCCTGCGTCGCGGCGCGCACCAGAACGCCCCAGCGGGTGCGCTGGAACAACAGCCACAGCACGCCGAGCACGACCGGGCCGAGCACGATCAGGAACAGATCGTAGGACGGAACATTCTGGCCGAAGAAATCGACGGCGCCCTTCAATCCCGGAGCCCGGCGACCAAGCTGGTCGCTGGGACCCCAGATCAGGACCACCAGATCCTCGACCATCAGGGTCAGGCCGAACGTCGCCAGCAGTTGAAACAGTTCCGGCGAATGGTAGATCCGGCGCAGCAGCACCATTTCGACCAGCACGCCGATCGCAGCGACGATCAGCGCCGCGGCAAGGATGCCGCCCCAAAAGCCGATCGCGCCGGAAAACCGCTCGGTCAGCGTAAACGCCACATAGGCGCCGAGCATGTAGAAGGCGCCATGCGCGAAATTGACGATCCGCGTCACGCCGAAGATGATCGACAACCCCGAGGCCACCAGAAACAGCGACGCCGCGCTGGCAAGACCGGTCAGGAACTGGACGAAATAGAAGCTCATCGGCGATCCGCGCTACGGCGTTTTCCAATTCACTGTCGCTTCCCCCGAGGCCTCATGGTTCGAGACGCGCGAAGACGCGCTCCTCACCATGAGGGTCTGACGACCCACTTTTTGTCATGGCCGGGCTTGTCCCGGCCATCCACGTCTTCTTGTTTTGTTGCGGCCAAGACGTGGATGCCCGGACAAGCCCGGGCATGACGGTCTCCGCAGCAAGCCCGCGATTCTTTCGGCTCCATTCAAGCGCGAAGCGATGCGTCTCGAAGGATGATGCCTAGCAGCCGCCCTAGTCCTTCGGACGCATTTTCTCGACTTCGGCGTCGCTCGGCAGATAGTCCGAGCCCTTGCGATAGACCGAATCCACCATGATGCCCTTGCCGTCCTTGAGCGCGGTCTTGCCGACGAAGGCGCCAAGCGTCGACTGATGATCGATCTTGCGGAAGGTGATCTCGCCGAACGGCGACGGCAATGACAGTCCCTCGGCCGCCGCGATCAGCTTGTCGGTGTCGGTCGAACCGGCCTTGGCGAGGATCGCCGCAGCCGATTTGATGGTCTCGTAGCCGACGATCGAGCCGAGCCTGGGATAGTCGTTGTACTTGGCCTGATAGGCCTTGAGGAACGCGTCATGCTCCGGCGTCTTGATGCTGTACCAGGGATAGCCGGTGACGATCCAGCCCTCGGGCGTCTCGTCCTTCAGCGGATCGAGATATTCCGGTTCGCCGGTCAGAAAGCTCACCACGGAGCGGTTCTTGAACAGGCCCCGGGTGTTGCCTTCGCGAACGAACTTCACGAGGTCGGCGCCGAAGGTGACATTGAGGATGGCCTCGGGATTGGCCTCGGCGAGAGCCTGCACCACCGGCCCGGCGTCGATCTTGCCGAGCGGCGGCCATTGCTCGCCGACCCATTGGATATCGGGTCGCTTTTCCGACATCAGCTTCTTGAACACCGAAACCGCGGACTGGCCGTATTCGTAGTTCGGCGCGATGGTCGCCCAGCGCTTGGCCGGCAGCTTGGCGGCCGCATCCACCAGCATCGCCGCCTGCATGTAGTTGGACGGGCGCAGCCGGAACGTATAGCGATTGCCCTTCGACCAGGTGATGGCGTCGGTCAGCGGCTCCGCGGCGAGAAAGAAAACCTTCTTCTGTTTGGCAAAATCGCTGACGGCGAGCCCGATATTGGACAGGAAGGTTCCGCACAGCATCGCCACATTGTCGCTCGACACCAGCTCGTTGGCGGCGGTCAGCGCGTCGGCGGGCTTGCCGCCGTCATCCTTGGAGATGACGACGAGCTTCTTGCCATTGACGCCGCCGGCGGCGTTGATCTCTTCCACCGCGAGCTGCCAGCCCTTGCGATAGGGTTCGGTGAATGCGGGCAACAGCGAGTAGCTGTTGATTTCACCGATCTTGATTTCGTCCTGGGCCATGGCGGCGTTCGCCATCGCGGCAAACACGACACCCAGCGCGACACCCAACAGACGTTTGCTT
>DASUIA010000231.1:0-18317 GCA_036273255.1 Bradyrhizobium sp.
CAGCCCGGCGCGCCGGGCGGCGGCGGCGACCACCTTGGCATATTCGTCGCCCTCCGAGGTGATGGTGGTGACGACGGCCTGCACCGGCGCCAGCCACAGCGGGAAATTGCCGGCAAAGTGCTCGATCAGGATGCCGATAAATCGCTCGATCGAACCGCAGATCGCGCGATGGACCATGACCGGCGTTTTCTTCGAGCCGTCGGCATCGATGTAGAACGCGCCGAACCGCTCCGGCAGGTTGAAGTCGACCTGGGTGGTGCCGCACTGCCAGTCGCGGCCGATGGCGTCGCGCAGCACATATTCGAATTTCGGCCCGTAGAATGCGCCTTCGCCGGGATTGATCGCGGTCTTGATGCGGTGATTGTGGCCTTGCGCTTCGATCTGCGCCAGCACCGTCGCCATCACCCGCTCGGCGTGATCCCACATCTCGTCGGTGCCGACGCGCTTCTCCGGCCGGGTCGAGAGCTTCACCGTGAGGTCGCCCACAAAGCCGAAATCCGCATAGATCGACAGGATCAGATCGTTGATCCTGATGCACTCGTCGGCGAGTTGCGCCTCGGTGCAGAAGACGTGGGCGTCGTCCTGGGTAAAGCCGCGCACCCGCATCAGGCCGTGCATCGCCCCGGACGGCTCGTAGCGATGCACCACGCCGAACTCGGCGAGCCGCAGCGGCAGGTCGCGATAGCTTTTCAGGCCGTGCTTGAAAATCTGCACGTGCCCCGGGCAGTTCATCGGCTTCAGCGCGAACCAGCGCTTGTCCTCGGCTTCGTCGCCGGCCGACTGCGCCGCGAACATGTTCTCGCGGTACCAGTCCCAATGCCCCGAGGTTTCCCACAGCGCCTTGTCGAGGATCTGCGGCGCGTAGACCTCGTTGTAATCGACGGCCAGCCGCCGGCGCATATAGGCGATCAGGGCCTGGAAGACGGTCCATCCCTTGGGGTGCCAGAACACCACACCCGGGCCTTCCTCCTGGAAATGAAACAGATCGAGCTCGCGCCCGAGCTTGCGGTGATCGCGCTTTTCGGCTTCCTCGATCTGCCGGAGATAGGCGTCGAGCTCTTCCTGTTTCGCGAATGCCGTGCCGTAGATCCGCGTCAGCATCGGATTGTTGCTGTCGCCGCGCCAGTACGCGCCGGCGACCTTCATCAGCTTGAACGCATTGCCGATCTTGCCGGTAGAGGTCATGTGCGGTCCGCGGCAGAGGTCGAACCAGTCGCCCTGGAAATAGATCTTGATCGGTTCGTCGCCGGGAATGGCGTCGACCAGCTCGACCTTGAAGTTCTCGCCCTTGTCGCGGAACACCTGTTTGGTCTGTTCGCGACTCCATACCTGCCTGGTGAACGGCTTGTCGCGCGCGATGATCTCGCGCATCTTTTTTTCGATCGCGGCGAAATCCTCCGGCGTGAACGGCTCGTTGCGGAAGAAATCGTAGTAGAAGCCGTTTTCGATCACCGGGCCGATCGTCACCTGGGTACCCGGCCACAACATCTGCACGGCTTCCGCCAGCACATGGGCCGCGTCATGCCGGATCAACTGCAGCGCACGGGCGTCGTCGCGGGCGATGAACTCGATGTTCGCATCCTGACCGATCGGATCGGCGAGGTCGCCGACCACGCCGTCGAGCGCCATTGCCACGGTGCGCTTGGCGAGAGAGGGCGAGATGGACTTGGCGATGTCGAGCCCGGTGGTGTCCTTTGGGAATTCGCGCCTGGCGCCATCGGGAAAGGTGAGGGCGATCTTGCTGGATTCCACGGGCTTCAGATTGGTCAGGCTGTACTTGAATTCGGACATCGCGGGCTCCTGATGCTCACTCCTGCGAACGGGCGCAGGTAAGCGGGAAAGCAGCGGTATAGCAGGGGATTCGGGCAGCGCAATCGGGCAATTCCGGCAAATCCACGGGCGCCGCGGCCAAATGCCCGGCGATCGCCAGCGAAAGATCCGGCGTGCCCTTTCATTCGGCAGCGGTCTGGTATAGATGCATTTGCATGGAAAATGACCGGATCGAACGCCCCTTCGGGCCTACCGCGCTGATGCTCGGAAACGTCGTCACCGGCATGTCGGTGCTGGCGCCGGCGGGAATGCTGGGCGAATTGTCGTCCGGTCTCGGGGTCACGATCAGCAGCGCGGCATTGCTGATCACCTTCGGCGCGGTGGTGCTTTGCATCGGTTCGCCCTTGACGGCGGGAATGACCAGCCGGATCGGACGGCGCACGCTGCTGACCGCCGCGCTCGTGGTGTTCGCGCTCGCCAACCTGGCATCGGCGTTCGCGCCGGATTATGCAACGCTACTCGCCATCCGCCTGGTCATGCTGGCGGTGGGTGCGCTCTACACGCCGCAGGCCGCCGGCACCGCCGACCTGATGGTGAAGGCGGAAAAGCGCGGCAGCACCATTGCCTACATCTTTCTCGGCTGGTCGCTCGCCGCCGCGGTCGGTCTGCCCCTGATTACCTTCATCGCCAGCCGCTATGGCTGGCGCGCGGTGTATGGCAGCATCGGCACGTTCGGGTGTTTCAGCGCGCTGTTGCTGGCATGGCGGCTGCCCGCAGGACTGATCGGCGCGCCGGTCGAGCTCAAGACCTGGGCCGAGCTTGGGCGCAACCGGATGGTCATCCTGCTGCTGGCGATCACGACGCTGCAGATGTCGGGCCAGTTCGCGGTGTTCACTTTCATGGCGCCGCTGCTGAGAAGGCTGACCGGTGCGAGCGCGGATGCGACCGGGTTGGTGTTCGCACTCTACGGTGCGTGCGGTTTCATCGGTATTGTGATCGCGACCCGCATCGTCGATTCCTGGGGCGCGTACAAGACTTCGCTGCTGTTCATGCTGCTGATGCTGGCGGGAATCAGCGGATGGGCGCTCGGCGCGGGGAACTATCCGCTGATGGCCGGTTCGGTCGCGGTCTGGGGACTGGGCTTCGCCTCGACCAACTCGATGCAGCAGGTCCGGCTGGTTGCAGCGGCGCCGCCGCTGGCCTCGGCATCGGTATCGCTCAATACCTCGGTGCTTTACATCGGGCAGGCGATCGGCTCGGCCATCGGCGGCCTGTTGTTCGCCCGCGATCAGCTTCGCAGCGTCGGCTACGTCGCGGTGGCATTCGTAGTGCTGGCGATCGCCGCGGTGCTTCTGACCCGGCCGCGCCAGCCGGCAAAGTCGAACTGAGCCGGGCGAAATGCCCGGCTTGATCCGGAGGTGACGTTGGCCTAAAGCCTGCTCGGTTCTGATTGAAGCAGAACCGGGCTTTAGTTTGGTTGTTTTGACGCGTTTTCTTCACGCGAACCGGTACCCACTTCGCTCGAAAACGCTATAAATCGACGGGCTGAGATCAAAGTGGGGGTGAGATGAGGAAGACGCTGGCGCTGATCGCGGTGCTGTATTCGGCGGCCGCCATCGCTCAAGACCAACCGCCGACGGTGGGCGGAAAGCCGTTGGTGCAGGTCAAGCCGCACACCGGCGCGGCAAGGCCCAACGCGAAGGCCAATGCGAAACCGAAGTCGATCGCCGGCAAGCTGCAGGCCTGTCTGGAGATCGATGACGAGACCAAGGGACGGCTGGACTGCGACGACGCGATTTTCCCGCCCAGGCCGAACCCAAAGGCCCCGGCGGCAAAGGCGGTGGCGGATTGCCGCTTCATCAAGGAAGAAGACGAGCGGCTGGCTTGCTACAACGGTTTTGCCGACAAGATCCCGAAATTCTGACGGGGGCCAGCCAGAATCTCACCAGCGAACGGTCTGACTGGGAACGATGAAGGCCGTGTGGCTCGGCGTGCCGGAGTTGCTGTCGCTGTAGACCCTGCAGGCGGCAACGATGATGATGAGCAAAGCGAGGATGGCGACCAGATCGACCTGGCGGGGATCGTGACCCCCATGGCCGAATTTCCAGCGCATGATTTCGCCCTCCCGACGGAAGTCCTGAATCAATGCACGGGAGTACCCGCAGTTCCTGGCAAGGCAACAATGCGTTTGGCGTGAAAGCAGTGCAGCAACGCGCGGCAGGCCCGTCACGGCGCGTTGACGCCGCGCCATCGTCCGAACCGCCATGGCAGGTACCATCGGGCCCCCGGTGGGCTGGTCAGTGGCACATTGTCGATGCCGGAGGTCCCCCAGGGCTGGCAGCGCAGCAGCCGTGCCAACGTCATCCAGCCGCCGGCCCACAATCCGAAGCGTTCGATGGCCTCGTCGGCATAGATCGAACAGGTCGGCAGATGGCGGCAGTTGTATCCGACCAGCGGTGACAAGGTGTGCCGATAGATCCAGATCAGGCCGCGCCCCGCATTGCGCGGTAGCCGCCGTGCGGTGCCGGCACAGTCGAGACAACGGGATGAATGCAGGGGTGAAAGTTTCATGGGCAAGATGCTGCGATCACGCGCGGAAATTTGTTCGGTTCCCGATCATGGAACCGGCAGGTTTCGGTAAATTCGCCACACTTTGGGAAATATCGCATGGTTTGGGTGGCAGTGCAGCAAAGGCTCTATGGACGATGAAGACACGCGCGGGTACCTTTTTGTTAGCGCCAGCATGACAGAATCATCTGGCGTTGAAGCGGGGCCGTTGCCACTGCTCCTCTGCAGGGCCTGGGGGAAGGAACCAAATTGAGGTTCATGAGGTCGCTCGATCTTCGAGGCTGGCTGCAGCTCGGCGCCGCCGTCCTTTGTGTCGCATTGCCAGGCGTTGCCGCGTTCGGCGCTGCAGCGCATGCCGGCACCTCGCTCGAAGAGCGAAAAATGCCGATGCGGTTTCGCTGGGTCGCCTGCGAGCCCAATTGCGGCGGCTGGGTCAGTGCGGTCGGCATCGTGACAGCGGACAGCCCGAAGGATTTCGACGAATTTGCGCGCGGGCACCAGCTCGCCGGCGCGACCATCGTGCTCGATTCCAGCGGCGGCTCGGTCAACGACGCCATCGCGCTCGGACGACGCTGGCGCAGCCTCGGCGCATTGACAACCGTCGGCGTCAGCATTCAGTCACGCACCGCGCAGGGCGATCGTGCCAGCGTCATTCCCGACGCCTATTGCGAGTCGATGTGCGTGTTCCTGCTGTTGTCCGGCAAGACCCGCTACGTGCCCAGGGCCGCCCATGTCAGGGTGCATCAAATCTGGATGGGCGATCGCGCCGATGACGCCAAGGCCGCGAGTTACAGTGCCGACGATCTCATGATCGTGGAGCGCGACGTCGGCCGTCTGGCCAAATACACTTTCGACATGGGCGGTGCAGGCGACCTGCTGTCATTGTCCCTGAGCGTACCGCCTTGGGAAGATCTGCACGAGTTGTCGCCGGCGGAATTGCGGCTGACCAATCTCGTTACCACCGATGCCGTGGCCGACGTGTTGCCGCGGATCGACCATTCCGCGGTCCCGGTGGCCGAACTGACGCCCAAGCCCGTGCAGGATCGTTTTGTCAGCGAACACGCCGGCGCCGAGAAACCGATGGCCGCGCCGAAGTCGACCAAGACGGCGGAGGCGACGGTTCCAACCGGCGGCGTCGCCGCGACGCCGGGCAAGTAGCGATTTCGTTTTTTCGTCGTGGCCGGGCTTGTCCCGGGCATGACGAGTTTGGCGTGATATTCTCCGGGTGACCACTCGGGGCAGTCGATTGTCAGCCCTGCGCGGCTGCCGGCTGCGTCGCCTTGGCTTCGATCTGGCCGATGGCATCGACCACGGCGTCGAATGTCAGCATGGTCGAAGCATGCCGCGCCTTGTAATCGCGCACCGGTTCGAGCAGCGCGATGTCGGCCCACTTGCCCTGCGGCGGGGTGCCGTTTTCCTTCAGCATCCTGCGGACGGTCTCGCGCAATTCGCGAAGTTCGCTGGCCGTGGAGCCGACCACATGGCTCGCCATGATCGAAGACGAGGCCTGCCCGAGCGCGCAGGCCTTCACGTCATGGGCAAAATCGGTGACGACCGGGCCGTCCATCTTGAGATCGATCTTGACGGTCGAACCGCACAGCTTGGAATGCGCGGTGGCGCTGGCGTCGGGGGAAGCGAGCCGTCCGAGCCGCGGGATATTGCCGGCCAGTTCGATGATGCGCTTGTTGTAAATGTCGTTCAGCATAAGTCTGAGGTCTCAGTGTTACCCACTGCGATCGCTCTTGGCGAGCGCGATCAGGCATCTTATATATGGGGCCAGCGGCGGAAATATAGTCCGGCCGCCCCCGAAGGCGGGCTGAAATGGACCAGGCTCGCCAGCGGATCGCGATATCTCGGTACTCAGGCGTCCGGCGGCAAACCGCCCCGTCTGCCGGTGACACTCCGGTCGCAGGACCGGTCGAACGGAGTCGACATGGACGCGTTGATCAAATCGCTGCGGCTGGGCAAGCCCTCCGACGCCAAATCTTCCGAAGCCAGGCTTTCTGACCCGAGGATCCCGGAGGCCCGTCCGGCAGAACTCGACCCGTCGGAATTTCTCGCCGCCGCGGTTCGCGCCGACCAGCCGCGACCCTCCCGCGCCGAAGCCGAGCAGGCGGTGCAGATCCTCCTCCACTATATCGGCGAGAACCCCGACCGCGAGGGCCTGCTCGATACGCCGCGGCGGGTGGTCGAGGCTTTCGACGAGCTTTATCAGGGCTATCATCAGTGTCCTGCAGAGGTGCTCAACCGCACCTTCGGTGAAACCGCGGGTTACGACGATTTCGTGCTGATCCGGGACATCGAGTTCACCTCGCAGTGCGAGCATCACATGATGCCGTTCTATGGCAAGGCGCATATTGCCTACACGCCGATCGAGCGGGTCGTCGGGCTGTCGAAACTGGCGCGCCTTACCGACATCTTCGCGCGCCGTCTGCAGACCCAGGAACATCTGACCGCGCAGATCGCGGCTGCGATCGACGAGATTCTGAAGCCGCGCGGCGTTGCAGTCATGATCGAGGCGGAGCATACCTGCATGTCGGTGCGCGGCGTCGCCAAGCCCGGCGCCGTCACGTTCACCAGCCGCTTCACCGGCATGTTCCGCGATAATCCGGCGGAGCAGGCCCGTTTCCTGTCCATGGTGCGAGGGCCGCAGCGCTAGCCGACCCTCGCTCGAACTTACGAGGGGCCGCCCGTGTCCACGTCTTCCGGAATCAACGAGCGCGAGGAAGGGCTGACGTTCGAGCCCAAATTCGACGCGTCGGGGCTCGTGACCTGCGTCGCCACCGATGCGAGTTCGGGCGAGGTTCTGATGGTCGCCCACATGAACGACGAAGCGCTGCGCAGGACCATCGCCAGCGGGCAGGCCTGGTATTTCAGCCGTTCGCGCAACGCGCTCTGGCGCAAGGGCGAAAGCTCGGGCCATACCCAGCGCGTGGTCGAGATGCGGATGGATTGCGATCAGGACGCGGTGTGGATCCGGGTCGAGCAGATCGGCGCCGCCTGCCACACCGGTCGCCGCTCCTGCTTCTACCGCGCCGTCTCCGGCGGCGAGGGCGGGGCGCGCCTGTCGTTTGTGGACGCCGAACGGCTGTTCGATCCGAAAGAGACCTACGGCACCTGACTGGCGCGCGCCGAGGTCAGCCCAGAACCTCTTAACTCCGCATTAACCATGGCTACCGCAGGGTGACGGCGGCACGGGGGCCTTTTGGGAGAAAAGCACCTGCAGCGCCGGACGGTCGTTTCGCGGGGAGAGGGCGGGGACCCACAGATGTCGGTCGACTCTTCAAACGCCACGGTGGCGGCAGGTGGCGAATCGTTGCGCGCGCGGATTGCCGGCGCCATCAAGCAGGCGGCGACCACCACCGGCACCAGCTTTCAGTATCTGCTGACGACAGCCAAGATGGAATCGGATTTCAATCCGAAGGCGAGCGCCTCGACCTCGTCGGCGGGTGGGCTTTTTCAGTTCATCGATCAGACCTGGCTCGGCACCGTCAAGGAGGCCGGCGCGCTGCTCGGCTACGGTCAATACGCCGGCGCCATCACCAAGTCCTCCTCGGGTACCTACTCGGTCAGCGATCCCACCGCACGGCGCGCAATCATGAATCTGCGCAACGATCCCGACGCCAGTTCGGCGATGGCTGGCGTGCTCACGCAGTCCAACAGCTTCAAGCTCACCGGCATGATCGGCCGCCGCCCGACCGAGAGCGAACTCTACATGGCGCATCTCATGGGCGTCGGCGGTGCCGCCAAGCTGATCAACAACGCCGAGGACAACCCGCAAGCCTCCGGGGCGCGGCTGTTTCCCAACGCCGCCGCGGCGAACCGGTCGATCTTCTATGATCGCAGCGGACGCGCGCGCAGCATCTCCGAAGTCTATTCGGTGCTGACCGCGCGCTATGCAGGGGCCGCCAGCTCTCCGGCGACGCGGGCCGCGATGGCCTCGGTGGGCGCCACATCGGCCGCCACGAATGTTGCGGCGGCAGCGCCCGCCGACAATGCCGCCTACCTGTCGAGCTTTCCGGACGCGCGATCGGCGGCTCCGGTTACGTTGGCGTCGGCCTCGACGCCGACCAACGCGCCAGCACCGGCCGATCCGGTGTTCCGCTCGCTGTTCCAGTCCGGCGAACGCGCAGAACCGATCTCGCCTGCCATTCATGAATTGTGGGGCAATTCGTCCTCACTGACGGCGGTTGCTGCCGCGACTCCGGCTGTAGCCGCCGCATCGCCTGCGACTGGAGCTTCGCCGCAGGTCCCCAGCGCCGGCGCCGCGCCTTCGCTCGATCTGTTCAGCGACCGCAGCGGCACGTTCAGCAGCGGCTAGCTCCGCAAGCGCCGGTCCGGCGACTTTGCGCGGGCCGAGCGGATTTTCATCCTTAACAAAACGTCAACAAAACCAGCCGTTTATGGTGAACGCTTTGTTAAGCGTCGTGGTTTATTTTGTCTTGCAGCGGCGCCGACTCGCGGTGCCTTTGGCAAGTTGCGTAGGCCGGCAGGGTCATGATCGTTCGCCAGTTCATCAGTTGGATACGGACCGCCCCCGCGGGCGAGCGGGCAGAGGCCACTCGGGCGCTGGCGAGGGCCTGGCTGATCTCGGATTTGAGCGAAGACGACCGCATCGCCGCCGAAGGCGCGCTGCTGATGCTGCTCGACGACGCCTCGCCGCTGGTGCGCCAGGCCATGGCCGAGGTGTTCGCCCACAGCAAGGACGCACCTGCGGCAATCGTGCAGGCGCTGTCGGTCGACCAGCCATCGGTCGCGCTGCCGATCCTCGAACATTCGCCGCTGCTGATCGATGCCGACCTCGTCGATATCGTCGCGACCGGAAATTGCGACATGCAATGCGCCATCGCCCGCCGCGTCAATCTGCCGGTCTCGGTGTCCGCGGCGATTGCCGAAGTCGGTGCGCCGGCGGCGGCGCTCGAGCTGATCGAGAATGCCTATGCCGAACTTGCGCCGCTCTCATGGGATCGTATCGTCGAACGCCACGGCCATCTCGCCGCGATCCGGGAATCGATGCTGATGCTGGAGGATTTGCCCGCGGCCACGCGGCTGGCGCTGGTCGCCAAGCTCTCCGACACCCTGGCGCAGTTCGTGGTGGCGCGGAACTGGCTCAGCGCCGATCGCGCCGTGCGGATTGCCGGCGAGGCGCTCGACCGCTCGACCGTGACGATCGCCGCGCGGTCGCGCGGGGACGACATTCGCGGCCTCGTGCAGCATCTGCGGGTCACCGGCCAGTTGAATGCCGGATTGATCCTGCGCGCGCTGCTGTCGGGCAATCTCGAACTGTTCGACCACGCGCTGGCGGAATTGTCCGGACTGCCGCTGGCCCGCGTTGCCGCGCTGCTCCATGACCGCGGCGGCGCCAGCATGAACGCGCTGCTGATCCGCGCCGGCCTGCCGGAATCGACCTTTGCCGCATTCCGCGTGGCACTCGAAGCAAGCCACGAGATGGGATTTGCAGGCTCCGCCAGCGAGGCGGCAAGGTTGCGACGCCGGATGGTCGAACGCGTGCTGACGCATTGTGAAACCGATGGCCAGTCCACCGAGCCGCTGCTGATCCTGCTGCGGCGCTTTGCCACCGAATCGGCGCGGGAAGAAGCCCGGATGTTCTGCGACGAACTGATCGCCGAAGACGCCATCGCCCCGATCGAACTCGACCTGATCGCGGCGTGATTCGCTCGCTCGTCGCGATGAATGCGAGAATCGTACGGTGGGCAAGAGCGCAGCGTGCCCACCACTTCACCGCGATACCGGATTATTTTTGTCGAGGTGGGCACGGCGCCAAGTGCGCCTTTGTTTGCCCACCCTACGCGGCGCGTGCGCTCTTTGCGTTATTCCCCCGGGACGATGCTGGGAGCGAGGATCGCTTCCAAATGCTCGGGCCGGTTGCGGTTGGCGTGCGCGAGATAGTCGTCGGCCACGTCGCGCAATCTCCGGCTCAACTCGCCCGCCGTGCTGATGGTGTCGAGCCTGGTACGCTCGGCCACGATCGCCTGAATGGCATTGACGTGGTGCGCGATCAGCGGCGAGGGCACCTGTTCGAGGTCGGGCGCATGCTCGATGATCCGGCACAGGCTATCGGCGACCACGCCGGCGGACGGATAGCCGAAGGTAATGGCGTCGCCCTTGATGTCATGAGCGGCGCGAAACAATTCCGCACTGGTGGCGCTGGTGAAGCCGTGGGTCAGGATCGCGGCATGGGCGGCGGCGAGCCGGTCGGCTTCCGCCGACATCCAGTCCTTGAACTCGCCTGACAGGCCCGCCAGAGCCATCTCCGCCCGCGCAACCGGATCATCCAGGTCCGCTTCGGCGACACGGCGCAGGACCTTGCGCAGCGGATTCGGCTGCGTAATCACGTGGTGGTCGACGAAGGTCTCGATCTGGAGCGCGCGCTTGTCCCTGGCCATGATAGCTCCTTGAGCGTTTTGCTAGATCGAGGAACGGGCCTTCTCGAGCAACGAAGGCTGCTGCATCACTTCCACCTCGCCGCCGACGCGGCGCTCCGGACCGATATAGGCATTGTTGGAATTGCGCCGGCGGTCGGGGCCGAAATAGGTCTTGGTCTTGATGAACGGGCGCGGGTTGGCGACCACGTTCATGATGCGCTGATACAGTCCCTTGGCGGAAATCGGCTTGGCGAGAAACTCCGTCACACCGGCATCGCGCGCCACGGTGACGCGGCGCTTTTCGGAATGGCCCGTCAGCATGATGATCGGCGCGTAGGGATTGCCCTTCGATTCCGGTTGCCGGATCATCTGCGCCAGTTCGAGACCGTCGAATATCGGCATCGACCAGTCGGTGATGACGATGTCGGGGACGTAGTGGGTGTACATTTCGAGCGCGGTTGCGCCGTCCTCGGATTCATAGACCTCGCGCGCGCCGAACGAATGCAGCAGCGTGCGCAAAATGCGGCGCATGTGCGGATTGTCGTCGCAGACGAGAAAGCGCAGCTTGTTGAAATCGATGCGGAACATGGCCGGGCCCCAGGGCTCCCGCCGAAAACGGTATACCCGCGTTAACCATATCGCCGCGCCGGTTAAGGAACGGTTAGTAGCCGAACTGCTCGCTCAGGATGCGTTCTTCCAGGCTGTGGCCGGGATCGAACAGCATCCGCATCGAGATGGTCTTGTCGGAAAGCACCTCGACACGAAGGACATCGCGGGCCTCGTCGTGATCGGCTACCGCCGCGACCGGGCGTTTTTCGCCCTCCAGCACCTCGATCACCACAAAGGCGGTGTTCGGAAGCAGCGCACCGCGCCAGCGGCGAGGGCGGAACGCGCTGATCGGCGTCAGCGCAAGCAGCGCCGCATTGATCGGGATGATCGGTCCCTGGGCCGAAAGATTGTAGGCGGTCGACCCCGCCGGGGTCGCCACCAGGACGCCGTCGGCGATCAACTCCGACATTCGCTCGCGCTCGTCGATCAGAATTCTCAGATGCGCCGCCTGATGGGTTTGGCGAAACAGCGCAACCTCATTGATGGCATGGTGCAGATGCACCGCTCCATGGACGTCGGTGGCCCGCATCAGCAGCGGATGGATGACGGATTCCCGCGCCGACGCCAGCCGGCTCTTCAGATCGTGGGTGCTGTACTCGTTCATCAGAAAGCCCACGGTGCCGCGGTGCATGCCGTAGATCGGCTTGCCCGAGCGCATGTTCCGATGCAGCGTTTGCAGCATCAACCCGTCGCCGCCGAGCGCCACCACGACGTCGGCCGTGGCGGGATCGTGATGGCCGTATGCCTTGGTGAGTTGCGCCAGCGCCTGCTGGGCTTCGGCGCCGGCGCTCGCGACAAAGGCGATCCGGTCATATCGCTGAGGCGTGGTCATGGGATCGCAGGCTCATATTGAGAGGTGGGCGAGGATGCCCGACGGTCGTCTATACGACCTTGGCGGTCTTTGTCGAGCCAGCCAGCATGCTCAAAAATGTAACCGGTCGGACAATGTGTTTCAGGTCAACGTTAACACGGGCCGAGAACTTGCCAACGAACTTGGGCTGCCGCAATTTCGAGCCGGAAGCCGGGTAGAAGCAGCCGCGCCGACAGTTCGCTCACTACGGGAACAACGGATATGGATCGAGTCTTCGCTGCCCTGCGCCTTGCATGCCTAGCGCTGGCGGTTGTCGCATGGTCGGTCCCTTCCGGCGTGCGCGCCGAGGACGCGACACAAGCTCCGAAGCAGCCACCCGGCGCCGCGCCTTCCGGGCCAAAGGCACCGGAGGCCGGCAACAAGCGCAACGCCTCCAATCCACCGGCGGCAGCCGAGCAACATCATCTGCCGCCGGATTCCACCACCCGGCAAGCCGTGACGCTTCCCGGCCGCTCGCTCGCCTTTACCGCCACGGCGGGCTCGATCCGGCTGTTCGATGACAAGGGCGAAGCGCAGGCCGATATCACCTACACCGCCTATCAACTGGAGGGTGCCGATCCGGCGACGCGGCCGGTAACCTTTCTTTTCAACGGCGGTCCCGGCGCGGCTTCGGCCTATCTGCAATTTGGCGCCGCAGGACCCTGGCGGCTGCCGATTACGGGCGACGCAGCGGTTTCCTCCGCCTCGCCCGACCTGATCCCGAACGCCGAGACCTGGCTCGATTTCACCGATCTCGTGTTCATCGATCCGGTCGGCACCGGCTACAGCCGCTTCGTCGCATCCGGGGACGAGGTGCGGAAGAAGTTTTTCTCGGTCGACGGCGACGTTCAATCGATTGCGCTGACGATCCGACGCTGGCTGGAAAAGTATGGCCGATTGCGCTCGCCCAAGTTCGTCGCCGGCGAAAGCTATGGCGGCATCCGCGGACCGAAGATCGTTCGCAATTTGCAGATCCAGCAGGGCGTCGGCGTGAGGGGCCTGATCCTGATCTCGCCGGTGCTCGACTTCCGCGAATTTGACGGCTCCAGCCTGCTGCAATATGTGGCGAGCCTTCCGACCATGGCCGCAGTCGCGCGCGAAGAAAAGGGCGCGGTGACCCGCTCCGACATGGCCGACGTCGAACATTATGCGCAAGGCGATTTTCTCGCCGACCTGATCAAGGGCCTGGCGGACACCGAAGCCACGAACCGACTTTCCGACAAGGTGGCGGCATTGACCGGAATCGATCCGGCGGTGAGCCGTCGGCTTGCCGGGCGTTTTGCCGTTGCCGAGTTTCGTCGTGAATTCGATCGCAAGAACGGCAAGGTGACGGGGCGCTACGATGCATCGGTGTCGGGCATCGATCCCTACCCGGATTCGAGCTTCTACCATTTCAACGATCCGTCGGGCGAACCGTTGGCCGCGCCGCTGACCAGCGCCGCGGTCGATCTGCTCACACGCAAGCTGAACTGGCGGCCGGACGGCTCCTACCATTTGCTCAACAACGCGGTCGAGAAGGCCTGGGACTTCGGTGGCGGCATCAACCCGCCGCAGTCGGTCTCTCAATTGCGGGAAATTCTCGCACTCGATCCCAGGCTGAAGCTGTTGATCGGGCACGGGCTGTTCGACCTCGCCACGCCGTATTTCAGCTCGCAAATCCAGCTCGATCAGCTCCCGGCGTTTGCTTCGCCACCGCGGGTGAAACTCGTGGTCTATCCCGGCGGACACATGTTCTATTCGCGTGACGCTTCGCGGCAGGCCTTCCGCGCCGAGGTCGAGGCGATGATGAAGTGACGTCCGACGGGCGATGGATCGAGACGTAGCGCCCAGCAGCCTCATTCCGGGATGCGCCTCTTGGCATAGGTCCGAAATCCATAACCACGATCGGGAGTAGATTCCGGGTTCGCTCCGCTTCGCTACGCGCCGCGGAATGACGGCGCGCATAGACGATCAGTAGACGAGGCTGGTGCCGGTTGGTTTCTCCAGCGCTGCGGCGAGCGAGCGATATTCCTCGCTGTCGGTGCCGGCCAGGGCGGCGATCCGGCTCAAATGATATTGCGCCTGATCGCGATTGCCCTGTTCGAGCTGCCAAAGCCCGTAATATTGCCAGGTCTTGACGTGGTCCGGATCGATCTTGAGCGCACGCTCGTACCAGACCTGCGCCAGCTTGTAGTCGCCGAGTTTGCGGTAGGAATAGCCGATCAGATTGGCGACGGCGGCATTGTCGTCGTGACCCAGCGCCTTGAGCTCGTCGATGGCGAGGGCATAATCGTTGCGGTCGTAGACCGTGGTGTAGGCCGCATGATAGCCCGCCAAAAACCGGCCGTCGTCGATGCTGGAATGCTTGTCGTGCTTTTTCTTGGCCTTCTTGGCGTCGGACGAGGCCGCCGGCGAGGGATTGTTATCTCCGTTGGCGTAGGCCTTGAGCACGGGCGCGGCCGACAATGTCATGGCAATCGTGGCCAGCGTGAAAAGCCTGATCGCGGAATGGCGCATGCATCTCTCCCGATTTTGCAAGGTAACAATTCTACACCGAAGCCTGTTGATGTGAACACCCGGCGCAGCCGGACATTCCCATGCACCTCGCCTCAATTTCCGCCAGGCGCGCGCGCTCGAATCCGTCGCCAACGAATATGGCGGGCAAGTCATGAAGATGAACGAAGTCCATGGTCCCGCTTCAGGGTGGGTTCAGCGTCCGCCACCTAATGTCGCAGCTCGAGATCATCGAGACCGGTCATCCGACCGCCGCACTTGGGATCCCCGATCGAAGAGGACATGCCATGTTGAAGACCATTTCCGCCGCGCTGCTCGCGGCTTCGGTGCTGGCGGCGCCTGCACTCGCCGCCACCTCCAGCCATACCGCGCCGGTCGCCAAGGCCGCCACGGCCAAGCACCGGGTGCTGAACGCCCATGCCAGGATGGACCATCAAGTCAGCCATCACCGTCGCCATCGCCACAAGGCGGCTGCGCACGGGAAGCACCGCATCTCGAAGGCTGCGATCAAGCACGCCGCTCCCGTCAAGCGCGGCTGAAGCCGGCTCGCTGCAGCGGCTGATCCGCATTGCCCCGGCGCCTGTTGGCGGATAGCCGGCCCGCCCATGGCTTCCCCCATGGAGCGGGCCGGTGTTGCCTTGCTCGCACCCGTTGACCGCCTCGCGATCACCAAGATGACAATTCCCTTTGGCCGGCCCGCGGTCTAGGATTCGCCATCGGGGACCAGCGAAATTCAGGTTGCACTTGAGGACATCGGCACAACGTGCGGCCATTCTGCTGCTCCCGATCGCGCTCGCGGGCTGTGCGGGCGGTGGCGACAGCCGGGTCATCAGCTACACCGACGATCGCGGCGTTGCCGACCAGCCATTTCCCGCCAACTACCACGCCGAAATTCTGTCGTTCATGCGCACCTACCTCAATAATCCCGTCGGCGTGCATGACGCCGCGATGGCCGAACCGATGCAGCGCACCGTCGGCGGGCGCCTGCGCTATGTGAGCTGCCTGCGATTCACGCCGCACGAATCCGACGGCAGCTATGGCGTCCAGCAGGAACGTGCCATCGTCTATGTCGATGGCCGTCTCGACCACGTGGTCGAGAAGCCGGCTGACATCTGCACCGGTGCGGCCTATGCGCCATTCCCCGATCTGGAAAAGCTGACCCGCTAAAGGCTGGCCGGCGATCACATTTCGGCGAGGTTTGAACCGGAACCGACCTGAAACGACACTTTGATGAGCTTTGCCAATGGTTCAACGCCGCAACGATAACTACATCGGGATGGAACAAATTGGCGTTGTTGCCTCGCTCCCACAGTTGGCCGCTATCTGGCCTGCCGTCGGTGCCGCGATGCCACCAACAAGCAACCAAACTGAGGCCATGTTGTTTGCAGAGGGTCGCAACGACCTAAACGGGGTACCAACATGAAGAAACTTCTGCTCGGCGCAGCCGCCGTGATCGCATTTGCTGCTCCAGCCTTTGCGGCCGACTTGCCTCCACGCACCTACACCAAGGCGCCCGCCTATACGGCGCCCCAGGCTGTCTACAACTGGACCGGGTTCTATATCGGCGGCCATGTCGGCGGCGCCTTTGCGGGCGACAGCAGCTTGCAGGGTAGTGACGGCCGGTTTCTGGGCGGCGTGCAGGGCGGCTTTGATTACCAATTCGCGCCCAACTGGGTGATGGGTGTCGAAGCCCAATATAGCTGGCTCGGCGGCGGCAACAATGCGGGCACGCTTTTCCCCGGCGGCACCCTGGTGACGGCCAACTCCGATCAACTCGGCTCGGTCACCGGCCGGCTCGGCTATACCTGGGGTCCGGCGTTGCTCTATGCCAAGGGCGGCTATGCCTGGCGGGACAACAACAATATTGCCGTCAGCTTTGCCGGGGTGCCGCAGCCGTTCACCACGGACGGCAGTCACCGGGACGGCTATACCGTCGGCGCCGGCCTGGAGTACATGTTCGCGCCGAGCTGGTCCGCCAAAGTCGAGTACCAGTATTACAATTTCGGCAGCACCACGTTCACCGGCGGGCCTGCCGACATCGTCGGGACCCGCTTCAGGGACGACGAGCATACCGTCAAGGCCGGCCTGAACTATCGCTTCGGCTGGGGCGGCCCGCTTGCCACGCGGTACTGACGGTACTGACGACGCCTGATTTGAGAGGCCGGCCTTGCGCCGGCCTTTTTTGCGGTCGAAGAGGATGCGGGGCGGCGGCCTTTTCCTCACGGCAAAAATAAAGCCGGGGCACTGAGGAACTTCCTTTCCCGGCGGAATTTATGATCGTGCCGTTGCTGTGGACCACGAACATGCGTGCTTTGGTATTGGGCCTGATTTTTTCCGCGCTGGCCGCGCCGTGCTTTGCCCAGACTGTGCTGAAGTCCGAGCCGCTCATCCTCGCTCCCTATGAAGTTGTTTTCGTGCAGGACGCGACGTGTCCGGTGGGCAAGGTACTCAAGGTAACCGGTGCGATCCGCGGCCTGCACCGGCGCAAATCCTGCGTGACCCTTACGGATGAGCAGGCCTCGCTGGCGATCGCGACCCCGTAGGCGCTGTCACGCGGCAACGTCGCGCTGCCTCTCACGAACCCGGTTCCGATTGGGCGTCGCGCTCGGCCTCGGCCTTGTTCCGGTCGGGATCTTCCTGCGGATCCGGCCGGCAGGGTCTGATTTCGTAGTCGTTGTCCAGCACAGGCCTGGGAGCAGGCTTTTCCTCTTCCGAGACCGCATCGACGACGAGCCCGCTTCGCCGGGCAAGCTTCCAGACATCCGCCTCGGTGGGATAGGCCTTGCTCAGCTTGGCGTCGTTGCAAAACAATGCGTAGGGCATGGATACGCTCCGCTAAACCACCCTAACGCCCTCGGGCCGGCAGGGTTTCAACCCGGCGGCACGGCCGTATCACACGCCGGTGAAGGCCGGCCGGCATGGCACGCGGCGTTTGCCGGAATCCCTGAGTCGTAAACGAGTCCTGAATCCGTCGAAAAATATTGGCCGGGACTCCCGCGCCAGAATCGCCGGATGCTTTCGCCATGATGAAAGCCGCCCTCAAAACCCCGTTCGAGCGCATGCATCTGCTCCTCACCGTCGGCCTGCTGGCAGCGTGCGCGGCCAACATCGCGCTGGTATGTGCCTGGCTCGGCGATTGACGCCACGCCTGTTCCGCAAGGCGGCGACCCAGCCGATCAGCGACCAGGATGTTGAGCGCAGTGATTGCGCACAGGACGCCATCGCCCGGGCGGATGTCCGTGTTTCCAAGAAGGATATCGCGGAGAGGATCGGAATTTCTCGCCAGCATTTGCATGAGATCATGACTTGCCGCAGGCCGCTCTCCCCTGAGGTGGCCGTCCGTGTCGCGGTCCTGCTTGGCGGGAGCGCGGCGTCCTGGTTGCGAATGCAGGCGGCTTATGACGCATGGCATGCCTCTCGCAGCGTGGACGTGTCTCGGATAAAGCGACTGGAAAACGCCTGATGGGCAAAAAAGCCCGGCGCGAGCTTTAGCCTGAGGGATGGCGCCGCCGGCTGAATCGACGGTCCCGTAGCGGTCGCGATTTGCCAAGGGCGCGTGACGCGGGGCTGCCGAAGCACGAGCCCGGCCCGGGACCGCCCTGTTGCGATCGGCTCCCGGCGAGACCGGTGTTTCGTTCATC
>DASUIA010000232.1:0-15803 GCA_036273255.1 Bradyrhizobium sp.
TCGCAAGCGCGCTTACGCAAGGCTGGGCATTTCCTCCTTGAACGAACTCTTCGTCATACTCGCCTTTGCAAAATTCGCCTCCGACGGCATTAACCCGCTGACATGAGCGACCCGCCTCAAGCCGTCCTCGCCCCGGCAAGCGGCGTGGAATCGGCGGGACCTGCCATTCGCGCGTGTTCTTCCATGGCATCGAGGAAACAGCGCACCTTCTCCGGCATCAGTCGCCGCGCCGGCAGCAAGGCGTGGACGTTGAGTGGTTCGCAGGCATAGTCCGGCAGAAGCTGGCGCAGCGCTCCGGTCTCCACCGCCGTCCGGACATAGCTCGCCGTGACGCGCAGAACGCCGTGTCCGGCCAGCGCCGCCTGGAGCCGGACGCCGGCATTCGAGCTGACCAGCCGGGCGCCTGCGGTGGCAATATGCTGAACCGAGCCGTGGCGGTCGGTAAGCGTCCATTCGGCGTCGGTGGGACCTGCGAGCAGCGGGAACCCGGCGAGGTCGCCGAGTGTCCGCGGTTCGCCACGGCTTTCGAGCAGCGAGGGCGCCGCGAACAGGCCGCGCGCGATCGAGAATACCTTGCGAATGACGATCGCGGATGGCCGTAACGGAGCTTCGAGCATGGCGAACACCATGTCGTAATTCCCGGCAATCGGGTCGACGATTTCATGCTCGACATCGATCCGGACCCGAAGGTTGGGATAGCTTGCCATCAGCGCGCAGGCGACGGGGCCGACGTGATGGGCGCCAAATTCATACGGGGATGCGATGCGCAGGATCCCCGCGACGGTGCCACACGCCGCCATGGATTCGCTGCGGGCATCGCGCAGCGCGGCGAACAGCGGCCCGACCCGATGATAGACCGACTCGCCCGCCTCGGTCAGACGCAGCCGTCGCGTGGTCCGTTCGAGCAAACGCAACCCCACGTCGGCCTCGAGCCGCTGCACGGCCGCGCTCAGGCTCGACTTCGGATGCCCCAGCACACGGGCGGCGGCGGTGAAACCGCCGTGATCGACAACATGGCAAAACACGTCCCAATCGCGCCAATCCATCGCGTGATTGTCCATCCAGCCGAACGGTATGTCCAGAGAGAATGGATTTTCCTGGCCCGGCCGGCAATATAAAACGCTTCTAAATACGCTTCCAAACACGATGGGAGAAATGTCATGGCGGCAGACGGCATCTTTCTGAGGAATTGCTGGTACGTGGCGGCCTGGGATCATGAACTGATCGACGGCACGCGGCTCGCGCGCACGATTCTGGAAAGCCCGATTCTGCTGTATCGCGGCGAGAGCGGAAGGGTCGTCGCGCTGGACGACCGCTGCTGCCACCGGGCGGCGCCGCTGTCGATGGGCCGCATCGAGGGCGACGACATCCGCTGCATGTACCATGGCATGAAGTTCGATCCGTCGGGCAAATGCATTCAAATTCCCGGTCAAGAGGTGATCCCGCCAAAGCTGGGCGTGCGCAGCTATCCGATCGTCGAGCGTTACAACCTGGTCTGGATCTGGATGGGCGAGGCCGAAAAGGCCGATCCGGCCTTGATCGTCGACTATCCGCCGCTCAACGACTCCGCCTGGCGCGGACTTCCCGGCTACATGCATTACAAGGCCAACTGGCTGCTGATCGTCGACAATCTCAGCGACTTCGCGCATCTCGCCTTCGTTCACACCAACACGCTGGGCGGTTCGGAGGAATATGCCTACAGCACCAAGCCGGTCGCGATCGAACGGCTGGACGATGGATTCCGCGTCGAACGCTGGCACATGAATGCCGATGCGCCGCCCTACCATCGCAAGGTGATCGCCAACAAGCGCGACAAGATCGACCGCCGCAATATCGGGCGCATGATCGTTCCCGGCATCTTCCTGCTCGATTCGATGTTCGCGCCGGCAGGCCAGGGCGCCGAGAAGGGCGTTCTGGTCGAAGGTACCCGGCAGTACCGCAATGCCCAGTTCATGACGCCGGAGACGCGCAGCTCCACCCACTTCTTCTGGAACTATCTGCACAATTTCGACATCGACAATCCCAATATCGCGCTGTCGCTGCGCCACAGCCTCGAGGAAGGTTTCCTCGAGGACAAGGCGATCATCGAGGCCCAGCAGAAGGTATTCGACGCCGACCCGGACTATCAGCTTCTGGCGATTCGGGCCGACGCCCCGCTGTCGCATTTCCGCTGGGCCTTCAATCAGCGCCTCACCGCGGAGAAGAACGCCGGCGCACCGAAGCTTCAGGCGGTCTGACCCGGACATCCGGCGCTGCCGGCGCCGGCCTGCCGTTTCGCGTTCATCTCCGAGAGCCCGCCTTGACCGATCATCGCCTAGCGCTTCGCGTGTCCAACGTCGTTGCCGAAGCAAAGGATGCGCTGGCGGTGGAGCTTCGCGATCCCGGCGGCGCCGCGCTGCCGCCGTTCACGCCGGGCGCGCATATCGAGCTGCATCTGTCGAACGGCCTGATCCGGCACTATTCGCTTTGCAACGACTGGCGCGAACGCGATCGCTATGTCGTGGGAATCGGGCTCGCCGCCGGAAGCCGTGGCGGATCGCTGCACATCCACCGCACTTTGCGTCCCGGCGATACTGTCGACGTAACCGCGCCGCGCAACAACTTCCCGCTCGCCGAGGCGGCGCCGCGACATGATTTCATTGCCGGAGGCATCGGCATCACGCCGATCCTCTCGATGGCGCGGTGGTGCGCGGCGAACCGGCGCGACTGGCATCTCTGGTACCTCGTGCGCAGCCGCCAGCGCGCCGCCTTCCTGGAGGAGCTCGGGGAATTTGCCGGAAATGTCACTTTGCACGCCGATGACGAGGCAGGCGCGCTGTTCGACGTCACCGGCACGATCGAAGGGCTGCCGACGGACAGCCATATCTACTGCTGCGGTCCGGCGCCGCTGATGACCGCCGTTGAGGCGGCGGCGCAGTCGAGGGCGCCCGCGCAAATGCACTTCGAATGGTTCACGCCAAAGCAGCCGACGACCGCGGACGCGTCCGGAGACTTCACTGTCGTGCTTGCGCGCTCGGGGCGCCGCTTCATGGTACCAGCCGGAAAGTCGATTCTCGAGGTGCTGGAGGCCAACCAGCTCGCCATCCCCTTCTCGTGCCGCGAAGGGCTGTGCGCCACCTGCGAGACACCCGTCCTGGCAGGCAGGCCCGACCATCGCGACAGCGTGCTCACCGCCTCCGAGAAGGAGGCGAACAACACGATGATGATCTGCGTTTCGCGCGCGCTGTCTGACGAGTTGACGCTGGATCTTTGATCGGGAAAACGCAGACAAGGTAGGTTCAAGCCAATGAAGAAAAACGACATTCTGAGAGTGCGCGTCGATGCCGCAACCCTCGCCGCATTGCAGCGAGCTTGCACGGATTCGGGCTGTAGCCTCTCACACATCCTGCGCGAGAGCATCGTTCACGAGCTCGCCCGGAGAAGCAGCAAGCCGGACGTTCCCGATCCCGGCAAACAAGGGAAATCGATTGCGGTTGCCGCCAACGACGAGCGAGGCGCCTGTGCCTGGCTGCTGTCCTCGATCCTGGTCGGGGAGCCGCCACGCCCGAAAGAGCGCGCCGAACGATGGCAACGCAAGCAGCGCCGGGTCACGCGCCTGCTCGAATCGCTGTTTCGCGCCATCGGCGTCCCGCCTGACGATGCGCAGCCCGACCCCGCCTACCCGACCATTGCCCACAGCGCCACGCTCGGAGCCGAGATGGAAGCAACGCATGGGGCCAGCCGCGGCGTCCATTTTTGGTGACCGGCGTCGCCGATAGCGGCTGCCACGCTGCGGCTTTGGCCGCGCGCCCCGACGGCGGCGTTCAAATTCCGAGATAGCGGTGCTGCAGATCGGGCTCGGCGATCAATTCTCGCGAGCTGCCGCTCCACACCGCGCGGCCGCGCTCGATCATGTAGTGGCGGTCGGCGATGCGGGTGAGGTTCTCGACGTTCTTGTCGATTACCAGCACCGACTGGCCCCGCGCCTTCAGGAGTGACAGGCAGTTCCAGATTTCGTCGCGGATCAGCGGCGCCAGGCCCTCGGTCGCCTCGTCGAGGATCAGAAGCCGCGGATTGGTCATCAGCGCCCGGCCGATCGCCAGCATCTGCTGCTCGCCGCCCGACAGCGTGCCGCCCATATTGCCGCCGCGCTCGGCCAGCCGCGGAAACAGCGCGTGAATCCTGTCGAGGGTCCATGGATCGGATGCCGCCAGCCGGTTGCCCGAGGCCGCGACCAGATTCTCGCGCACGGTCAGGTTGGGAAAGATCTGGCGCCCCTCGGGCACGAGGCCGATGCCCAACTGGGCAATCCGGAACGAGGCCAGCCGGCGGACCTCCTGGCCCGCGAAGCGGATGGTCCCGGCGCGCGCCGGCGTCAGGCCCATGATGGAGCGGATGGTGGTGGTCTTGCCCATGCCGTTGCGGCCCATCAGCGCCACCATCTCGCCGGTCCGGACCACGAGCGACATCCCGAACAACACCTGGCTCAGGCCATAGCAGGTCTCGAGGCCTTCGACTTCGAGCAGGGGTGCGGCGTCAGCCATGGCGGGTCACCGCATGGGTATCGCCGAGATAGGCGCGCTTCACTTCGGCATTGCCGCGGATCGCCGCCGGGGTGTCGGATGCGATGACGCGGCCATAGACCAGCACGGTAATCCGGTCGGCAAGCGCAAATACCGCGTCCATGTCATGTTCGACCAGGACGATCGTGACTTCGCGCCGCAATTCGCCGAGCAGTTTGACCATCCGCGCCGATTCCGTGACGCCCAATCCCGCCATCGGCTCGTCGAGCAGCAGCAATTGCGGCCTGGTGGCGAGCGCGACCGCGAGCTCGAGTTCGCGCTGCTCGCCATGGCTGAGGGCGGCGACCGCGACATCGGCGCGTGGTTCGAGCCCGACCCGGGCGAGCGCGGCGCGCCCGCTGGCGCGGAGCTGCCTTTCCTTGCGGGCATTGTGCCAGAAATGGAAGGAGTGACCGTGATGGGCCTGGGCCGCCAGCGCGACATTGTCGAGTGCGGTGAAGTCGGGCAGCAGCGAGGTGATCTGGAACGAGCGCGCCAGCCCGAGCGCGCTGCGGCGATAGGCCGGCAGCCGGGTGATGTCCTGGCCGGCAAAATGCACGGTGCCGGAATTCGGCAGCAACTGCCCGGTGAGCTGGCTGATCAAGGTGGTCTTGCCGGCGCCGTTCGGGCCGATGATGGCGTGGAGTTCGCCGCGCCCGACATCGAGCGAGAGATTGTCGGTCGCGGCAATGCCGCCGAAACGGCGGACCAGGTTCCGGACGCGAAGCAGCGGATCAGCCACGACCAAATCTCCCGAGCAGTCCCATGATGCCGCCGCGCCCGAACAGCACGATCAGCAGCAATAGCGGGCCCATGATCATCGCCCAGTATTCGGTGAGCTGCGACAGGAACTCCTCCAGCACGAGATAGACGATCGCGCCGATCACCGGACCGAACAGCGAGCCCATGCCGCCGAGAATGACCATCACCATCAGATCGCCGGAGCGGGTCCAGAACATCACCGCCGGACTGACGAAATCGGTATTGTTGGCAAGCAGGGCGCCGGCGAGGCCGCACATGGTGCCGGCGATGACAAAGCAGACCAGCCGGTATCTCGTCGCGGGAAACCCGATCGCCTGCATTCGCGCCTCGTTCGAGCGCAGCCCCTGAACGACGAGGCCGAAGCGCGAATTGACGATGCGCCAGATCAGATAGATTCCGCCGGCCAGACAGGACAGGCAGAGATAGTAGAACTGCACCCGGCTCGACAGGTTGATCAGGCCGGCGAAATCGCTGCGCTTGTAGATCGTGAGACCGTCGTCGCCGCCGTAGCGCGCGAGCCCCGATGCAACGTAATACGCCATCTGCGCGAAGGCGAGCGTGATCATGATGAAATAGACCCCGCGGGTGCGCAGCGACAGCGCGCCGATCACCAGCGCAAACAGCGCCGAGGCCGCGAGTGCCACCGGCCACTGAATGAAGCCGGAGCCGATGCCCTCGAAGGCGAGAATGCCGACGGCATAACCGCCGATGCCGAGATAGGCGGCATGACCGAAACTCATCATGCCGCCATAGCCCATGATGAGATTGAGGCTTGCCGCCGCCAGCGCGAAGATCACGATGCGGGTGAACAGCGTCAGCACGAAGATATTGCCGCTGAGCGCGGAATAGAGCGGCAGCAACAGCAGCACGGCCGCGACCAGCGCCGCGACCGCGTTGCGGGCGTTGAGCGAAACGATCATCGCCGGCTGGCCGGGAACAGCCCCTCCGGCCGCACCACCAGCACGATCGCCATCAGCAGATAGATCAGCATCGAGGACAGCGCGGGCGCTGCGGTGGAAGCCGCCGCCGAACTCAGGACCTTGCGCAGCAGATCGGGCAGGAAGGCGCGGCCGAGCGTGTCGATCATGCCGACAAGGATCGCGGCCAGGAACGCGCCACGGATCGAGCCAATGCCGCCGATCACGATGATGACGAAGGCAAGGATCAGGATGTTCTCACCCATGCCGATCTGGACCGTCAGGATCGGCGCCTGCATCAGCCCGGCAAGCCCGGCCAGCGCGGCGCCAAGCCCGAACACCAGGGTGTAAAGCAGCTTGATGTTGATACCGAGCGCGCCGATCATTTCACGGTTGGAGGCGCCGGCGCGGATCAGCATGCCGATGCGGGTTCGCATCACGACCAGATAGAGCATCAGCGCAACCGCAAGCGCGACCGCGATGATGGCGAGCCGATAGGCGGGATAGAACACGCCGGGGACGATCTGGATCGGCACCGTCAGCCACGCCGGCAGCGGCAGCGCCAGCCCCGCGGGGCCCCAGATCAGCCGCACCGCGTCGTTGAAGAACAGGATCAGCCCGAACGTCGCCAGCACGTGATCGAGATGATCGCGGCCATAGAGGTGCCGCAGCGCGACGACTTCCAGCACGATGCCCAGCAACAGCGTCGCGCCCAGCGCAAGCAGAACGCCGACGACGAAATTGCCGCTCCAGGCGACGAAGGTCGCGGCAAAATAGGCTCCCATCATGTACAGCGAGCCATGGGCGAGATTGACCAGGTCCATGATGCCGAACACCAGCGTCAATCCCGCCGCCAGCAGGAACAGCAGCAGGCCGAACTGCAATCCGTTGAGAAACTGTTCGACGACGAGCAGCATGACCGCTTACACGGGGCTGAAAGAAAACAGCGGCGGCGCGCCAGCGCCGCCGCCGCATGGACCCAAAGCCCTGATCACTTCATCGGGCATTTGTCGTGGAAGCGATCCTGGTCGTCCTTGACGATGGTGGCAACCGTCTTGAGAGAGAGCTGGCCCGCGGCATCCTTGACCACGTCCTGCAGGTAGAAATTCTGGATCGGGATGTGGTTGTTGCCGAATCTGAACGCGCCGCGCACGGACTTGAAGTCCGCCTTCTCCATCGCCGCCTTCATCTCGTCCTTCTTGCTGGTGTCGCCCTTCACCGCCACCACCGCGCTGTTGATCAACTGCGCGGCGTCGTAGGATTGCGCGCCGTAGAAGCTCGGGCGCAGGCCGGGATACTTCTTGCGGTAGTCGGCGACGAACTTCTTGTTCTGCTCGTTCGGCAGATCGTTCACCCATTCCTGCGCGCCGGGGACGCCGATCGCGTTGT
Organism: Bradyrhizobium sp.; assembly: GCA_036273255.1. Taxonomy (GTDB): domain Bacteria; phylum Pseudomonadota; class Alphaproteobacteria; order Rhizobiales; family Xanthobacteraceae; genus Bradyrhizobium. The sequence continues at coordinate 7,610 of DASUIA010000232.1, forward strand.
CCTTCTGCAGCGGCAGCGTGGTTTCGTCGATGGTGAAGGCGGTGTAGAGCGGCATCTGCCCTTTCAGACCGGCCTGCACATACTGGTTGAGAAACTGCACGCCGGCAGCGCCCGGATAGAACACGAAGATCGAGGCGGCGCCGGAGGCCCGCGCCTTGGTGAGTTCGGCCGAAAAGTCGAGCTGGCTCGGCCACACCGTATATTCCTCGCCCTTGACCTCGCCCTTGAAGGTGCTCTTGACGCCGGCCAGCATGTCCTTGCCGGCGGCATAGTTCGGACCGATCAGGAACACCGACTTCACGCCTTTCTGGTTCATGTAAAGGCCCATCGCCGCCGGCGTCTGGTCGTTCTGCCAGGAGGTCGAGAACACGTAGGGCGAGCAGAGTTCGCCGGCGAGCTGCGACGGACCGGCATTCGCGTCGACCATGATCGTCTTCGAATCCACGATCGGCTTCAGCGAGGCGAGCAGCACGTTCGACCAGATATAGCCGGCGATGAAGTCGACCTTGTCGGACAGGATCAGCTTCTCGGTCTTCTGCTTGCCGACGTCGGGTTTGAAGGTGTCGTCCTCGTAGATCACCTCGACCGGCTTGCCGCCCATCTTGTGGCCGAGATGGTCGAGCGCAAGCTCGAACGAATTGCGCATGTCGTTGCCGATCACCGCGGTCGGGCCGCTGAACGTGCTGACGAACCCGATCTTGATGGTATCTCCGGCCGTAGCCGGCTGAGCCAGCGCCAGCGCCGCAACGCCCGCCAGCCAGTATGCCGTTTTCATGTGTCTCCCTCCTCGCTCGTAAAAGCCGCCGGTCGAACGGCCGCCCCATCCCGGGAGCTTTCCGTGCTCCGCTTGCGTGTGTCCTCGACGGGACCTGTTTTGTGCGCGAAATCTTCCAGCGACGGCAAGCTTGAACCGCGTGGCTCCCTCTAGAACCTTCGGCTCATCGCCCGCGCGCCATGCACCATAATTCGTGGTGGCGACGAATGGCAAGAATTATAATTCAACCGTCAAGCGCTTGGTACCCGTCGAGCACCTCTGCGGCGGCGGCCGATCAGAACTGGAATTCAGCGCCGTCGATGACGTAGGGCGCGTGGCGGAAATCCCGGATCGCGGAGACCCGACCGGCCGACCATTGCAGCAGCATGAAGTATCGTGGCGTGCGTGGTTCGCCGGGATCGAATACCAGGATCGCCGGCTGGCCGTCCACCAGCCCGGGGACCAGGTGCCAGTCCGCAATCCCCGCATAATTGCCGAAATAGCGGGAGACCTCGGCCTTGCCGTTGATCCGCGTCTTGTTGACGAGGTCGAGCCGGACATCGTCGGCGATCATGGCGCGGACGGCATCGAAATCGCGGGCGTTGAAATGCGCCACATAGGCGCCGAGGCGATCGCGCTCGGCTGCCGATAGTGCCGGCTGCGGCATATCGTCGGGCTCGGCGGCGAGTTCACGCAGCCGGGCGCGCCCGCGATGCAGCGCCGCCTTCACCGCCGGCAGGCTGAAATCCATCACTTCGCAAACCTCCTGGAGCGAGCAGCCGAGCACGTCCATCAGAATCACGCTGGAGCGCTGCGCGACCGGCAGCCGCATGAAGGTACGCAGGCTTGCACCCGCGATCTGGCGGCTCGCGACGGCGTCGGCCGGGTCGGCAACCATGTCCGGTTCCTCGCTCGATCGAAGTCCTTCTTGCCGTCGGCGGCGGCGGAGAAAATCCAGCGCGGTGTTGTGCGCGACGCGAAACAACCAGCCCTCGGGATTGCCGAGCCGGCCCGCCGACGGAAACTGCTCGACCGCCTTGATCAACGCGTCCTGCAGCACGTCTTCACCATCGATCACCGAGCCGACCATGCGCGAGCAATAGCGATGCAGCTTCGGCCGCATCGCAACCAGCAGGGCGTCGATGCCGGACGCGGTGGCTGATCCCTCGGGGAGCGATTTCATTCCGCCTCCGGCAATGAAGCCCTGCTCAGGCTTCGGCCAGCATCCGGTAATTGCCGATGATCGTAGCACCGCGGACCAGCGGCGGTTCGGCACAACGGTCGCGGACCCCGCTTTGAAACGCCTGGAAGCCGGCGAGCTTGGGCAACGCGCTGGTCCCATCATCGGCCGCGGTCTCGACGATGTGAATGAACGTATCATCGTCCAGCCGCAGGCAACAATAGCGCACGCCTTCCGGCTGCAGCGTCCTCAGTTCGGAAAATACCGCCGCCGCAAGCGCGGCATTCTCGTTGGCGGCTTCGGGCCTCGTTCTGTACCTGATCAATCTCTGTTTCATCGGGGTTCTCCGCGGGTTTGTGCTGCCTCGACCATCAAGACGTTCGGCACCCCACAATGGATTCGGTCGCCGTGAAAAATATTCCAGCGCTTGGCATGGTTCCAACACGCAACGGCCACGCGGCATGATGTGTCACGATAGGCAAAGCCGACCTACGCCCATTGCACGAAACCATGGCAAAAGCCCGCTCATGAGGCCGACCGGGCTGGCTTCGCTGCGAGCGAATGCATAGTGTCTTGGATTGAGACATTTGAACCCTGGAGATCGCAAGCCCATGACGACGACGCCGACAGGGTCCCATCGCGTCGTGATCGTCGGCGCCGGTTTCGGCGGGCTCGAAACCGCACATCGGCTGGCGGGGGCGCCGGTCGAGATCACGCTGATCGACCGTCGCAACCATCATTTGTTCCAGCCGCTGCTGTACCAGGTCGCGACCGCGTCACTGGCGACATCGGAGATCGCCTGGCCGATCCGCTATCTCTTGCGCGGACGCCACGAGGTCACCACCCTGTTTGCGACGGTGAGCGGCGTCGACCCGGCCGGAAAGCGCGTGCTGCTCGAAGATGGCGGCGCGTTGCCCTACGACACCCTGGTGCTCGCCACCGGTGCCCGCCATGCTTACTTCGGTCACGACGAATGGGAGCCATTCGCCCCGGGGCTGAAAACGCTGGAGGACGCCACCACCATTCGACGCCGCATCCTGGTCGCGTTTGAACGCGCCGAGCGCGAGCCCGATGCGGAACGCCGCGCCGCACGGCTCACCTTTGTCATTATCGGCGCCGGCCCGACCGGCGTCGAGCTTGCGGGCACCATCGCCGAACTAGCGCACGACACGCTGCCGTCCGACTTCCGCAACATCGACACCCGCAAGACGCGGGTGGTGCTGATCGAGGCGGGTACGCGCGTGCTGGCGGGATTTGCCGATGATCTTTCCGCCTATGCGCAGCGCTCGCTCGAAAGCATGGGCGTCGAGGTGCTGCTCGGACAGCCGGTGACCGAATGCAACCGTGACGGCGTCGTGTATGGCGGCAACCGGCTTGCGGCCAAGACGATCATCTGGGCCGCCGGCGTGCGCGCCTCGCCCGCCGCCGAATGGCTGGATGCGCCGGCCGACCGCGCCGGCCGCCTGCAGGTCCTGCCTGACCTCAGCGTTCCCCGCCATCCCGACATCTTCGCAATCGGCGATACCGTGGTGATCGCGGGCCCGGACGGCAATCCGGTCCCCGGCATTGCGCCTGCGGCCAAGCAGCAGGGACGCTATGTCGCCGACTGCATCAAGGCCCGGCTGCGCGGAGCTGCGCTTGGCCCGTTTCACTACAAGCACGCCGGCAGTCTGGCGCAGATCGGCAAGCGACAGGCCGTCATCGATTTCGGCCGCTTCAAGCTGCGCGGCACCCTCGCCTGGTGGATCTGGGGCGTGGCCCACATCTATTTCCTGATCGGCGTGCGCAACCGCCTCGCGGTGGCGATGAGCTGGCTGTGGAATTATGTGCGCGATCAGCGCTCCGCGCGTCTGATTACCCAGGGCAGCAGCAAGGTGGGCCGCTGAGCGCGGCGTGCAGGTGTGCTCAGCCTACAACTATCGTGGGTGCGGCGCGGCGAAAACGGCGAGATCATTTTCCGGCTGGGTCGAATCACGACCGCGCACCCAGGTGGCCTGGTGGTTCGAGACGCGCGAAGACGCGCTCCTCACCATGAGGGTCTGAGTCCTCATCCTGTGAGGAGCACGCTTTGCGGGCGTCTCGAAGGATGAAGCGACAGCGCACGGCACGAAAACAACTATCGATTGGCCCGTTCGAACTGGCGCAGCAGATCATTGCCGCGCTCGACCGCCGAATCCAGTGCGGCCTGCGCCGATTTCCGGCCGCTGAACGCCTGCTCCAGCTCGTCATCGATCACATTGCGGATCAGCACGAAAGAACCGAGCCGCACGCCGCGCGAATTCTCCGTCGGCGGTTTCAGCGTGATTTCCTCGATCGAGATCGCCGCGCCGGGATTGCGGTCGTAAAACCCTTGCGCGCGGGTCAGATCGAATGCCGCGCGGGTCACCGGCAAATAGCCGGTGTTCTGGTGCCAGGCGGCCTGAACCTCCGGCTTCGACAGAAAGCTGAAGAATTTCGCGACGCCCTTGTATTCATCGGGCGGCCGGTTCCGCAGCACCCACAGAGTCGCTCCGCCGATGGTGGTATTCTGCGGCGCGCCCGCGACATCGGGCCAGTACGGCAACATGCCGTAGCCGACCTCGAATTTCGAGTTGACCTGGATATCGGCGCGGGTCGCCGACGAGCCAATGAAGATCGCGCATTCGCCATTCTGGAAGCGCGGCTCGGCCGACGTGGCGCGGCCGCTATAATCGAACACCTTGTCGGCCTGCCATGCCGCGAGCTGCGCGATGTGGCGCACCATCACCGGATTGTTGAAATTGAGCACGGCGTCGAGACCGCCGAAGCCGTTGGCTTCGGTCGCGATCGGCAAATTGTGGTAGGCGGAAAAATTCTCGACGTTGATCCATGACGGCCAGGACGTCGTGAACCCGCAGACGGCGCCGGCGGCGCGCAGCTTTTTCGCCGCCTCACCCAGCTCGGTCCAGGTCTTCGGCGCGGTCTCGGGATCGAGGCCGGCGGAGCGGAACAGGTTCTTGTTGTAATAGAGGATCGGCGTCGAGGCGTTGAACGGAAACGACAGCATGTTGCCGTCGACATCGGTATAATAGCCGGTCACGGCCGGAAGATAGTCGGCGGGGGAGAAAGGTTCCGACTGGTCGCGCATCAATTCGAACACCGGATAGACCGCGCCGCGCGCGGCCATCATGGTCGCGGTTGCGATTTCGTTGACCTGGACGATGGCGGGCTGACTGCGCGACCGGGACGCAAAGATCGCGGCGGTGATGGTTTCGGTGTAATTCCCCTTGTAACTCGCAACGATCCGGTATTCGGACTGCGAGGCGTTGAAATCCGCCGCCAGCCTTTCCAGTTGCCGCCCAAGCTCGCCAGACATCGCGTGCCACCACATGATGTCGGTGACCGCCAGCGCCGGCGAGGCAAAGCCGATCGCGACGGCGGCGACCGCGAGGCACAAAAATCGCCGAACCGTTTTCACCATGGAGGCATTCCAGTCTTCAGCGGCCGAGAGGCTCGTCCGCACCGCATACGCGCCGCCAAGCCTTGCATCGGTGACTTTGACCCACCAAGGTGGTCCGCAGCGCACAATTGACCATGGCTACGGCCCAGGCAGAATGGCGTATCTGCCACCCGCCGCCAAAAAGCGTTGAACCTTTTATTCCTGCCGCCGACATCATCACAAGGGGATTGAGTAACCCGTGTATACCCGCGCCCATCTTTCGCGGATCGCTGGCTCCGTTGTCGCCCTTGTTTCAAGGGCGGGCGCAGCGGGCGCGGGCGCGTGGCGATTCCATGGCCCCGATACCGCCGATCACGACCAATATACCGGCTCCGATGGCTTCGCCGTTTCAGCGGTAAGTCCGGAGGTGCCGCCGATGTCGCCGAAGGCCCGGGCCAACCTGCCGGCCGATGAGCCCCGTCCGGCGTCCGCGGCATCGATCGAACGAGTTCGCAAGGTGGAGAATTGAGCTTGGAAGCAGCGCTGCCGGACGAAGCTGCCGAACCGCCGGCAGGCCTTGCCGCGCGCGGCCGACATCGCTTGGTCGGGCTCGTCCGCGCGGTGCCGATCCGCTGGCGTATCCTGTCGATCGCCGCGCTGAACTCGGCGGTGGTCGTGGTGCTGGCCGCCATGATCTGGAATGGCGCCGCGGTGCTCGGCTCGGCCTGGGGCGACGTACGGCAGGTGCGCGAGTCCGACAGGATCCTGGCGCTGCTCGAGAGCGAGACCAGCCGGCTGCAGAACCTGATCCATCGCTACATCAACCAGCCGAGCCCGGAATTCTTCGCGGAGATCCTGTTGCTGCGCGAAGCGGTGCTCGGCACGCTGACCACGCGGGCCTCGACCGATCCGATCCTGTCGGGATCGGTGGACGAACTGGAACACGTCACCGAGCGCTTCCTCAACGGCTTCGGCGAGCTGCGCACGGTGCAGGCAACCATCGCGAAGACCTACGAGCAGCAGGTGCTGACGCCGGCGCGTGACATGGCCGGACTTTATTCCATCATCGAGGGCGCCAGCGGGCATCGCGACGCGCCGATCTGGCCGGCGCTCGGAAAGTCCCGCGAGGCCTTTACCGCGATGCTGGTCGCCGAAAACGCCTATTATCTTTCGCTCTCGAGCGCATCGGCCGAGGAAGCGCTCCGCAATGCCGATATGATCGAAAAGACAATTCCCGTCATGTCCGACCTCGCCGACAATGACCTGCAGCGGATGGCGCTGCAGCGATTGAAGCTGCGGACGGTGGCATTGCGCGCGGGGGTTTCGAAACTGTCGGAGCAGCTCGCGAGCCGGACCGAGCTGCTGCGCAATTCCATCGATGCCAACCAGGCTGAAACCATCGGCGCGATCGACGACCTGTCGACCAAGATGGGCAAGCGCGAACAGAAGGCGCAGGAGACATTCGACCGGACGCTCGCCAGCATCTCCCGCAAGGTGTCGTCGATCGCCGTGATTTTCCTCGGCATCATCCTCACCGCGGGCGTCGTGATCGCGCTCAGCATCCGCCTGCCGCTGCAGCAGATCATCACGGCAATGCAGGCGATTACCTCGGGCGATTACGACCGCCAGGTGCAGGGAACCGCCGCGCGCGACGAGGTCGGCGCGATGGCCCGCGCGGTGGAGGTGTTCCGCGAAAACGCCATCGCCAAACGCAGGACCGAGGACGAGCTGCGCGCCTCCAAGGAGAAGGCCGAGGGCGCGCTGCTCGAACTGAACACCGCCCAGCAGAACCTGATCGACGCCGAACGGCTGGCGGCGCTCGGCGGCCTGGTTGCCGGCGTCGCCCACGAGGTCAACAATCCGATCGGCATCAGCCTGACGGTGGCATCGAGTTTCGCCCGCCGCGCCGAAATGTTCGGCACCGAATTGAACTCCGACACGCAATTGCGAAGGTCGCAGCTCGAGGATTTCGTCCGGGCCTCGCGCGACGCCTCCCAGCAGTTGGTGGCGAACCTGCAGCGCGCGGCCGAACTGATCCAGTCGTTCAAGCAGGTCGCAGTCGACCGCTCGCATGCGGAGCGCCGCCAGTTCAGCCTCGGCGAAGCCACCGACCAGATCGTCGCGAGCCTGCGGCCGGTGCTGAAGAAGGCGACGGTCGCGCTGTCGATCGACATCCCGGAGGGCCTGGTGATCGACGGATATCCAGGCTCCTACGGGCAGATCCTGACCAATCTGGTGCTCAACGCCATCAATCACGCGTTCGCCGACGGCCGTTCCGGGGCGATCACGATTTCGGCGCGGCCGCGCGGCAGCGACGACGTCGAGATCGCTTTCGCCGACGACGGGGCCGGAATGACCGCGGATGTGCAGCGGCAGGCATTCGACCCGTTCTTTACCACCCGCCGCAACGAGGGCGGCACCGGACTGGGCCTGCACATCGTTTACAATCTGGTTACCCAGCAGCTCGGGGGCCGGATGATGCTGGATTCAAGGCCGGGACAAGGCACCACATTTCGCATTATCATGCCGAAGGCCGCCAGGAACGACATCACAACCGAAGACCAGGCAAAGGACGGGAATACGCAATGGCCGAACAGGACGATGTCCTCCATTTGATCGATGATTCCGGAACGGCTCCGGAGCCGTCGAGCGGACGCAAATGGAAGATCGCCGTGATCGACGACGACCAGGCCGTGCACGAGGGCACGCGGTTTGCGCTGAGCGACTACAGTCTGCACGGCCAGACGCTCGAAATCCTGTCGGCCTACTCCGCCGCCGAGGGCCGGGCCCTGATGCGGGCGCATCCCGACATCGCCGCGGTACTGCTCGACGTCATCATGGAGACCGACGCCGCCGGGCTCGA
>DASUIA010000233.1:0-15216 GCA_036273255.1 Bradyrhizobium sp.
GGGCGCATCTCGATTCTTTCCACCAGTTGGCAGACCGCGGCGCTGATGGCGCCGCAGGACCGGGACTATCGTGTGTTTATCGTGGAGCTGCATCGACGGATGGCGGAAGCCGGCAGCAGGGCCGTGCTGGTTGGCGGCCTCAGGCCGCCAATCCATGCGGCCGCCATTGGTCTGCTGACCCTGGTCGCGGTCGCGATTTCAGGACTTTTCGTACGCGCCATGATGATCGGCGAATTCGCGGGCATCTCGTTTCTGGTCGGCTTCGCCGCGTTGTTCGCCTGGCAGGTGGGCGGCTTCGTCGCGCGCAACCGGCCGCGCGCCTACACGTTCGATGCTCTGCCGCAGGCGTTGCTGCCGCAGGACACGCGCCCCCGCAATCAAGCGCCGGGACAGATGTGAGGTGGTTCACATCCCAACATCGCGGTTCCAGCTATCAGGAGGCCACTTGTTTGAGGAAAGGCCTCAATTGGCTTGTTCCATTGTGACGGTATGGTAAGTTACGTCTGGTTTTTTGGTTTTTTTAAAAGTCGTTGCGCGCCTGCACTGTCGTTTGCGGTCTGAGGAGACCGAATCCGGGCCATGGGCGAAATTAGGGATTTTAAATCGAGCAAGAGCGGCAAGCATCCGCAGGACGCATCGCGACGTCTTGCTGCGATCGTTGCGGGCGATATCTCGGGCTACAGCCGGCTGATGGAGATCGATGAAGAAGGAACGCACGGTCGCGTGAAGCGGATCGAGCGCGGCCTCATCGAGCCCAGCATAACAGGGCACCGTGGACGACTTGTCAAAACCACCGGCGACGGTTTTATTGCGGTTTTCGACAGTCCTGTCGAAGCCGTGCGGTGCAGCATCGTCATCCAACAAGACATGGTCGGACGCAACGCATCGCTGCCCAAGCATCATTGGATTGAGTATCGGATTGGCATCAACCTCGGCGACGTCATCATTGAGGATGGCGACGTGTATGGCGATGGCGTCAACATTGCTTCGCGTCTCGAGGGTATTGCCGAGCCTGGCCAGGTCTTCATCTCGAGCGGCATTTTCGAGCAGATAAAGCACAAGCTGGTCTGTGGATATGAGCCGCTCGGAGATCGCAAGCTCAAGAACATTGCCGACCCGGTGAGGGTCTACCGCGTGCTTCCGGATCCGACCGCCTTCAACAGATCCCGAAAGCTGCGCGAAAACATTCTGATTTTCCTGTTGAGCCTGATGTTGCTCGTCATCGGAGGCGGTGCCCTTTGGTATGTCCTTTGGCAACCGCATGGCAAGGCAGGGAATCCAGCCTCAGGGTCGGTCGCGCGGGAGACACCGAAGGAACTCTCGGCACCGCCGCCTGGCGTGAAACAGGCTGCTCCGCTACCTCAGCCTTTGCCTCCGGCATCACCGGCCGCCCCGCAATCATTGCCCGAAACCCAACCCGCTCCGGTTGCCCCGCCGGCAAAACAAGTGGCATCGCAACCCCCGGCCGCACCTGCAACACCGCTGAACTCTGCCGTTCGCGAACCGGAGATGAAGTCGCTACCCGGCGGCAGTTTCATCATGGGCAGCAACGACGATCTCACGGAGAAGCCACCTCATCAGGTCACGATCAGGCCGTTCGCGATCAGTCAGTATCCGATTTCCGTTCGCGAATGGAACGAATGCGCTCTGGCGAAAGCGTGCGCGTTCGTGGCAACCGGCAAGGATGATGCACCGATCACGAACGTAAGCTGGAGCGATGCCAAGCACTATGTTGCCTGGCTCGCGGCCGCAGCCCGAAAGGCATACCGGCTTCCAACCGAAGCCGAATGGGAATATGCCGCCCGCGGCGGGACGCAGACAAAATACTGGTGGGGCGACCAGTTTCAATTCGGAATGGCGAATTGCAAGAATTGCACCGACGTCGCGGCTGCCGATCAACCGGTGAAGGTCGGCAGTTTCAAGCCAAATCCTTTTGGGCTGTATGATATGGGCGGCGGCGTCGATCAGTGGGTAGAGGATTGTTGGCACAGGAATTATCAAGGTGCCACATCGGACGGTTCAGCGTGGGTCGATGGCGACTGCGGGTCCCATGTCATTCGGTCGGGGTCCTGGAAGAACGATGTGCGCTATGCCCGCCCGGCGAACCGCGATAGCTATGACACGGACGTTCGATATCCGACTCACGGATTGCGAGTCGCTCTGTCTCCCTAAGAGATTTAGAGGAGGATGTTCATGAAGATGGCCCGGCTCATCGTGCTGTCCGCGGCGCTGTTGTCCGCTTCTTGCGCCGCCCATGCTCAAGGAAAGTCTGCACCAAAGGACGCGGTTTTGTATTTCATCTGGCCGCACGATGGCGCAACGATCAAAGGCGCATTCTGGTGTCGCTTCGGTCTACGGAACATGGGCATCACCCACGCGGGCGACGCCTATCAGAACAGCGGCCATCATCATCTGCTGGTCGACGTGAATGAGCCTCTCGACCCCAACGAGCCGATTGCCCAGGACAAGAGCCATCTGCATTTCGGAGCCGGTCAGACCGAGGGGCGTATCGAACTGCCGCCCGGCAAACACACCCTTCAGCTCGTGTTGGGGGACGCCAAGCATTACCCGTTCAACCCGCCGCTGGTTTCAGACAAGATAACGATCAGGATCAAGTGAGGTACGCCTGGGGCGAGGGCACTTCGCAGAACCCTTTGTGCCGCCAATTCTTCACGGCGTCGCTGCTGGCTTTCGATCCGGATCGCTAATGTCGCACCACCAGCACCGAGCATTTGGCGTAGCGCACCACATGGCCGGCGTTGGAGCCGAGGAAATAGGTTCGCATCGCGGGCCGGTGCGACGTCATGACGATCAGCTCGGCCTTCATCGCCGCGGCTTCTTCGAGGATCTCGTGATAGATGCCGCCCTGCCGTACCACGCTGGAAATGCGGGCGGCATCAATGCCGGATTCGCGCGCCACGATGGTCAACGCCTCCTCGGAAGCCTGGCGCTGCTGGATGTCGAAATCGGCGGGCACATATTCCGCCAGCATCACGGGCGTCATTGGCAACACGTTCAGAAGCCGCACCGCGCCGTTCCAGGTCTGTGACAGCGTCGCCGCGGTCGCGATCGCAGGCTTCGCCAGATCGGTATCGGCGAGATCGATCGGCACCAGAATGGATTTGAACATCTGCGCCCTCCGGCATCCGCGACCAATCTACCACATATTCGGCGCCGCGGCAGGCGCGTCGAGCTGCTAATCCCCCGAGGTCTGCTTCAACAGCTTCGGGCTGACAAACAGCACCAGGCGTCCGCGGCGGAACGCCACATCGGCCCAGTCGTCGATCGCGAAGTCGATCACCGCAAGTCCCGACGTTGGCAGATTGCCGGCCAGCGCGTGCCATCCCGCAGCGTCGCCGCTGCCGGCGAGCGCCAGTCCGAGTTCATGCATTCCGGGATTGTGGCCGACCAGCATCAGCCGCTGCGGATCCAGCGCCGACGCATCGCGGACGGCTTCCAGCAATTCCGCCGGATCGGCGCCGTAGAGCTGCGCCAAATGCTTCACCTGCGGCTCCGGCACGAGGTCCTTCATCGCAGCCCAGGCAATTTCCCAGGTCTGGAGTGCCCGGACTGCGGTCGAAACCAGCACTGCATCCGGGAAAGGCGGATGCCGCGCGAGCCAGCCGCCAATTTCCGCGGCATCCCGCCGGCCGCGGTCGTCGAGCCGGCGGTCCTGATCGTGGCCGCTCGGTCCGTCGTTTTCGGTCTTGGCGTGACGCAGCAGCATCAAACGGCGCATGACGCATTCTCGATTCGTTCAAAGTCCGCAGAATAATGTACAAGCTGACGCGCTGTCCCGTTCGTCGCAAGTTCTCTTCACCTTCGTCGCGGGTCCGTCAAGGGAACATCCCGGCCAGAATCACACTAGGATCATAATTTGCCGATGTCCTGCCGATCCCGAAAGTACCCGAGGAAACGACGACGAATGTCGCGAATTTCGGGGTTCCTAACGCTGGACGAGGCGACAGGCACCTGATCGCAGGATTCGAGAACCCATGAGCGAGACTTCCAGCCCATCCGATCAAGCCGACCTCGCGGCGCTGCAACAGCGCCAGCGCCTGTCGTTCGATCTCGATGTCGACATCTGCGTGGTTGGTGCGGGGCTTGCCGGCCTGACGGTCGCGCTGGAGGCCGCACGTCTTGGTGCCAGCGTTGCGGTGCTCGAAGGCCGGCACGTCGGCTGGAATGCGTCCGGCCATCAGCTCGGCACGGTGATGCCGGGCTACGGTGTTCCGATCGGCGAGCTGATCGCGCGCATCGGCTTCGACGACACCCGCGAACTCTGGTCGCTGTCGAAGCAAGGCGCCGAATTCGTTCGCGCGGCGGCGGCGGAGCAGTCGATGCCGGGGATGGCGCTGAGCGAAGGTGCCCTTGAAGTCTCCAACGTCGATGTCGGCGATCAGCTCATTGGCCGGCTGCAGATGCTCGGCGAGGACTTCGAGACCGACGTCGAGGGCTGGCAGATCGATCGCGTGCGCGACCTCCTCAGGACGAAGCGGTATTTCCATGGCGTGTACTATCCGAAGGCGTTTCAGATCGACGGCCGCAACTATGTTCACGGTCTTGCCGCTTTGGCGCGGCGGGCCGGTGCGCGGATATTCGAGGACACGCCGGTGGTCAGCATTGATGCCTCCGGCATTCGCAAGCGCATTGTCACGCCGTCGGCGCGATTGCGCGCGGGGCACATCGTGCTCGCCGGCAACGTTCATCTCGGGGCGCCGCTGCGGCGATTGTGGGAAACCCTGCTGCCGGTCTGGCGCTACGCCGCCGTGACGACGCCGCTCGGCGAGCGCCTTGCCGAGGCGGTCACGTTCCAGGGTTCGGTGACCGACAGCGATGGTGTCGATCATTTCCGGATCGTGGAAGGCGACCGGTTGATGTGGGCTTCGCCGGAGACGACCTGGGAAGCGCGGCCGCAGCGTTTTGCCGGCACGATTGCCGGCCGGATCCGCACGATCTTCCCGCAACTCGGCAAGGTCGAGATCGCCGAGGTCTGGGGCGGCGCGATCGGTCAGACCGTGCACGGCATGCCGCAGATCGGCCAGTTGCGTCGCGGACTGTGGGTGACGAGCGGCTTCGGCCGCCAGGGTTTGAACACGTCGGCGATGGCGGGCCAGTTGATTGCCGGCAGCATTCTGCGCGGCGACGACCGCTGGCGGCTGTTTTCGCCGTTCGAGCTCGTCTGGGCGGGCGGTCCGGCCGGCCGGGTAGCCGGACAGGTCGTGGGCGTGTGGGGACGGGGGAGCTCCGCTGCCGCGGGGGCGCTGGCCCGCTACCGGGAGCGGGCGCGCGCCCGCGAGCGTATTCGCGAGGCCCGCCTCGCCGAGGCCAACCGGCAGGCCGGAACGGCGCCGCGGCGCCGCCCGCCGCCGCCAAACCGGCCACCTCCCGAGCGTGCGCCGCCGGTCGCGGCAAATCCCGGCCAAGGCGAGGGCGGGGAACCTGGCTTTCCGGGCTAAAGCCCGATCGGTGAATCAGACCCGGGCCTTGGTCTCCTGGCTTGATGCGCTTTCTTGGCGCGAACCGCGATCCATTTCGCTCGAAAGCGCTTTAGCCTCGCAAGAAAGTGAGAAAATTGCTGCCGAACGGGTGTAACTTTCGGCGCCATGCCTTCGTATTTCAGGCCGAACACAGCGAACCTCGCTCTGCACGGAGACTATCATGATGGACCGTCGTATCCTGCTCGCATCCTTCGCCAGCCTGCTTGGCCTTGCCACTTTCCGCTGGCTGCGCGCCACGCCGGCCCAAGCCGCCGAGAAGTTCGAAGTGGAAAAGACCGACGCCGAATGGCGCGCGCAACTGACCCCGCAGCAATACGAGATTCTGCGCCAGCAGGGCACCGAACGCCCGGGCTCGAGCCCGCTGCTCAAGGAGCATCGCAAGGGCATCTTCGCCTGCGCCGGCTGCGACCTGCCGCTGTTCTCCTCGGAGACCAAATTCGAGAGCGGGACCGGCTGGCCGAGCTTTTATCAGCCGCTCGACAATGCCGTCGGCAAGACCGAAGACCGGACTTTCGGGATAACGCGGACTGAAATTCACTGCCGCCGCTGCGGCGGTCACCTCGGTCATGTGTTCGACGATGGACCGAAGCCGACCGGCTTGCGCTATTGCATGGACGGCCTCGCGCTGCAGTTTCATCCGGCCGCGCCGACGGCGTCCTGACATTTGTTTTCGCCCGGCAAATGTTGCCCGGCCCGGCAATTGTGCCCCGGTCCTCGGACCGGGGCTTTTTTATTAAGCGCTTGATGTGAAGCGATTTTCCATATTGGCACAGCGCTTGCGACGTCTCCCTTGATGACGGCCGTGGCTTCCGCGCCGGCTGGCCGCCCCGGATCGAATGTGGAGACAACGTCATGGGTATCTTCGATGCGCTAAATACCTCGGTTGGCGGTCTGCAGGCGCAATCGTTCGCGTTGCAGAACATTTCCGGCAACATCGCGAATGCATCCACGGTCGGTTACAAGGGCATCGAAACCAGTTTCGAGGATCTCATCCCCGACGCGACGACACCCAGCCGACAGGTCGCCGGCGGCGTCACCGCCTATGCGCAAGCGACGATCTCCACCCAGGGTACCGTCTCGGCATCGACCGTCGCGACCAACATGGCAATCAACGGGGACGGCTTCTTCTCGGTGCAGGCCGCCACCGGCACGGTCGACAACGCGCCGGTGTTCAGCGGCATCACCGACTATACCCGGCGCGGCGATTTCCAGGTCAATGCCAACGGCAATCTGGTCAATGGCGCCGGCTATTATCTGATGGGCGTCACGGTCGATCCGAAGACCGGCAACCCGATTGGCAACGTTCCGCAGGTGCTCCAGTTTCAGAACAATTTCGTGCCGGCACAGGCCACCAGCGCGATTCAATACGCGGCAAATCTTCCGACCACGCCCGCGACGACGGCGAGCAGCACGGCGATCGCCGGCACGCTGACGGCCGCCGGCGGCCTCAACCCGTCCGATTTCGCGCAGAACCCATTGGTGCTGGGAACACCCCCCACGCCGTTCGGTGACAATACCGTCACCGGCTCCGCAGCCCTGAACCAGGCCGCGACGCCGGCTCCGATCACCACCGCGACCGCACTGTCCGGCACCGCCCCGAGCGACTCGCTGCCGACGAGCTTCGTCGCCGGCGACACCATCACGGTCGACGGCACGGTGCTCACTTTCGTGGCCAGCGGCGCCACCGGCAACCAGCTCAACGTCACCGACACGGTCGGTACCCTCCTGAACAAGATCGGCGCCATCACCGGCGTCACCCCGACCATCAACGCAAGCACCGGTGCGATCACCTTGCACACCGGCACGGCGCAGAATCTCTCGGTTTCCAGCTCGGCGCCGGCATTCGCCGCGCTCGGCTTCAACACCACCATGACGGCCTCGCGCACCGGCGGCGGCACCGCCGGTACCGGCTTCGTCATCGGCAACGATCTCACGCCCTTCGACAATGAAACCATCAGCGGCGGCGCGGTGACCGCCTACAACGCGGCGGGAACGCCGATCAACCTGCAACTGCGATGGGCCAAGACCGACAGTTCGTCGCTCGGCAGTCCGCATCAGGATTCCTGGAATCTGTTCTACCAGACCGATCCCGGCGCAACGGGCACGCAGGTCGCCTGGGTCAACGTCGGCACCAACTTCGTGTTCAACTCCGATGGATCGCTGTCGTCTCCGTCAGGCTCCGCCATCACCATTCCCGGCGTGACGGTGAACGGTCAATCGCTCGGAAACCTGACGATGAACTTTGGATCCGGCGCCCTGACGCAATTTGCCAGCACGGGCGGCACCGCGACCGTCAACACCATCACCCAGAACGGCTACTCCGCCGGCCAGCTTCAGTCGGTCGCGATCAACAATAGCGGGCTCGTGGTCGGAACGTTCTCCAACGGTCAGAACATCGATCTCGCCTCCGTCACGCTGTCGCATTTCAACGGCACCAATTACCTCAAGGCGCTCAACGGCGGGGCCTTTGCCGTGACCGATCAGTCCGGCCCGGCGATCGCCGGCGCGTCCGGCACGATCAGCGGCTCGTCGCTCGAAGGCTCGAACACCGACATCGCCGACGAATTCACCAAGCTGATCGTGACCCAACAGGCCTATTCGGCGAACACCAAGGTCATCACCACGGCCAACGACATGGTTCAAAGCTTGCTCAGCGTAATACGCTGATCGGCACACCGGCCGGTAATGTAACTCGAGGCGGATCATAAACATGGGTTTGAGTTCAGCCCTTGCAACTGCGATGTCCGGCCTGCGCGCCAACCAGGCTGCGCTTTCGATCGTGTCGTCGAACATCGCGAACGCGCAGACGCCCGGTTACGTCACGCAAAACGTCAACCAGATCGAACTGGCGAGCGGCGGTGCCGGCTCGTCGGTCCAGGTCACCGGTGTCAATCGTCAGCTCGACCTCTTCGTCCAGAGCCAGTTGCGCACGGAAACCTCGGGCGGCGCCTATGCCGACCAGATGTCCAATATTCTGGGCCAGCTACAAAGCGTCTACGGTACCCCCGGCGGCCAGGGCACGCTGGAAACGGCGCTCAGCAATTTCACTTCGTCGCTGCAGGCGATATCGTCGAGTTCGGGCAGCCAGTCCGCGCAATCGGTCGCCTTGTCGGCGGCGCAGACGCTGGCCCAGCAACTGAATACGACGACGCAGGGCATTCAGGCGCTGCGCACCAACGTCAATCAGGATATCGGCACCAGTGTCAGCCAGGCCAATGCGGCAATGACGGCGATTGCCGCCATCAACACCCGGCTGCAGGGATTGAACCCGACCGATCCGGAGGCGGCCACGCTGGAAGACCAGCGCGACAACGCGATCAACACGTTGTCCCAGTTGATGGACGTGCGGGCCGTTACCGACTCCGCCAACCAGGTCAGCGTCTTCACCAATTCCGGCGTTCAACTGGTCGGCGGCAGCCTGGCCTCGTCGATGTCCTTCAGTTCACCGGGGGCGTTGTCGGCGAACTCGCTGTACAACGCGGATCCCACCAAGTCGGGCGTCGGTTCGCTCACGATCCAACTCCCGAACGGTGCCACGACCGACCTGGTCGCGACCAATGCCTTCAGTTCGGGACAGATCGCTGCCGACCTGAAACTGCGCGATCAGACTCTGGTGCAGGCCCAGACCCAGGTCGACCAGCTTGCCGCGACGCTCTCGAGTTCGCTCTCCGACCAGACCACGGCCGGTACCGCCGTCACCGGGCCGCCGGCGGGCTTCAGCGTCGATACGTCGAGCCTGTTGCCGGGCAACACCGTCAACCTGACCTATACCAACAACGCGACCCATACCCAGCAGCAGATATCCATTGTCAATGTCGCGGATTCATCGGTGCTGCCGCTGCCGAACGCGCCCAACGCCAATCCGCAGGTGATCGGGGTCAATTTCTCCGGCGGCATGTCGTCGGTCGTTTCACAGTTGAATGCGGCGCTCGGCGGCAGCGGACTGCAGTTCTCCAATCCATCCGGGACCACCCTCAACGTGGTCGGATCGGGCAATGCGACGGTCGGCACTGCCTCGGCCACGACGACGACCTCGTCCTTGACGAGTGGAAATCCGCAACTCCCGCTATTTACCGACGGCAATGCGCTCTACACCGGCGCGATCACGCCAAGCGGCTCGCAACTGACCGGATATGCCGGACGCATCACCGTCAACCCGGCGCTGCTGAACAATGCAGCCGGCCTCAGCGTCTACAGCACATCGCCGGCGACGGCGGCCGGCGACACCACGCGGTCGGACTATCTGTTTTCGCAGCTCACGAACGCAACGTTCAGCTTTTCGCCGAAGACCGGACTCGGTTCCGCGGCGTCGCCTTTCACGGGTACGATTACGAGTTATTTGCAGCAATTCATCAGTCAGCAGGGCAACGCCGCGACCCAGGCGACGCAATTGCAGCAGGGGCAGGACGTCGTCGTCAGCACCCTGCAGCAGAAGTTCAACTCGACTTCAGGCGTCAACATCGACACCGAAATGTCGAACCTGATCCAGTTGCAGAACGCCTATGCTGCCAACGCCCATGTCATGTCGGTGGTCCAGAGCATGATGAACAGCCTGCTGCAGGCTCAACTGTAAGGCCCGGAAGATGTCGGTCAGTAGCATCAACTACAGCGCTTCTGTGCTTGGCCAGTCGGTACAGAACCTCAACAACCAGCTCACGACGCTGTCGACGCAGCTATCGAGCGGGGTCAAATCCACCAACTACGCCGGCATGGGCGTCAACGAAGGCTTTGCGATTGCGGCACGCGCGCAGCTTGCGAACATTACGGCCTTCGGGACCACCATGACCAACGTCAATACGATCATTTCTGCGGCCAACACCGCGCTGCAGACCCTGTCGAGCATTGGTTCGCAGGTACAGAGCGGTGCCTCCTCCGGGTCGCTGGATCTGGACAGGACTGGACAGACCATCGCGCAGGGGACTGCAGCAAGCGAACTTTCCGCTGTCGTCGGTGTGCTGAACACCCAGGTCGGCGATCGCTACATTTTCTCGGGCAGCGCGATCAACACCCCCGCGGTCGCTTCCGCCGACACCATCATGAACGGGACCGGTACAAAGGCCGGGCTGAAACAGGTGATCGCCGAGCGGCAGCAGGCCGATCTCGGCACCA
Source organism: Bradyrhizobium sp. (assembly GCA_036273255.1). Taxonomy (GTDB): domain Bacteria; phylum Pseudomonadota; class Alphaproteobacteria; order Rhizobiales; family Xanthobacteraceae; genus Bradyrhizobium. The sequence goes on from DASUIA010000233.1 coordinate 10,611, forward strand.
ACGGGCTCGGCCGGCTGGTGATTTCTTCTCCGACTCCGACCTCGGTGCAGGTATCGGAGGATGTCGCCGGTTCGCCGTTCGGCCTCAAGCTGAATTCGGTCTCCTCGACGCTGACGGGAGCTACGGTTACCGGGCCCTCCGGCTCGCCGGCGGCAATTTCGGTCGACCTCGGCGCCACCAATCCCAACCCGGGCGATCAGGTCAGCTTCATCTTCAATCTCCCCGATGGCACTACCCAGACCGTTCAACTGACGGCGACCAACACCACGCCGCCGCCCACCGGCAGCTTCACGATCGGCGCCACGCCGACGGCGACGGCGGCGAACCTGAACACCGCCCTGACGGCATCGATCGCCACGCTTGCCAACACCTCGCTGGTGGCGGCGTCGGCGGTTGAGGCCGGTGACAACTTCTTCGATACGGCCAGCATCGCCACGGGCAGCGTCGTCAGCAATCAGGCGACGCCGCCGGCACCGATCACGGGCGCGACGGCCTTGTCAGGGGCCGCCGGCACCGACTCGCTGTCGTCGAGCTTCGCGCCGGGCGACACCATCACCGTCAACGGCACGCCGATCACCTTTGTGGCCTCGGGCGCCACCGGCAATCAAGTCAACGTTACCGACAGCATCCAGACGCTATTGACGAAGATCGACTCGATAACCGGGACGTCCACTCCCTCGACCGTCAGCGGCGGCGTGATCAACCTGCATACCGACAATGCTGCGGACCTCACGGTGACGAGTTCAAACCCGTCCGCGTTTGCAGCGCTCGGATTTAGCGGCACCGTGACCGCAGTTCAGCCGCCACTGCGGGTCGGGGGTACCCCGCCGGGATCGGCGACATCGCTCGTCAGCGGCGCGTCGAACACCGTCGCCTGGTACACCGGCAATTCCGGGCCGGGGTCCGCACGCGCGTCGTCGTCGGCACGCATCGATACCTCGGAGACGGTCGATTTCGGAGCCCAGGCCAATGAGCAGGCGATTCGCACCCAGTTGCAAAACATCGCGGTATTTGCCGCCTTCAAGGCCTCGCCGACGGGGACCAATGCCGCCGCGCAGATCAGTGCCCTGAGCCAGAGCATTGCGGCGAACCTGACCCCGCAGCCAGGTCAGCAGAGCATCGCCAACATCCAGACCGACTTCGCCAACGCGCAGACCGAAATACAGGCCGCCACCGCCCGGCAAACCCAGACCCAGACGATGATGCAGAACATGATCGATCAGACCGAGAATGTTTCCACCGATCAGGTGGCGAGCGAACTGCTGGCGGTTCAGAACAGCCTGCAGGCGTCGTATCAGGCCACCTCGATGCTCTCGCAACTGTCCCTGGTCAGGTATCTGCCGCTCGGCGGCTAAGTGCCGGCGCGGAAATGCCGGCACGAGGGTGGACGGGCCATGGAGGCATCGTTGCGTGGGGTCTCGACATTGCCGGACGAGAGCGTTCGATCCGATTTGGCCGAGGTTCCGGCCGTTCGACACCGCGGTCCGGCTTCCGCCTTGAACGCCTTGTTTGCGCCGCTGGACCGCCTGCTTGGCAGCGGTGGCGATCCGCGACTCGACATCGATCCCGTGAGCGCGACCAACGGCTATGGCTGTGGGCTCTCGCCATGCCCGAATTTGCTGAGCCTGGCTTCGAGTACGGCGACCTCGATCTCGGAGCGTGCTTTCGCGCATGCCGGCCGCGCCCGGCAATCGCTGATGCGCTGCGCGGTGGCGCATGGGGTGGAGGAAGCGTTCGATGCGCGTATCGAAGCGATGCGCGGTGAATTGAAGGCCTGTCTCGGATTATCGCCTGATGCGGCCGAAGTGATTTTTTCCCCGTCCGGGACCGACTCGCAGCTTCACGCCCTGCTGCTGGTGCGCGCGTTGCAGGGTCCGGCCCTGACGACCGTGATCGTGGCGGCGGATCAAACCGGCAGCGGAACCGCGGCCACCGCGCGCGGGCATCATTTCAATACCGCGACCGCGACCGGCAGCCGGGTACTCAAGGGAGAGCCGATTGCCGGCCTGGCTCGCTCGGTGGCCAGCGTCGCAATTGGGCTTCTCGACGAGCGCGGTGACCGCCGCGCGGAAGCCGAAGCAGATGCGATGGTGCTTGGTGCGATCGAGGCCTCCGTAGCCGATGGGACCCGGGTCCTGCTCCAGATCATGGATTGCTCGAAGCTCGGCTGGCGCGCGCCGAGCGAGCCATGTCTCGAGGAAATCGCGCTACGCTGGCCCGATCGGGTCCAAATCGTCGTCGACGCGTGCCAGATGCGCCTCGGCCGCCCGCGGCTGAGGAAATATCTCGATCGGGGTTACCTTGTGATCGTCACCGGCTCGAAGTTTTTCACCGGACCCGCCTTCAGCGGCGCCCTGCTGGTGCCCGCAGGCCTGGCCAACGCTGTCGGCGCGATCAGTGAAATCCCGCCTGGGTTCCGCCGGTATAGCAGCCGGAGCGACTGGCCGGTGCATTGGCGCGCGTTGCGGTCCTGCTTCCCGGTCCGGGTCAATCTCGGCCAATGGCTGCGCTGGGAAGCGGCGCTGGAGGAGATCCGTGCCTATCGCGGCGTACCCGACCGGTTTCGCCTGCGGGCCCTGACGAGATTCGGTCAGGCCCTGGAGCGGATCATGGCATCCTCGCCATCGCTTCGCTTGTTGCCGCCGCAACGCAGCGTCGGTCACGCCGGTCTCGACGATGAAGAACTGGCCCAGCCGACGATCTTTCCGTTTGCGATCCGGCATGACAACCGCGACCTGACGCTGGCCGAGGGCAGAACCATCTACCGCGCGCTCGCCATGGGCGCGGAAGACGCTGCCTCCGCGAACGGTTGCGAAAGGGCGGCCGAGCCCTGCCTCGTTGGCCAGCCCGTCGCCTGGCCGTGCGGCGGGCCGCAGCCTGCCGCGCTGCTTCGCATCTCCGCCAGCGCGCGGCTCGTCACCGAGAGCTGGTCGTCCCACGAGGCAACGGCGGATCGGAACCTGCAGCGCGAACTCGGCCGCGTCGGCGCGCTGGCTGGCAACATCGAGCGGCTCGTCTCGCGTCTGCCGGGCGTCAATCCGACGGAGTTCTCCCATGGCTGATCTCGTGCAATATCCCTGCGCGGATCGAATCGGATTTGCCCGGCTCACGACCATGGCGTTCGACGGCGCCGATCTGCGTCCGTTGCGGGATGAACTGATTTCGAAGGTCGCCGGCGGTACGGCCGGGGCAGGCGAGGGACTCGATCTCTCGCTGATCACGCAATTGCTGGGCGACAAGCAGACGGGATTGGCAATCCAGGCGGAAGTGGTCGCCTTTCATCAATTATTTCGCTCGCCCTGTGCGGTCGGGCGGCCAAGCCTGCGTGTCCTTGCGCTTGCGGCGGCGATCGACATGGGCGGCAATACGCCGATCGAGTTCTTGCTGGAGCACTCCGCGATCGAGCTGCAAACGCTTTACGTCGTCGCCGGCATCGACTTGCCGGTGCCATTGCCCGAACATGACGTCGCGATCGTGATTGCATCAGACTCCGAAGAGTGCCGCGACGCCTTGCGCAAGATCGACCAGGCCGCGGCGCACTGGCCACGGCCGCTACTCAATCCGCCACAACTCGTCTGCAATCTGGATCGCGACAAGCTGTATCGACTGCTTCATGGCATCGAAGGGCTCGATATTCCGGCGACGATCTCGCTGACGCGCGCGCAATTGTCGGACCTCGCGGAGCCCGACCGTCCGATCGGGACGGTTGTGCCCGAACCGGGATTTCCGATCATCGTGCGGCCGTGCGGATCGCATGCCGGCGCCGGGCTCGTCAGGGTCGATGACCGGACCGCGATCGGCCGCTATCTCGCACAACGGCCGGAGCCGGCGTTCTTCGTCTCGCGCTTTGTCGACTATTCCGGCGATGACGGCCTGTTTCGCAAATACCGGATCGCGTTCGTCGACCGCTGCCCCTATGCCTGCCACATGGCGATCGCCGATCGCTGGGATATCTGGTATCTCAACGCGGGCATGGCGTCGAGCGAGAGCAAGCGGCTCGAAGAGGCCGAATTCATGCGCAATTTCGATCATGATTTTGCGGTCCGCCATCAGCGTGCGCTGGCCGCGCTGGCCGAACGAATCGGCCTCGATTATTTCACGGTCGACTGCGCCGAGAACCGCCGCGGCGAACTGCTGATATTCGAAGCGGACAATACCGCGGTCGTGCACAACATGGATTCGCCGACGCTGTTTCCCTACAAGCCGCCACAGATGACCAGGATCTTCGAGGCATTCGCCGCGATGCTGTACCGCCGCGCCCGAGGCGACCGCGAGCATGCGACCTGACGGACCGGTAAGAAGATGCCAAAGCCTGACGCGGCGCCGCGGCTTCATCCTTCGAGACGCGCGCAAGCGCGCTCCTCTGGATGAGGTCTTCTTCCGAGGATGAGGTGCCAGACCCTCATGGTGAGGAGCCGCGCCTTGCGCGGCGTCTCGAACCACGAGGCCCTCGGCTTATCCTTCGAGACGCATCGCTTCGCGCTGCTCCTCAGAGTCCGACTCAAAAAAGCAACCAATGAAATGAGCCTTTTGTCGAAACTCGTCATGCCCGGGCTTCGTCCCGGGCATCCACGTCTTGGCTTCACTCAAGCAAGAAAGGCGTGGA
>DASUIA010000234.1:0-2801 GCA_036273255.1 Bradyrhizobium sp.
TCATCAGCTTCATGCACTATGATCTCGGTTATATCGACCTGGAGCAAAGGACCTTGCAGACCATCGACAATCCGTTCGGCACGAGATTGTCACCCATCTCTTAGGTACGTTCTGTCACCCATGTCTCCGGGTCGGACAGAAAGCGGAGTGGCGGAGAGGGAGGGATTCGAACCCCCGATACGGTTGCCCGTATGCCGCATTTCGAGTGCGGTGCATTCAACCACTCTGCCACCTCTCCGAAAGCGAAACTTGGGGCCGAGTCGTCGCGGGGTCGTATTTAGCGGCCGCACCGCCGCTAAACAAGGCTGGATTCGGCGGTCGTGCGGTGCCAGGGCCGCAGCCGCGCCGAGCTGCCGCTATAGCTCCCAGCCGATCATGCGGTCGAGCGAATAGGGGCCGCCGCCGCGCAGCGCCACGGCGAAGAACAACAGGCCCCACAGCAGCGGATATTCGAAGCCGCCGCTCGGCCGCGTCCAGCCGTAGCCGTGCGGCAGGAACACCAGGAACGTGATCACCGCCATCTCGATGGCGATCGACGCGGCGAAGAAGCGGGTGAACAGGCCCAGGATGACGCACGCCGCGCCGATCGTCTCGTTGATGAAGACGATGTAGGCGACCAGGAGGGCCGGGTGGATGCCGCGCTGCGCTATGCTGTTCTGCGCGAATACCGCGATCGGCGGCCCCATCAGCTTGATGATGCCGTGAACCAGAAGCGTGCCGCCGATGGTGGCGCGGATCAGCGGATACGACGCGTCGCGCGTAAAGGCGTAGAACGGCGTCAAGGTCGGAATGATCGGCCGCGGCTCCGCGGCGCCCTTATCCGAAGTCATCGTTGCCATAGCACTGCTCCCCGCGTTGGCCTACGCCCTGGGCTGCATCCCGCTCCACTATCAACACCGGCCGGGCCGACGAAATTGCTAAAGCTCGGTCCCGATCTTGCGGTCAAGCGAATAGGGCCCGCCGCCGCGCAGCGCGATCGCAAAGCAGATCCAGCCCCATAGCAAGGTGTACTCGTAGCCGCGCTGCAGCCAGGAAAAGCCGGTCTTCCAGTAGATCGTGGTGATGATCAGCATCTCGATTGCCGCCGCGGCGGCGAAAAAACGCGTGAACAGGCCGAGGATGAGCGCGACGCCGCCGAGCCCCTCGGTGAGCATTGCGGCCCAGTACCAGAATTCCGGCGGCGTGAGGCCGAGATCGGCAAAGGCCTTGAGCACGCGCGGCGCCGGCCCCGACAAGATCTTGCCCCAGCTGTGCACCGCCAGGTTCCAGCCGACCGCGGCGCGGACGACGAACCACGACAACGGAGCCACGGCATCGTAAAACGGCTGCAAAAACGGCAGCAGCAGTTTCGGCTTCGCTTCGCTCTCCGCCATCGGTCCCTCCCCCCGAAGATTTTCCGAAAACATACGTCAGGTTGCATCGGATGGCTAGCGGAAAAGCCGCGTCAGGCGACAAATCTATCGGCATGTTGCTGCACGATCGACCGCGCCATGCGCTCAACTTGGTGGAGCTGCCGTTGCGCCATCTTGTTGCTGCAAGGGCAGCGCGTCATACTAGCGAACCAAGAACACGGCGGGGAGAGCAATCGAATGGCGGAATGGTTCGTGGCCAAGGCGGCCGATTTGCCGGACGGCGACCGGCGCATCGTCGTTGCCGGCAAGGACGAGATCGGCGTGTTCCATCACGGCGGCGCTTATTACGCCTACAGCAATTATTGCGTCCATTCCGGCGGCCCGGCCTGCGAGGGCATCCTGATCAACAAGGTGGTCGATCTGATCGGCGCCGACCGCACCTACCAGGGCCAGACGTTCTCCGACGAGGTGCATTTCGTCTGCCCGTGGCACGGCTACGAGTACGAGCTCGCCACCGGCCGCTGCGTCGGCGACCACAGGCTCAAGCTGAAGAAATACCAGATCGTGCGCCGCGGCGACGACATCTACGTCGTGACCTAGAAGGAGACAGCGCCATGGATACGGTGCCGAGCGAGGTCCGCAAACTCAATTTCGACGATTACTCCACGGCAAAGCATCTCGAGCACGCCGCCGCGCAGGCGCGTGCCCGCAATTTTCATGATTTTTTGATCGTCGATGTCGACGCCCATCACTACGAGAACGAGTCCTACAAGGAAGTCTTTCAGTACATCGAAAGCCCGGTGATCCGCCACGACGTCATCGATTCGTCGCTGCGGCCCGGCCGCTCGGCAATGCTCAACTCGTCGGTCGGCAACCAGAACCTCGGCGGCCGCATCACCCGCTCCAACCTGCGCCGGCTGCAGAAAGTGCCGGCCGACGGCCGCCATCGCGACATCGCCATGACCTTGGAATGGATGGACGCGATGGGCGTCGACTACGCCTGCATGTTCCCGACGCCGATGCTGTTCCTCGGGCTCCATCCGCAGGTCGAGATCGAGGTCGCGCTGTGCCGCGCCTATAACCGCTGGCTGTGCGAGCGCATCCTCGCCGTCGAGCCGCGGCTCGTCTCCATGCTCTACATCCCGTTCAACGATCCGGAAGCCGCCTACAAGACCGTCAAGGATTTCGGTGACCGGAAGGGTGTCGTCGGTTTCATGGTGACGTCGCCGCGCTATAAGCCGGTGCACGACAATGCCTACATGAAGACCTACGCGCTGCTCGAGGAGATCGGCAAGCCGATCTCGTTTCATGCCGCCTATTCGTGGGAGGACCGCGCGCTGCAGATGACCAACCGCTTCATCTCGGTGCATTCGCTCGGCTTCATGTGGTTTAACATGATCCACATGACCAACTGGGTGGTGAACGGGCTGTCCGAGCGCTTCCCCAAGC
>DASUIA010000235.1:0-3693 GCA_036273255.1 Bradyrhizobium sp.
GGAACGGCTGCGTGACCGATCGCGAACAGGATTACGACGTCAACGCGACGGTGCCATCGACCGGAAATGCCTCTGCGTTGTTCATCGCCGATCAGGAGCCATTCTGTCCAGAGGCACTCATCCCGTTGACCAACGATTGGCCGCTGATCAACAGCACCATCGATTCAATGTACGCGAATGGTTCGACCAATCAGACCATTGGCCTGCAATGGGGCTGGTTTTCCCTGCTGCAACAGGCTCCGCTCAACGCGCCGCCGGAGCCGCCGGGCAACGCATACCAGCATGTGATCATCCTGCTCACCGACGGCCTGAACACGGTGGACCGCTGGTACGGCGACTATGATGACCAAAGCTCGGACGTCGATGCGCGCATGACCAAGCTTTGCAACAATATCAAGAGCGATCCCCGCGGCATTACCATCTATGCCGTGCAGGTCGACACCGACGGCGACGGACCGTCCGCCGTACTGCCCTCTTGCGCCAGCGGGCCGAGCAATTTTTTCATGCTCAAGAAGTCAGGCGATATCTCTTCGGCGTTCGCGCAAATCTTTACCTCGATCTCAACGCTGCGCCTGGCCAAGTAGGCATCGCCGACAAGAGCGGCCATCTGTCGATCCGGGACGATGGCTGGTTCGTGGTCCCCGTCAGTTCGGCTTTTGCGGCAGCATTTTGCCTTCGATCTTCGGAAGCTCGGCGGAAGCCGCCTTGTCGGGGCTGGCCCGGTGCGCCATCTCGACCGTCAGCCGTTCGGCCGCCTCCGGCGACATCAGGCCGAGGATGTCGGACATCTTCCGCGGGGCGATCTGTGAAGCGATCTGAAATAGCACCGGCATCTCGAGCCGGTCGAACACCTTGGCGGCATCCTTCGGCTTCATCGCCTCATACATGGTGATGATGCCCTTGAAGCGCGCGGCCTCGGCTTGGCTTTTCTGTTCGGTGGCAGTCGAAATCTGCGATTCCACGCCCTTCAATTCTTCGACGTGCGATTCCACGCGTTTCTCTGCGGCCTTGAGCAGGCTTTCGCGAATGTCCATTTCCCGCGCCCGTGCATCGAGTTCCTGCCGCCGCGATTGCAGCCGCTCAAGGATCGCGCGCTCGGACGCGGACACCGGCTGTTCCGGAGACGGATACACCATGCCCGCTTCGGGCTTCACCGCTTCGACGGCCGGTGCGGCCAGCTTCGGCGCTTCCGGCTTGGTGGCTTCCGTTTTGGCGGCTTCTGACTTGGCAGGTTCCGGCTTGGGCGCTTGCTCCTTCTTCTCATCGAGCGAGCCGGTGATATCGCCGGGGTCGGCGTTGCCGGTCGGGAAGTTGAGCGCGTTCCGTGCCCAGGAGTGCTGGCTGGTGTCCGGCTGATACTCGAATACGTATCCGCCGTCGATGACGAGACCGGCGATCTTCAAAACGGCGAAGCCGAAGATCGCGACCACCACGACGGGAATGACGCGAATGTCACGGACGGACTTCATGCGGCGAGGCCATCGGTCCTTCTGCGCTCGGAAAACGCCTGTGCCGCCGCGGCCACCGCCTTGGCCGGCGATATCGTGGTGACCGCGGGCTTCGATTCCGATTCGGCAGGAGGTCTCGCGGCGAGCGCGATCCTGGACAGCCTCCGGACGACATTGTCGCCTTCCGCAAGCTGGTTTTTCAGTTGCAGCGACATCTCGCCCGCCGCTTCGAGCTGTTGGCCGAGATTCACGTTGACGTCCCGAACCGTGTGCTTGAGGCCGCCAATGGCGCGCTCGGCGATTTCGGTCGCCGTGATCAGTTCCGCGATGGTCGCCTTCAGCGAGTTCTCATCCGCCTTCAGGCGCTTCAACCGCTTGTTCAGCAGCATGCAGTAACCGATCGTAACCATTAGCAGGATTGCCACCAGGCTCTCGATCGCAAGTCCTAATGAATGACTCATTGGGCCTCCATCAATTTGGTTTGTTCGTCGGCCTTCTCGAACATCGCGAAGGTCGTATTGGGCTTGCGTAGCTGCTTGGTGACGCGAATGGCGACGCGATCGCCGACCCGGCCCATCCGCCCTTCGGTCAGGGTCACGTTGCCGCAGCGTACCGCCACCAGCGCGTCGGCGCGGATTTCGAGCGGCAGGGTGTCGCCGACCTTCAGCTTCATCAACTGCTTGAGCGGGATATCTGCCTCGTAGAGCACGGCATCGACGGAGATCTCGGCCTGCGCGACCTCGGTGGCGAAATGGCCTTCCCAGATCGGATCACGGCCGAATTTCTCGCCCATGAACATCTGCAGCAGTACGTTGCGGATCGGCTCGATGGTCGCATAGGGCAGCAGCAGCTCGATATTGCCGCCGCGGTCTTCCATGTCGATGCGCAGCCGCACCAGAATGGCGGCGTTGGCGGGGCGGCTGATCGCGGCGAAACGCGGATTGGTCTCCAACCGATCGATGCTGAAGGTTACCGGCGACAGCGGCCGGAACGCCTGCTCGGCATCGGCCAGCACCACCTCGACCAGCCGCTTGACGAGGTTGGTTTCGATGGTGGTGTAGGGACGGCCTTCGATGCGCAGCGAGGTCTGGCCGCGGCGGCCGCCGAGCAGAACGTCGATCATCGAGTAGATCAGGCTGGAATCCACGGTCGCGAGGCCGAAATTCTCCCATTCCTCCGCCTTGAACACCGACAGCACGGCCGGCAGCGGAATTGAGTTCATGTAATCGCCGAACCGCACCGAAGTGATGCGGTCGAGCGAGACCTCGACGTTGTCCGACGTGAAGTTGCGCAGGCTGGTGGTCATCAGCCGCACCAGCCGGTCGAAGACGATTTCGAGCATCGGCAGACGCTCGTAGGACACCATCGCCGAATCGATGATGGCGCGGATGCCGGAATTATCATCGACATTGACGTCGCCAACGCTGAAACCGAGCAGATTGTCGATTTCCTCCTGCGACAGCACCCGTTCGCCGTTGTTCTTGCCGTTGCCGAAGTCGCGGCCGCCGTCTTCGACCATCGCGGCCCACTGCAGGGCCATGGTCCCGGAGAGTTCATTGGCGGCCGCCGCCTGCGCCGCGTGCGCCGGGTCTTCGGAATCCAGCGATGCCTCCCATTGCGCGGCGATGGCGTCCTGGTCGACCTGGTCGTTGCCTGCCATGATGCTAGATCCGTCCCGTCACTGAACGACGATTTCCTTGAACAGCACCGCGCTGACCTGGGTTGGCGAGACGGCGGCGTTGACGCGCCGGGTCAATTCCTCCTTCAGGCGGAACAGCCCCGCGGAACCGTTGAGGTCGCTCGCGCGCAGCTCGCGCAAATAGGTTTGAAAGATATCGGCGACCCGCGGCATCGTCGGCTTGATCGCCTCGGCCTGCTTCTCTTCCCTGACCTCCAGCACGACCTTGACCTTGAGGTATTGCACGCGCTCGCCGGGCGCGCCGACGAGGTTGACCAGCATGTCCGGTACCTCGACGAACACCGGCGGCTTCGGCGGCGGTGCCTCGGCGTGCACCTCTTCGCCATGATGCCGGAACAGGAAGAACCAGGCTCCGCCCCCGCCAGCGAGGACGAGCAGGACGGCGGCGGCAGCGATGATCAGCTTGAGCTTGCTTTTGGGCGCGGCCGGAGCCGCTTCGGCTGCCTCGCCTTCCGCCTCATCCTTGTCTGCCATCGCCCAGCCCCGGTTCCGAATGAAATGGATGCCGCCAGGCAGGCCCCCAACGCGAAACAATGCCGCCAGCCC
>DASUIA010000236.1:0-9159 GCA_036273255.1 Bradyrhizobium sp.
AGTCGAGCGTGCCATAGGTGAACTTGCCGATCGCGGTGAGCCAGCGGCGGAAATCGTGATCGACCTCGACGGTGTAGAGATGGGTCAGGACGCCCGAGGTGCCGGGCAGCGTGGTCTCGTCGATCGAGGTGGTGGAGTTGAACTTGGCCGTGGTCAGCGGCGTCGCGGTCCAGGTCAGCGAGGCCGCGGTGAGCAGGCCCTGCAGCCGGTCGAGCCGCGGATCGACGTAGCTGCGCTCGGCATAGCCGATCGATATTTCGCCGGTCAGAAGCCGGGAGAACTCGAACGAGGTGCCGGCCTTGGCATAGCCACCATCTGAATCGCGGGCAAAGCCGTTGCGGTCGAGCTGCAGATCGTGCACCCGGCTGTCGCCCTCGACCTCGATGAACGGCTTCATTCCCGGTGTCAGCTCGTAGCTGACGCGGCCGACGCCGCCATACTGGTTGAAGTTGCGGTCGTCATTGCTGGCGGTGGTGCCATCGGTGAGCGTCGAGTCCTGGTAGACGGTGCGGTCGACGGTGCCGCCGACGGCCACATCGAGCCGGTTGAAACTCTGGTCGATGCCGAGGCTGCCGCCGAGCGTCGTATAGATCGGATAGCTGGCGAGGCCGGACTGGATGTTCGGGCTGCCGGGATTGTCGGTGGACACCCGCAGCCGCAATTCCGAGGTGATATGGGTATCCTGGCTGACATCGAGACGGCCGTCGATGTGACCGGTGAAGTCGGGCCGGTCGATATTGGTCGGCGCCGGCGAGACCGCGCCGGCGATGGTCGGCGGCAGGCTGTTGCCGTAGCCGGTGAACGAGCCCCTGAGGTCGGCGACCAACGCATGGCGATCCCAGTCGGACACCGCGAGGAATTCCGGCGCCACCACCCAGAACGGCATCCCCTTCGGCGCATTGAGCCGGCCCGGATTGGTGTCGTAGCCGCCGCTGAGTTCGACCGCCGACTTGATGAGAAAGCTGCCGGCGTAGTCGCCGACCGCGCCGAAGGGATCATCATCGACCTTGAGCCGCTTGCGCGGCGGCTGGCCTTCGACCGTGCCGGCCATCGCCGGCGGCAGCGGTGTCTTGTTGGCAAGCTCGGAGGGCGGGATCGACAATCGCAACGATCCGGCCGCGTCGACCGGGGGCGGTGCAGGCGCGGCACTGCCGGGGCCGGGCGGCGGCTTCGGCCGTGCCTCGCCCGGATGGGGCTTCGGCTTCCTGCGCGTGCGATTGAGCGAATCGAAGCCGGTGTCGGAAGCGCCGTTGGCAGCCGCAACACCATAGGTCGGGAGCTGCCCGATCCGCGACGGCGCGGGCGTGTTGCGCTTGCCATTGCCCGACGGATCGCCTGAATCGTCCGAGTTCGCTGCGATGGTCTTGCGCAAGGGCAAGTCCTGCCCCAAGGCAGAGCCATCGGGTGCGGGACGGAACAGGTCGGGGGGCGGCGCGGTCTGGGCCCCTGCCCGCGTCGTGTCCCACACGACGAGCGCAAGGCATGGCAACAGCGCGCGGAGCATCGGCGCGCGGCTGCGACGGCCCTCGGCTGGACCCGACATCACGATGAAAATACTCCAACGAAGTCATACGCTTGCCGATCGAGTTCCAACCACGCGGGAGTACGACCCATGGAAAACGTCGTTAACGGAGTTAAAACAATTATGGTTAAGGAGCCGTTGAGAACGCTGCCGCGCGCGTCGCATCGCCGATCGGGTCATGCTAGGAAAAGGCCCGGGCTCACCTGCCCGCCTCCCTGGATCGAGACATGGCCAAATCGAAACCGCTGATGGCAAAATCATCCGGTCCCGACCCCGCGAACGCGGCCGTTCAATCGGCGCTGCGCACGCTTGATGCCGAGGGCAGCGGCATCGCCGCGATCGCCGCGGCATTGCAGGGACCGCTCGGAACGGCGTTTGCCGCCGCCGTCGACCTGATCCGCGAGGGGAAGGGTCGCGTGATCGTCACCGGGCTCGGCAAGTCCGGGCATGTGGCGCGCAAGATCGCCGCCACCCTCGCCTCGACCGGAACCCCCGCCTTCTTCGTCCACGCCGCCGAAGCAAGCCACGGCGATCTCGGCATGATCACCGTCGACGACGTGATCATCGCGCTGTCCTGGTCCGGCGAGCAGGCGGAGATGAAGAACCTCATCACCTACGCCAAGCGGTTTCGGATCGCGCTGGTCGCCATGACGGCGGAATCCGAATCCACCCTGAGCAAGGCCGCCGTCGTCGCGCTCACTCTGCCCAAGGCGCGCGAAGCCTGTCCGCACAATCTCGCACCCACCACCTCTTCGCTGATGCTGCTGGCGCTGGGCGATGCGCTGGCGATCGCGCTGCTGGAGGGCCGCGGCTTCACCTCGGTGGAATTCGCCCACTTCCACCCCGGCGGCAAGCTCGGCGCCATGCTGAAATTCGTTCGCGACATCATGCACACCGGCGAGGCCATCCCGACCAAGCCGCTCGGTGCCAGGATGTCGGACGCGCTGGTCGAGATGTCATCGAAGGGTTTCGGCTGCGTCTGCATCGTCGACCGTAACGGCGACATCGCCGGGATCATCACCGACGGCGATCTGCGCCGTCACATGCGGCCCGACCTGATGACGGCCATGGTCGATGACGTCATGACGAAAAATCCGCGGACCATTGCGCCGGGCATGCTCGCCACCGAGGTGCTCGACACCATCAATTCGTCCAAACCCGCGGTAACGGTCCTGATCGTCGCCGAAGGCCGCAAGCCGATCGGCATCGTCCATGTCCACGACGTGCTGCGCGCCGGCGTGGCATGACACGGCGTCGTTCCACCGTCATTGCGAGGAGCCCTTGCGACGAAGCAATCCATCGCGCGTAATGCCGGAGACGGGATTGCTTCGTCGCTGTCGCTTCTCGCAATGACGGTTGCAAGCTGAGATCAGGCCGCCGCCACTGTCAGGCTGGCACCGTCGGCCTGCACGATCCGGACCCGGCTGCCGGCCGGCGTATCGGGCCCGGCGACCCGCCAGATGGTGTCGTCGATCCGCACCGTGCCCGCCCCGTCGATGATCGGCTTTTCCAGGGTGAAGACCCGGCCGACCAAAGCGTCCGCCCGCTTGTTGAGAAACGGATGGCTCTTGCTGGCCGCTTGGCTGCCACGCGCGAGGCGGCGCCACAGCGGCACCGCCGCAGCCGCGAACACGGCAAACATCAGGATCTGGGCCTGCCAGGATGGATGAAAAGCGAATGACAGCAGTCCCACAAGCAGCGCAGCAAGCCCGAGCCAGAACAGAAACACCCCGGGCGCGACCAGTTCCAGCGCCATCAGGATGATGCCGAAGATCAGCCAGTTCCAGGTGCCGAGCGTGGAAAACATCTCGCTCATCGCGTGCCCCTCCTGCCGTTCACCGTGACGGCGCCGCCGGCGGGCTCGGCGTGGTGCTGGGCACCGACGAACGGCGCGCGGCAGCCTGCGCCGATGCCGCGCTTTCGCCGAAGGTGGCCCTGGCGATCTCGCCGATGCCGGCCAGCGACCCGAGCATGCTCATCGCCTCGACCGGCAGCATGATGATCTTCTGGTTCGGCGAATCCGCGAACTGGCCGAACGCCTTGATGTACTTGTCGGCGATGAAATAGTTCAGCGCGGCGACATCGCCCTTGGCGATGGCCTCGCTGACCATCTGGGTCGCCTTGGCCTCGGCCTCGGCGGATCGCTCGCGCGCTTCGGCGTCGCGGAAGGCGGCTTCGCGGCGGCCCTCGGCCTGCAGGATCTGACCCTGCTTGGCGCCCTCGGCGCGCAGGATTTCCGATTGCCGCTGGCCTTCGGCCTGCAGGATGTCGGCGCGCTTGACCCGCTCGGCCTTCATCTGGCGTCCCATCGCCTCGACGAGGTCGGCGGGCGGCACGATGTCCTTGATCTCGATGCGGTTGACCTTGAGCCCCCAGGGCGACACCGCGGCATCGACCACCCGCAGCAGCCGCTCGTTGATCTCGTCGCGATGCGACAGCACCTGGTCGAGGTCCATCGAACCCATCACGGACCGGATGTTGGTCATGGTGAGCACGATGATCGCCTGGTTGAGATTGGCGACCTCGTAGCTTGCCTTGGCCGCGTCGAATACCTGGAAGAACGCGACACCGTCCACCGTCACCGTGGCGTTGTCCTTGGTGATCACTTCCTGCTCGGGAATGTTGATCACCTGCTCCATCATGTTCATCTTGCGTCCGACGCGGTCGAAATAGGGCACGATGATATTGAGCCCCGGCGCCAGCGTGCGGGTGTATTTGCCGAAACGCTCGATGGTCCAGTCATAGCCTTGTGGGACGGTCTTGATCCCGGCAAACAGCGTCACAACGACCAGCAGCACCAGGGCAATCGCGAAAATATCGAAGCCGTTCATAAATCCTCCAAAGCCAGTCTGCCGGACCTGCGCGCAGCCTCATTTTGTCGGCGCAACGACGGCGCGGGTTCAGCCGGCTTTTTTCCAATCATAGCTAGGATGAAGTTTACGCGCCGCCAGATCTGCAAACAGCCGCCGGCCAATATGTTTAGCGGCTCCCTGGCCTCGCGCGTCGGCATCCCGAGCGCCGTTGCCGGCTGTCAGATCCAGCCCTGCAGCCCGCGCATCACGAGCTTGCGGATCACATTCATGCCGGGGTCGCTGTCGTTGAGGCAGGGGATCGCGGCGAACCGTTCGCCGCCGTTGTGCGTGAAGATCTCGGCATTTTCCTGTGCGATTTCTTCCAGCGTCTCCAGGCAATCGGCGGAGAATCCCGGGGTCACGACGGCGATGCGCCGCACGCCGTCCTTTGCCAGTCGCGCAATGGTCTTGTCGGTGTATGGCTGCAGCCATTGGCCGAAGCCGAAGCGCGACTGGAACGTAAGTATCAGCTTGGACGCATCGAGGCCCATGCGCTTGCGCAGCGCCTCGGTCGTTGCCATGCACTGCGCCTGATAGGGATCGCCCTTGTCGATGTATTGCTGCGGCATGCCGTGGAACGAGACCACGGTCAGTTCCGGTTGAAACGGCAGCGTCGCGAGATGGGCGGCGATCGAGACCGCCAGGGCCTCGATGTAATCCGGATCGTCGTAGTAAGGCGGCGTCACCCGCAGCGTCGGCTGCACCCGCATGCCGCTCAACACGCGAAGCACCTCGTCGCACACGGTGGCGGAGGTCGCGGCCGAATATTGCGGATACAGCGGTACCACCAGCAGGCGGTCGCAGCCCTTCGCCGCCAGGGCGTCGATGCCGGAGCGGATCGACGGGTTGCCGTAGCGCATCGCCCAGTCGACCACGACGTCGCCATGCTCAGCTATCGCCGCGGCAAGCTTGTCGGATTGGGCGCGCGTGATGGTCTTGAGCGGAGACTCGTTCCGCTCGGTGTTCCAGATCTTGAGGTAATCGCGCGCCTTGCGCGCCGGACGGATGCGCAGGATGATGCCGTGCAGCACGAGCTTCCACCGCAGCCCCTGGTTTTCGATCACCCTCGGATCGGACAGGAATTCCCTGAGATAGACCCGCACCCCCTGTGCATCCGCGCTGTCGGGCGTGCCGAGATTGACCAGCAGCACGCCGATGCGTTTCGCGGCCGGCCCGGCCGCGGGCTTGGCAGTATCGATCGGAAGGATCGCTGTCATGACGCTGGTGGCTTCGCGCGTTGCACCATCCTTGTCAAGACGATGACGGTTTCGCTAAAGCCTGTTCGGTTCTGATTGAATCAGAACCGGGCTTTAGTTACCTGTTTTGACGCGTTTTCTTCACGCGAACCGGTATCCACTTCGCTCGAAAACGCTATAGAATCACGCGTTGCCATGCGTCGGGGGAAAGCCATGACGGCTGCCGAATGGTGCATTTTCGGAACGCTGATGCTCTATCTGCTGACGATCGCGTCGATCAAGTGGATCGGGTTCCGCGGCTTTGACAATGCCAGGCCGCGCGACCCGGCGTTTTATCAGGACCCGATCCGGGCCCGCGCGCTGGGCGCCCACCAGAACGGCATCGAGGCCTTTCCGTTTTTCGCGGTCGCGGTGCTGCTGGCGGAATTTCGTGGCGGCCCGCAGCGGCTGATTGATGAATTGGCGGTGCTGTTTCTGATCGTGCGAATAGCCTATGTCTTCACCTATCTCGGCAACCGGCCGACGCTGCGTTCGATCCTGTGGACCGTCGGGCTGGCAATCAACATTGCCATCTTCTTCCTGCCCGCGATCCGCGACCACCTGCCGATCTAGACGTCCATCTCCTTAAAGCTCAGGCCGCCTCCGGTGCTTCCAGAAGGCCGCGGCGGCGGAGCAATGCGTCAGGCTCCGGCTCGCGGCCGCGGAAGGCGACATAGGCGTCTTCCGGATCGCGCGAGCCACCCGACGAATAGATGTCGTCGTGCAGGCGCTTGGCGACCGCCGCATCGAAGATGTCGCCGGCCTCCTCAAAGGCGCCGAATGCGTCGGCGTCCATCACTTCCGACCACATGTAGCTGTAGTAGCCGGCCGCATAGTGATCGCCGGAGAAGATATGGCCGAACTGCTGCGGCCGGTGCCGCAGCGAGATTTCCGCCGGCATCCCGATTTTCTCCAGCTCGTTCCGCTCGAACGCCCGCACGTCGCGGCTTGCCGAGGCCGGCTGGGTGTGGAATTCGAGGTCGATCAGGGCCGAGGCGACGAATTCCACCGTGGCGAACCCCTGGTTGAATTTGCGGGCGGCGATGAAGCGCTGCAGGAGATCGTCCGGCAGCGGCTCGTCGGTCTGGTAGTGCCGGGCGAACTGCTGCAGCACTTGCGGCTGTTCCTGCCAGTGCTCGTAAAGTTGCGAGGGCAATTCGACAAAATCGGTGAACACGCTGGTGCCGGACAACGAGGGATAGGTGACGTCCGAGAGCATCCCATGCAGCCCATGGCCGAATTCGTGGAACAGGGTGCGGGCATCGTCGGGCGACAGCAGGGATGGCGCGCCCTCGGCCCCCTTGGCGAAATTGCAGACATTGATGACCAGCGGCGCGACATCGCCGTCGAGCTTCTGCTGGTCCCGGAGCGAGGTCATCCAGGCGCCCGAGCGCTTCGAGGGTCGGGCGAAGTAGTCGCCATAGAACAGCGCCTGATGCCGGCCCTCGCGGTCCCTGACTTCCCAGACCCGGACGTCCGGGTGCCAGACCGGGATATCCCGGCGCTCGGAGAAGCTGAGGCCGAACAGCCGGCGTGCGCAGTCGAACGCGGCCTCGATCATGTGGTCGAGCGACAGATAGGGCTTGATCGCGGCGTCATCAAAATTGGCGCGGCGTTGCCGCAACTTCTCGGCATAGAAGCGCCAGTCCCATGGCGCCAGCGCAAAATTGCCACCCTCCTCCGCGACCAGCGCCTGCAGGGCATCGCGATCCGCGAGCGCCCGGGCGCGGGCCGGCTTCCAGACCCGCTCCAGCAGGCCGCGCACCGCCTCCGGCGTCTTCGCCATCGAATCCTCCAGCCGGTAGGCGGCGAAGGTCGGGAAGCCCAGCAGCTTCGCGCGCTCCTCGCGCAGGCTCAGGATCTCGACAATGGTGGCGTTGTTGTCGTTGGCATTGTTGTTGTCGCCGCGCGCCGTGAAGGCCCTGTAGGCCTTCTCGCGCAGGTCGCGCCGGGCCGAACTCTTCAGAAACGGCTCGACCGACGAGCGCGACAGCGTCACGATCGCCTTGCCGGCCATGCCGCGCTCCTCGGCGGCCGCGCTCGCTGCCGCGACGAAGCTCTCCGACAGGCCGTCGCGGTCGGTCTCGCCGAGTTCCAGGAACCATTCCTGCTCGTCGCCGAGCAGATGATGGCTGAACGCGGTGCCGAGATGCGCCAGCCGTTCGTTGATCTCCGCCATGCGCTGCTTGGCCGTCTCGCCGAGGCCGGCGCCAGCACGATGGAAACGGGTATAGGTGCGCTCCAAAAGCCGCATCTGCTCGCCGGTCAGTGCGAGCGTCGCGCGGTTTTCGTGCAACCATGCGATCCGGCCGAACAGCACGGCGTTCATCATGATCGGATTCCAGTGCCGGGCCGTTCGCAGCGATACCTCCTTGTCGATTTCGAGCAGCGCCGGATTGGAATGCGCCGACACCAGATCGTTGAACACCGCCGACACCCGGGCGAGCAGCTTGCCCGAGCGCTCCAGCGCGGTGATGGTGTTGGGGAAGTCCGGCGCGGAGGGATCGTGGGTAATGGCGGCGATCTCGGCCGAATGATCGGCGAAGGCCTGCTCGAAGGCGGGGAGGAAATGCTCGGTTGCGATTTCCGAAAATGGCGGGGTTTCCAGCGGGGTCTGCCACGCCTTCAGAAGCGGGTTCGCCGGGCTCCGCAAGGCGGCCGCCGTTTCCAGGGTTTCCGACATCGCAATTCCCGTTTTTCCACCACGTATGGACCGCCCAATCTATATCACGCGCTGAGGCTTTTTTGGGCCTTTTGCGCTTGATAGAAGGGGCCTTTTCGGTGAGATTGCGCGCCTTGAACAGGACTGGACCGATGAGCATAGAGCCTTCACCGCATGCCGCCCGCGAAATTCAGTGGCCGAGCGTCATCACCGTCATCAGCGCGGCGATCCTGATCAGCGCCGAGGTGTTCGGCGCGGCCTTCGCCGGCGGCTGGGCGCTCGCGATTCTGCTCGGCCTCGACAACACCGGCGCGCACATCGTGCAGGCGGTGCTGTTTGCGCTCGGCGTCCTGGTCATGATTGCGTTCGTCCGCACCGCGCAACGCATCGAGCCGTTCACACGCCGCTTCTAGCGCGCTGGCACCAGGAAAGCCGTGTGCCGCAGGCCTCAAATGCTTACGCGTCGTTAAGCAAACTTAACAACCGTTCACCTTGAGCGGCGCTTTGCGCACAAGCGCGCGGGAAAATTCCCCTCCGCGCAAAAAAAATGTTGCGCCGCTGACTCAAAACGCTTATTTGCATTTTTGCCCAATTTCGCACGTGCCTGTGGTCGTGTGTCAGTCGGTAGGTATCCGGACAAGAGGCCGGACAGCCGCCAAGGGATGAAGTGCCGAGGGTCGCTCAGGTCGGTTCTGACTCGAGAGGCCAGCATCTCTCTCAAGAGATGCCGTTGAAGGTCTCTTCGTTCCCTTGCAACCGTGACTGGCAGCCGGAGGCGAACCGGCGCACCCCGCTCTCAACGGGGGACGCGACTTAAAGCAACGACGGATCGGGCTTTTTTGGTCTCTACCGGCATTCCACCGCCGGCGCGGGCTACTGAAAAGGCTT
>DASUIA010000237.1:0-4877 GCA_036273255.1 Bradyrhizobium sp.
GAGGTGGCTGATCAGCGCCTGGGCGTTGGGCGCGCCCGGGATTGCACCCGGGTTGAACTGGATCGCCAGCTGCCCGTCGGTTCCGGCAAACGCACTGGTGTCGAGCGAGACGTGATAGTGCACGCTGCCCGAGGCCGCGGCCGCAGCATCGCTGCTGGAGACGCCAACGGGTCTCCCTTGCGAATCATAGAGCGTGACAGCTAAAGCCGACGTACCAGGCATGTCATAGACATGGCTCCCTAGCACGCGGAAGCCGCTCTGGAAGTCTCCGACGATCTTTCCCGGCGAGGACGTGCCGTCGCCCCAATCGATTGAAGCGGTGAACTGGCTTGCCGTTTCGCTGCCGGTCGTTGTGAAGGCGGCCACCACCGTATCGGTGAACGGCTGGCCCTCGACCGCCTGCACCGGAACGTTGCGCAGCGTAACCGTGCCCGTATCGCCGGGCAGTATTCGGACGACAAAGATGTTGCTGCCTCCACCCGCAGGCAGCGGCTGGAACGCGCCGGGTGTAGTGGGAATGTCGAATTCGCCAGGCGAGGTTAGGTCCGCGGCCCCGCCCTGCTCGCCCAAAAACGTGGCGTCGCCGGATGGATCGACGGCTACCGCCATGGCGTTGGCGCCAATCCCCCAGGTCAGGTAATCGAAGCCGCTGCCGTCGGCTGCGAGGGCTCCAGCAAAGCCGCTGCTGGGCGCATAAAAATCCGGCTGGAAGGTTGGCTGGAATGCGTTGATCGTCGGCAGCACTGGCGGACCCGCATATTCGAATCCCTCTCCGGTTAGGTAGGTGCGGCCCTGCGCATCGACCGCGACGCCGTTCACCGTGACATTGCCGCCGATATAGGTGCCGTAGAGAGCTTCGCTGCCATCATTGGTGAGCTTGATTAGGAAGCCATCTTCGAGCCCCTGGCGTGCGGTCTGCAGTCCGTTGGCAACCAGCAGATCGGATGACTGCGTATCGCCGACAACCTCGATCTCACCCGCGGGTCCGAGCGCGATTCCGGTTGCGTTGGCCTCGGAGAATGAGGGGCCCGTCGTGAGATAGGTTGAGAACAGGATTGAGCCATCGTCGGTCAGCTTAGCGACGAACGCTGCTAAAGAACCCTCACTGGACGTGGGAAGTAGCGCGTTAACAGTCTGAAATGCAGAATCGGCCGTTCCGGCAATATAGGCTTGGCCATGGGCGTCGACCGCAATGCTTGCGCCTTCAGCGTCCGCGAGCGACACGCTATAGTCGATCATGGCCGCAGCCGGATCGATCTTCCACACGAAGCCGCTGGCGCCGCTGTTAAAGTCTAATCCGCCGCCAGTCCCGTAAACATTGCCCAGTGCGTCCACCGCTATGGCATTGGGGGCCTCGAAGCCCGGCAGCCGGCTTGAGAACTTCAAGCTTCCGCCATCCGAGGCGAACTCCGTGAGGAAGCCCTCCGCACCCGCCGAAACGACAGGATTTAAAAGCGGAAAGCTCTGCGCGTCCGTAGAGCCCGCTATGAATATGTCGCCCGCCGCATCGACTGCGATAGCCCGCGCCTGTGTGCCAAATCCGTTGTTTGGCGGCCCAAACGGGAAGGCAGGCGCGCCGATCCCACCGCCCAGATAGGTCGAGAAAAGGACCGTCCCGTCGGGCGCGAACTTCGTGACGAAGGCGTCGCTCGTAAACGCCGCGGTAGGTTGCGTCTGCAACGCATTCACGGTGGGGAAGTCGGGCGAATAAGTGTAGCCGGCAACGTAGGAATTGCCCTGCGCGTCGACCGCTACGGCACTTGCAACATCGGGAGTGTTGAAGAGATAGGGGTTGCTATAGGGGTCCGAGCCGCCGAGATAGGTCGCAAACTCCAGTACCGGGTCGATGACGAGCGCTGCGCTCGCGTCGTGCGCGCCTACTGCAAAGCCGACGGTGCCGTCTGGGCGCATCTCAAAGCTTGCGCTCACGTTTTCGCGCTGGCCGCCGATCATCTGATAGGCGATTGGTGCCCGCTCCATCAGGTCGCCGGCGGCAGTCGCCAGATGCAGGTTGCCGGCGTCGTCAATCCGCATGCTCTCCACGCCGTCGAACCGCATGGCGATCGCGGAGGGGTCAGCACCAGGATTGACGGTCCAATCGAACTCGAGCTGTCCAGCATGGCCATAGTAGGTAAGGTCGATGCCGTCATAGACCGAGGCGAACATCACGCGCCCGTAATGGGCGACGCCATCGATGCTCTGATTGCCGAGCAGGTAGTTGCTCACGCCTGGCTGCAGGTCGAGCGGGATCGCCTGTGGCGACGGATTGCCGCCGACCCACGACATGAGCGCCGCCGCGCCAGCGCTCTGGCCGCTGCCGGCGAGCAACAGCGCGGTGTGATCGCCAGCCAGGCCGACCTCGAAGCCAGGACCGTGGGCAATGAATGACACGGAAGAGTCCGCTTGGCCGACATTCGGTTCGAATGCCAAAGCCGGATCCGCCGCCATGCCATCGAAGACCTTGGTGGTGTAACTGATGGGAACACCGTTCGGATCGGCGAAGACGAGCTGGATGTCCGCGAGGCTATTGCCAGCCGCAAGGCTGCTCTGATCGAATTTTTGCCACGGATCGCCGCGGCTGTCGGTTTGCGTGAACGAGGTCAGAGTCACTGCGGTCGGAAGGCCCTGCAGCATCACATAGAGCGGCCCAGTAATGGGAGCGGTGCTGTCGTTCGTGACCGTGAGGTCGGCATAGAAGA
The DNA here is from genome assembly GCA_036273255.1 of Bradyrhizobium sp. Lineage (GTDB taxonomy): Bacteria > Pseudomonadota > Alphaproteobacteria > Rhizobiales > Xanthobacteraceae > Bradyrhizobium. The sequence continues at coordinate 2,700 of DASUIA010000237.1, forward strand.
GACCGGTGGCCGGGTTGAAGATCGGCGCGGTGCCGATCTCACTCATCTCTCCTGAGACGTCTGGTGCGACGAAGACTGTGTCGTTCGCCGTCGCCGATCCGCCGGTGTCGTCGTTGAGCGTGACAGTCGGATGGAGGATTCCACTCGTCGTGAAGCCATAGATATGCTGCCCAGAGACCGCGATGGTGTCGCCGGAGATCGTGAGCGTGCCCGGATCGGACGTGCCATCGCCCCAATTGATGGTCGCACTGTAATCGGCCGGCCCAGTCTCGAGTCCGCCCGGCACCGTGAACGATGCCAATGTCAGCGATCCGGTCTGAATGCCGGGGAAGACGCCGTCGGTGATCGTGGCAGAACTCAGCACCACCGGCGGCGGATCGACCACGGTCGCGCTGCTCGCGGCGGTGATGAAGCTGCCGCCGTGGTCCTTGATGAGCACGCTGACCGAGGACTGACCGGCCGCCCCGTAGCTGTGCGGACCGCCGAGAACATTGAAGCCGTCAGTGAACTGAACGCCGACGGCCCCCGTCGCGACCACAGATCCAAGCGCGGGGATGATGTCGTAGAATGTCGCCGATCCGTCGCCGCCGCCCTGGATCGCAAAGTATTCAAGGGTGAACGAGTTGGGAACGAAGGCAACCCCGCCCGAGAATCCCTGGCCAAGGGGCAGATCCAGCGAGGCGGTGCCGTCCGGAGTGATGCGATAGAGACTCGACAGCCCGTCGGCGTCGCTGCCGATCGCCGTGAAACCTGCGCCGGTGTAGGTGAGACCGGAAAAGATCGTATTGCCTAAAGCCGCCACTGCGGTCACGGCGCCATTGACGTCGATGCGCTCTAACGTGGAGGCGCCGATGTCGTCGCGCGCGATGGCGTAGAACCCGCCATTGGTAGAGTCGATCGCGAGGCCACCTGTGAACCCATGCCCGATGTCGAACAGGTGCGTGAGCGTGCTGCCGCCGGGGACCGGCGCCCCACCATCGAACGTCTGGAGGTTGATCTGGTAAAGAGAGGAGGTCCCGGCATCGTCGTTGCGGATTGCGAATAGCTCGGCGCCATTGGTGCCGACCTGCACCGACGAATTCTGGACGAATGCGAGCCCGCCGTTGAAGCCCGATCCGAGTTTCATCACCGGGGTGAAGATAGGCCCGCCGCTCTGAAATGCGTTCGCCGAGAATAGGTACGGCGTACCGTTGTCCGGATTGTTGGGATCCGCTTGATCGTTCAGATTCCCGATCGCGTAGATTGTGCCTGAGGGGTCGTATGCCAGGCTCGCGCTGCCGGCCGTGGTGATCACGCCGTCGCTGATCGTGCCGTCGCCCCAGTCGATGCGCGCGGTATAGTCGGGAACGGCACCGTCCGGGTCCTCGTCCGTGAAAGTTGCGACCACGCCGCGGTAGTCCTGGCTCTCGAGCGGCTTGAAATCGACACCGGCCGCGGTGAGCTGGCCATCGTCCACCTCGATGGTGTTAGTGACCTTGATCGAGGCGCCGGCGCGGTCGAGCACGGTGATGACGGCGTCAAACGAGCCTTCCTCATCGTAGGCATGGCTCGCAGTAATGTCGAAGCCGCCTGCGCTGTTCGCCTCGACCGTGATCGATCCGTCCTTGCTGGAGCTCTTGTTGTCGTCCCCCCAGTCGATCGTCACCGAATAATCGGATGCCTTTGCGCCGGGGTCGCTGTCCTTGAAGCTCGCCACCTTCTCATTGAAGTTCTCGCCCTCTTGCGGGCTGACATCGAGCGCCTGCCCGTCGGTCAGTGGAGCATCGGCGACCTGCGCGATGCCGAGCCGCGCCTCGGCAATGTCGAAATTTGGTCGATCTGGAATGGAGCCGAGCTCGGCCGAATTATCTGCCAATGCGGCCGCGGCAATGCCGCCGACAAATGCGATGCCGGTGTAATCGCCAAATTGGTTAAACTGTCCGGAATCGTCGAGTTTCGGATCTGTCGCGTCGGAGCTGCCGAGACTCGCGACTGTGACGGGCGAGAAGGTCGCGCCGCCATCTTCGCTGGCCGCGATCACAAACTGACTCTTCACGTCTCCTGGATCGCCGGACGCCGAGTACCATCCGAGCGCCAGCGTACCGCTACTCTCATCGAGCGCGATGCTTGGCAAGAACTGGCTGCCTACGTCGCTTGTCGAATTGACCTGAACAGGATCGCTCCAGGTGGCGCCGTTGT
>DASUIA010000238.1:0-3679 GCA_036273255.1 Bradyrhizobium sp.
ACCACGCGCCGCGCGGCAACGGCCGCAACGATCCGCAACTCACGGAAGCGTTGACGAAGGTCTCGCCGGAAATGCAGGCGAAGACCCGCGCGAAGGCGCAGGACTTCGAGGCGCTGTTCCTCAACTCGATGTTTTCGCAGATGACCAGCGGCATCAAGGGCGACGGCCCGTTCGGAGATACGCCGGGCACCGGCGTTTGGCGCTCGATGCTGACCGAGCAATATTCCAGGCAGTTCGCCAGGACCGGCGGAGTCGGGATCGCGAACGAAGTCTATCGCACGCTGATCCTGACCCAATCCAGGAGTGCAAACCAGGGGAAGACGGCATGAACCCGACCGCGCAACGCCGCGAGACACCATCCCCCTCCCCGGTCGCCGCGACGCCGGCCGCGGCGCGCAAGCTCGCCGAGACCTTGATGGATGCGATGAGCGCGCTGCTTGCGGTGATCGAGCGCGAGACCGAGCTGGTGCGCGCCGGCAAGCTGCGCGAGGCCATGACATCAGAACCGCGCAAGGCGGAGCTGTCGAAAACCTATGTCAACGCGGCCGGCCAGCTCAAGGCGAGCGAGACGCAACTGGCGCAGGCCGCGCCCGAGCTGTTGAAGACGCTGCATCGTCACCACGAATTGTTCCGCTCGATGCTGCAGATCAACCTCACGGTGCTCGCCACCGCGCATGCGGTCTCCGAAAGCATCGTGCGCGGCGTCAACACCGAGATGCAGCGGCGCAGCATGCCCAACACCTATACCGCGGCCGGCAAGCGCGCAGCACCCTCGCCGCGCCACATCACGCCGCTGTCGGTCAGCCGCTCGCTCTAGCGCATGATCCGGAAAAGTGTGCAGCGGTTTTCCGAAAAGATCATGCGCAAACAAAAAGGTCGCGGCATTTACAATTTTCATCAAAATCGCGCGGCCGTGGCAGCGCGCGATTCATCGCGTTCTCTAACAAAGCATTGAAGTCTGCGCGCCAATATTGCCGGCGGGATCGGGTTGGGATTTGTCTCTGCAAAGCGGCGCCAGGAGGGCTGCCATGAGCACAGATTTCAGCATCAGGCCGGTGGGGTCGCCGGCCCCTTCGCCCATCGTCCCTCCGTTCAGCCCGGCGGCCGGCAACGCCGTTCCGACCGAGTTGCCGGCAAGCCAGAGCGTGACCGCGGCGGATGCGTCCACGCCCGTGCGCAGCGATCCGATCGACGTGGTCGAGGACTTCGTCTCGCACCAGGCCTATTTCGACCGCGATGCGGGCGCCATGGTCTATCAGGTCGTCAACGAAAAGACCGACGAGGTGGTGACGCAATATCCCGACGATGCGGTGCTGCGGCGCCGCGCCTATTTCCACGCGCTCGATCTGTCGCGCGGCGCGCCGCCGCGCGTCGTTCCGACCGACCGGCTGGCGTGAGCTTCTAGCCGCGGCCGGCGAGGCCGGCGGCGATGTTGCAGTTGATGTCGATCAGCGACTTGAGCTTCGAGGGATGCGGATCCATCTGCATCTCGATGGTCTGCTTCAGCACGAAGATGCCGATATTGGCGATGTTCTGACGGACTTCCAGCGAGTTCGGATTCTCGCTGGCTTCGGCTTCGGTGAGGAAGATCGACCACAGCCGGCGGTTGAACAGCAGCGCCTTGTGCAGATTGCGGTCCGGCCCCTTCCAGTTGGCCTGGACGTCCTGCAGCTGCCTTGCCGCCTTGAGCAGCGCCTGTGCCTCTATTTCCCGGGGTGACCCCGTCGTTTGAGAGGTGCGAACATAGGCTTGGGCGGCATGAGACATTCAGAACACCGGACCAGACGCTTGAGAACACGACGAAAGTACCCGGTTTTTGTACGTGGTTGCCTTTAAAATATGGTTAGCGGGGGCTTCAGTATTTTTACGTGTCTCGCAATTTCAGGTGGTGCCTGCCCGTCGGCACCGCGCCAAACGAAAACGGCGGGGATTTTCCCGCCGTCTTGCCTGTCGTCGATGGCTTGCCGGTCTTACCGCAGCAGTTGCAGCACGCTGGCCTGCGACTGGTTGGCGAGCGCGAGCGCGGAGACCGCGATCGACTGGCGGGTCGACAGTGCCTGGCTGTTGGCCGCCTCCTCATTGGTGTCGGCGAGCGTCAGGTTGGTCGACCCGGTCTGCAGCACATTGATCAGGTTCTTGTTGAAGTCCTGGCGAATCTGCACGACCGAGAGGTTCGAACCCAGGGTCGAGGCTTCCGTGCGCAGCTCATTCGACGCGTTGGTCAGCTTGGCGATGGTCGCGTTGGCCGAATTGTTGTCCAGGAAATTCGTCCCCGCGACCAGTGTGGTCAGGCCCAGGCCGGTCGCATCGTAGGTGACGCCGGTGATGTTGAGCGTGGATTTGCCGGTTTCGTCGAAGGTCAGCTTCAGGTCATCGCCGTTCAGCAGGTTGATGCCGTTGAAGGATGCGTCCTGCGCCGTGGTGGTGATCTGCGCAATGACGTTGTTGTACTGGCTGACCAGGTTGGCGCGAATGGTTTGCGAGGCCGGGTCGGCAACCGGCGCGGCAACGGCGCCGAATGTCACGGTACCGCCGCCGGTGTTGGTATAGGTAACGGCACCGATGGTCGACGAAGCTGCGTCGTTGGTCGTGGTGATGACGAGCTTGTTGGAATTATCGAGACTGGCGCTCAGGTTGTTGGGCGCCAGTGCGGCGTTCAGCTGAGCCAGCGACTCGTTGGCGCCGAAGGTGATGCTGGTCGCCGTTCCACCACCGGTCGCGGCGATCGCCAAAACGTCGCCGCTCTTGATGGTGACGCCGTCCACCAGGTTGGCCGAGGTGCCTCCAAGGGCCGCGTTAGAGGTAACCGTGGACTTCGGCGAATAACCGACCGTGGTCTGCAATACCTGGTTGGCTATCGACTTGGCGGAATCGACCAGCTGCTGCAGCGAAGTGATGCCGGTGTTGGCAGCCTGCAGCACCTGGACGCCGTTGCCGATGGCGTCGAGCAGATTCGAGATGTCGCTCGCGCGGTTGTTGAGACCCTGAGCGGTGAAGAAATTGGTCGGGTTGTCGAGCGCCGTATTGACCTTGTTGCCGGTGGCGAGGTCGTTTTGTGTCTTCGCGAGCAGCGTCGCGGTCGACTGCAGGGCAAGCAGATTCTGGCGAACCGATGCCGAAAGAACAATACCAGACATTGTGGCAAACCTTCCTAGTGGACCGTCTCCATTTCTAGGCAGGCACGCTTAAATTATAGTTAATCCCCGTTTAAATAAATTGGTTAAGGAATCGTTACCTGCCGCTGCGCCCGGCCAGAACCGAGTGAGTCCCGATCTGAAAGCAGAAACGGCGGGGTTTCCCCCGCCGTTTGCATTCTCGATTTTCGCCGTTTCGCGCGCGGTATCAGCGCAGCAGCTGCAGCACGCTGGCCTGCGACTGGTTGGCGAGCGCGAGCGCGGAGACCGCGATCGACTGGCGGGTCGACAGCGCCTGGCTGTTGGCCGCTTCCTCGTTGGTGTCGGCCAAGGTCAGGTTCGACGAACCGGTCTGCAGAACGTTGATCAGGTTCTTGTTGAAGTCCTGACGGATCTGCACGATCGAGAGGTTCGAACCCAAGGCCGACGCTTCGGTGCGGAGCGTGCTGCTGGCGGCCGAGAGCTTGGTCAGCTGGGCGTTCGCGGAGCTGTTGTCCAGGAAGTCCGTGCCCGAGGTCAGCGAGGCAAGCCCAAGGCCGGCCGCG
>DASUIA010000239.1:0-6439 GCA_036273255.1 Bradyrhizobium sp.
GAACATCGTGCGGATGTCGGACGTCGACTTCGAATTTCTCTATGGCGACAGCGACTATGCGGGGAAGGCGCAAGCCCTGATCGCGGCAGGCGTCAGCCTCGTCGTGGTTACGCGCGGAATCAGGGGTGCTCAGGCCTGGCACGGCAACGCCGGCATGATCGAAGTCAAGGCGCCGGCGGTTGATGTCGTCGACACCATCGGCGCCGGCGACAGCTTTCAGGCGGCGCTGTTGTTCGCCTTGCGCGCCATCGGGCGGATCGAGGTCACTGCGCTTGCGCAGGCGAATTCCGACGATCTTCGCCGCGCATTGTCGTTCGCGGCGTCCTGCGCGGCCTTTACCTGTGGGCGGCCCGGCGCCGATCCGCCATGGCAGGCTGATGTCAGCGCGGAGCTGCGGCGTCTTGTTGCGGATCGGCCCGGGCCAAGCGCGACGCCATGACTCGCGGGCCGACCGCTTGCCGGCGCGGCCCGGTCAATTTGTCCCATTTCTGTCCAAGATTTTGAGTCCGCAGAATAAAATTCATCCGGAGTGGCAGTCGGACCTGATCGATGCGCGGCGGGATTTGCTTTCGGGTTCCACAGCGGATGGATTGTGTTATGAGTTCCTGTTGCGGGGTTTGCCTGCGTGACCAAAAAAATTGGGGCAAGGGGATGAAGCCTGCGCGTCAACCGATCTCCGCGGAATTGGGTCGCAACCGCCGCACCGCGCCTCACGGTGCCCTCCACGCCGCCGTCGCGCTCCTGTCCTTCGTGCTCTTGACCGGCTGCGAGCAGAACGCGTTCGTGCCGCCACCACCGGCGGCGGTCGATGTCGCACTCCCCGTGCAGCGCGCCATTACCCGCTATCTGGAGTCGACCGGCAATACCGCGCCGATCAAGTCGGTCGATCTGGTGGCACGGGTGCAGGGGGTGCTGCAGGCGATCAACTATCAGGACGGTGCCTTCGCGAAGGAAGGCACCACACTGTTCACGATCGAGCCCGAGACCTACCGGCTCAAGCTCGAGCAGGCGCAGGCGGCGGAAGCCGGCGCCCAGGCGTCGCTGAAACAGGCCGAGGCCGACTACAAGCGCCAGGCGGATCTGGTCGCGCGGCAGGCGGTCTCGCAGGCCACTCTCGATCAATCCACCTCGGCGCGCGACAACGCCCAGGCCAACCTGCAGCAGGCCCAGGTCAACACCAAGATCGCCGCCGTCAATTTCGGCTACACCAATGTCACCGCACCGTTCGACGGCATCGTCAGCGCCCATCTCGTCTCGGTCGGCGAACTGGTCGGCGCCGCTTCGCCGACCCAGCTTGCCAGCATCGTGCAGCTCGACCCGATCTACGTGACCTTCAACGTCAATGAGCAGGACGTATTGCGGATACGAGCCCAGGCGGCGCGCAAGGGGTTGACCGCCAGCGATCTCAAGCAACTTCCGATCGAGGTCGGATTGCAGAGCGAAACCGGCTATCCGCACACCGGCAAGCTCGATTATGCCTCGCCGACGGTCAATCAGTCGACCGGGACGCTGGCGGTGCGCGGCGTGCTGCCAAACGCCGACCGGGTGCTGCTGCCGGGTTATTTCGTCCGTGTCCGCGTGCCGCTCGATCAGCAGCAGGGCGCGTTGCTGGTACCGGACGTGGCACTGGGCAGCGACCAGGCCGGTCGATACCTGCTGGTCGTGACCGGTGACAACGTGGTTGAGCAGCGCAAGGTGCAGACCGGGCCGATCGAGGGCGATTTGCGCGTGATCGAGAGCGGCCTCAAGGCAGACGACCGGGTCGTGATCGCGGGCCTGTTGCGCGCGATTCCCGGCCAAAAGGTCGATCCCAAGCTGAAGCAAATCGAGCCGTCCCCCGCGTCGGCAAAATAAGGCTGGCCATGATTTCGAAATTCTTCATCGAACGGCCGGTCCTTTCCAACGTCATCGCGATCCTGATGATTCTGATCGGCGGCGTGGCCCTGTTCGGGCTGGCGGTAGCGCAATATCCCGATGTCGTGCCGCCGACCGTGCAGGTCACGACGCGCTATCCCGGTGCCAGCGCCAAGGCGGTCATGGACACCGTGGCGTTGCCGATCGAACAGCAGGTCAATGGCGTCGAGGGCATGCTGTACATGCAGTCCTACAGCGGCGCCGACGGCACTTACGCGCTCACGGTGACGTTCAAGATCGGGACCGACCTGAACTTCGCGCAGGTGCTGGTTCAGAACCGGGTATCAAGCGCCTTGTCGGCGCTGCCGCAATCGGTGCAGGCGCAGGGCGTCACGGTGCAGAAGCGTTCGACCGCCATTCTGCTGTTCGTCACGCTGACTTCTCCCGGGTCGACCTATGACAGCCTGTATCTGAGCAACTACGCCACCATCAATATCAGGGACGAACTGTCGCGGCTGCCTGGCGTCGGCAACGTCACGGTTTTCGGTGCCGGCCAGTATTCGATGCGGATCTGGCTCGACCCGGACAAACTGCAGGTGCGCGGGCTGATGCCGCAGGATGTCATTCAGGCGATCCAGCAGCAAAGCCAGCAGGTCACGGCAGGACAGGTCGGCATGCCGCCGACACCGCCCGGGCAGGCATTCCAATACACCCTGAACGTCAACGGCCGGCTCAGCGACGCCGCCGAGTTCGCAAATGTGATCGTCAAGACCGGCAGCAATGGCGATGTGACGCGCGTGCGGGACGTCGGCCGGGTCGAACTCGGTGCGCAGACCTACAGTCAGATGTTCTCGCTCAACAACAAGCCGGCGACCGGCATCGGCGTGTTTCAGTCGCCGGGCGCCAACGCCCTCGAAGTCGAGCAGGCGGTGAAGAAGAAGATGCAGGAACTCGCCGTCGCATTTCCGCAGGACATCAAATACGACGTTCCATTCGACACCACCAAATTCGTCTCGGCCTCGGTCCATGAAGTCTACAAGACGCTGATCGAGGCCGGCTTTCTCGTGCTGGTCGTGATCCTGGTCTTCCTGCAGGACTGGCGCGCCATGCTGGTGCCGGCCACCACCGTCCCGGTCACCATTATCGGCGCGTTCGCGGCGATGGCCGCACTGGGCTTCACCATCAACCTGTCGACGCTGTTCGCGATCGTGCTCGCCATCGGTATCGTGGTCGACGACGCCATCGTGGTCGTGGAAGGCGCGGCCCACAACATCGAGAAGGGGATGTCCGGCCACGATGCCGCAATCAGCGCGATGGATCAGTTGTTTGCGCCAATCATCGGCATCACGCTGGTGCTGATATCGGTGTTTCTGCCGGCCGCCTTCCTGCCGGGGCTGACCGGGCGTATCTACGCGCAATTTGCCCTGGTGATCGCCGCCACCGCGCTGCTCAGCGCGGTCAACGCCGCGACCCTGAAGCCGACGCAATGCGCGCTATGGCTGCGCCCTGCGGTTCCGATGGAACGGCGCAACCGGTTCTACCGCGCCTTCAACGCAGTCTACGCGCGCCTCGAGCGCGGCTACGCAGGACTGATCGGCCGCATGGTGGCCTACAGCGGTAGCTCGGCAGTGATCGCCCTCATTCTGATCGGCATCGGCGTCTACGGCCTGTCGCGGGTGCCGACCGGCTTTCTCCCGATCGAGGATCAGGGCTACCTGCTGGCGGCCGTGCAGTTGCCGGACGGCGCATCGCTCGAGCGCACCCGGCAGGTGCTCGATCGGGTCAGCGAAATCGCCGGCAAGACGCCCGGGGTAGCGCAGGTGATCGGCATTGCCGGGATTTCGGCCCTCGACAACAGCGCGAGCCTTGCCAATGGCGGCGTGGCCTACCTGATCCTCAAGGACTGGGACGCGCGCGGGCCGGGCGAGGATTTGCGTTCGCTGGTGGTCGGGTTGAACCAGAAAATGGCGGAGGTCGAGCAGGCGCGGATCATCGTGCTTCCGCCGCCGCCGATCCAGGGCATCGGCAATGCCGCCGGTTTCGCCATGCAGGTCGAGCTGCGCGACGGCAACGCCGATTTCGCCAAGCTGCAGGCCATCACCAATGCCGTGGTCGCTGGCGCGCAGACCCAGAGCGCGCTGCAGCGGGTGAGTTCGCCGTTCCGTTCCATGGTGCCGCAATTCGATGTGAAAGTGGATCGGATCAAGACCCAGACGTTGCACGTCACCACCGACCAGGTGTTTTCGACGCTGGCTTCCTATTTGGGATCTTCCTACGTCGACCAGTTCAACAAATTCGGCCGCACCTTCCAGATCTATACCCAGGCCGACGCCCAATTCCGACTGGTGCCGCGTGATATCGAGAATCTGACGGTTCGCAACCAGCAGGGCGACATGATACCGCTCGGCACGCTCGCGACCATCACCCCGGCGGTCGGCCCCTCGCTGATCAGCCTGTACAATCTCTACCCGTCCTCGACCGTGATCGGCCTGCCCGCGCAGGGCTACAGTTCGGGGCAGTCGATCGGGCTGATGGAGGAGATCGCCGGCAAGACCTTGCCTGCCGGCACCGGCTACGAATGGACGGCGATGTCGTATCAGGAAAAGGCGGTCGGCAGCCAGATCTACTACGTCTTCGGTCTCGCCATGCTGTTGGTCTATCTGGTGTTGGCCGGACAATATGAGAGCTGGTACGCGCCAATCTCCGTGATCCTGGCGGTACCGCTGTCGCTGCTCGGGCCGATGGCCGTGCTGACGGGATTGCGGATCGACAATAACCTGTACACCCAGATCGGGTTGATCCTGCTGATCGCGCTGTCGGCCAAGAACGCGATCCTGATCGTCGAGGTAGCGCTCGAGCTGCACCTGCGCGACCGCAAGCCGCTATTGAAATCGGCGATCGAGGCCGCTCGGGCGCGATTCCGGCCGATCCTGATGACTTCGTTCGCATTCATCCTCGGCGTGGCGCCGCTGGTGGTCGCGACCGGCGCCGGCGCCAGCGCGCGCAAATCGATCGGCATCACCGTGTTCAGCGGAATGTTCGCCTCGACCTGCCTTGCCGTGCTTTTCGTGCCGGTCTTCTTCGTCGTCGTTCAGCGCTTCGAAAACTGGCTTGCAACGCGAAGGCAAAGGAAGATGGTGGCGCCATAGTGCCGCCGTAGGCTTGTTGTCCAGCAAGCATGCCCCGTTTTTTTGGCTTGGTATAAGGGGCGCGGGAGCCTCAAAGGGATTCTCCGAGCGCAACCGGCGTCAAAAGAGCCTCGGCTTGTCGGGGTTTTTGCCTCGAAATCGGCTTTGATGGCCGCGCATGGCCAGTCCGTCCCGGCTTGAGCGGGCGAGCAGCTTTGCATATCCTGCGCGCAACGGTTTAGCCCCCGAACCGTTGTCAATTCAAGAGAATTCACAGTCAGGAGGAGACCGCGATGAACCTTTCCGACCTGAACAAAGTGGCGCGGGCCATGGTTGCGCCGGGCAAGGGCCTTCTCGCCGCGGATGAATCGACCGGCACCATCAAGAAGCGGTTTGATGCGATCAAGGTTGAATCCACCGAGGACACCAGGCGCGACTATCGTGAGATGCTGTTCCGTGCCAAGGACGCGATGTCGAAATGCATCTCCGGTGTCATCCTCTATGACGAGACCATCTGGCAAAAAGCCAAGGATGGAACGCCGCTGGTGAAGCTGATCGAGCAGGCGGGTGCGATCCCCGGCATCAAGGTCGACGAGGGTACCCAGCCGTTGCCGAATTGCCCCGGCGAACTCGTCACGGTCGGCCTCGACAAGCTCGCCGCGCGGCTGGCGGACTACTACAAGCAGGGCGCGCGGTTCGCGAAATGGCGTGCGGTGATCGATATCGGCAAGGACATTCCAAGCAGGACCGCGATCCATGTCAACGCCCATGCGCTGGCCCGCTATGCGGCGCTGTGCCAGTCCGCCCAGATCGTGCCGATCGTCGAGCCGGAAGTGCTGATGGATGGCGATCACGACATCGATCGCTGCTACGACGTTACCCAGCGTGTCCTCAACAAGGTTTTCCAGGAATTGCGGATCCAGCGGGTGGCGCTCGAAGGCATGATCCTGAAGCCGAACATGGCGATCTCGGGCAAGAAATGCCCTAGGCAGGCTTCGGTCGAGGAGGTTGGAGAGAAGACCGTGCGCCTGCTGAAAACCTGCGTGCCGGCGATCGTGCCGGGCATTGCATTCCTGTCGGGCGGTCAGTCGGACGAAGATGCCACTGCTCATCTCGACGCCATGAACCGGATCGGCGGGATGCCGTGGAAACTGACCTTCTCCTACGGCCGCGCGCTGCAGGCGGCGCCGCAACAGGCGTGGTCTGGCAAAGCCGAGAATGTCGCTGCCGGGCAGGCCGCTTTCAGCCATCGCGCCCGAATGAATTCGCTGGCAACCAAGGGCGAGTGGCGGAGCGATCTGGAAGGCAAGAAGGCAGCTTAGCCGGCCTCAAACCGCCGTTCGCTGCCCCCCGTCGATTCGATGGTGCAGGTGTCCGCCCATCGGTTCGGACGCACCGCGCCGTTGACGCGCGGGGCCGGCGCGCGGGGAGGGCCGTTTCGGCGGCTCTTGCGATTG
>DASUIA010000240.1:0-13061 GCA_036273255.1 Bradyrhizobium sp.
AAACGCCCCTCTTGCCGGAACGGGACGGCCGCCCTTAAGCCACTGATTTGGGGTCGGTGTGAAGCGCAATCTTGCCCGTCGTGCCACTTGGCCGCAGCTCTCTCCCTCGTCATTCCGGGCTCGCGCCGCTTCGCTTCGCGCCCCGGAATGACGGGGTTGAGAGTCGACGGCGATCGCTTCAATCGAACCAGGGCCATTCCGCCGCGCCGTCATGGGTGACGGCGCCGCCGGGGGCCTGGCCGACCAGGCGGGCATATTTGGCGAGTGCGCCGGCGCGGTGCCGCGGCAGTCGCGGCGTCCAGCCGCGCCGCCGCGTCTCGAATTCGTCGTCGCCGATCAAGAGATCCATGCGGCGCGCGCCGGCGTCGATGCTGATCCGGTCGCCATCGCAGACCAGCGCCAGCGGGCCGCCGACGAAGGCCTCCGGCGAAACATAGCCGATGCACATGCCGCGGGTGGCGCCGGAAAAGCGGCCGTCGGTGATGAGCGCGACCTTCTCGCCCATCCCCTGCCCGTAGATCAGCGCGGTAACGCCGAGCATCTCACGCATGCCGGGACCGCCGACCGGACCCTCGTTGCGAATGACCAGCACGTCTCCCGCCGCGTAGTCGCGACGGCGTACCGCATCGACACAATGTTCCTCATCCTCGAACACCCGCGCCGTGCCTTCGAAGGCCAGCTTCTTGAGACCGGCCACCTTGATGACGGCGCCATCGGGACAAAGGTTGCCCTTCAGCACCGCGACGCCGCCATCGGCCATGATCGGCGCCCGCACCGGGTAGATGATCTCACCGTCGGGCGCATTCGCTTGCCCGTATTCTTGCGCAATGGTGCGGCCGGTGATGGTCAGGCAATCGCCGTCGATATGCCCGCTTTCGACCAGCGCCCGAATGACGACGGCCGTGCCGCCGATATCGTAGACGTCCTTCGCGGTATATTTGCCGCCCGGCCGCAAATTGCCGATCAGCGGCGTCCGTGCAAAGACCTTGCCGACATCGTCGATGGTGAAGGACAGACCAGCCTCGTTGGCGAGCGCCGGCAGATGCAGCGCGGCGTTGGTCGATCCGCCGGTAGCCGCGACAATGGCCGCGCCGTTTTCCAGCGATTTTCGCGTCACGATCTGGCGCGGCAGCGGGCCACCCCGCTGCAGCATCTGCATCACGAGCCGCCCGGCCTCGCGCGCGATCTGTGCGCGCTCGGCATAGACGCCGGGAACCATCGAGACGTTGGGCATGGTCAGCCCGATCGCCTCGGAAACCATCGCCATGGTGTTGGCGGTGAATTGTCCGGCACAGGCGCCGATCGTCGGCAGGCAGTTGCGCTCGATGCCCGCCAATGTCGCCTGGCCGATTTCACCGGTCATGAAGCCGCCGACGGCCTCATAGGAATCCAGCACCGTCAGGGTTTTTCCCGCGAAACGTCCCGGCAGCGCACTGCCGCCATAGATGAAGATCGATGGCACGTTGCACCGGATCATTCCCATCATCACGCCGGGAAGCGTCTTGTCGCACCCGCCGAAGCCGATCAGGGCGTCGTAGGCGAGGCCGTGGACGACGGCTTCGATCGAATCCGCGATCAATTCGCGCGACAGCAGCGAGAACTTCATGCCCTCGTGATTCATGCTGATGCCGTCGGAGACCGATATGGTCGCAAATTCGCGCGGCGTGCCGCCGGCCTCGGCGATCCCGGCCTTGGCGGCGTCAACCTGGAAATCGTGCGTCATGTTGCAGGGCGTCTGCTCGCCCTTCATGCTGACGACACCGATCATCGGCTTCGCAATGGCCGCATCGTCGAGCCCCATCGCCCGCATGAAGGCGCGATGCGGCGCCCGATCGAGACCGTCGGTCGTCACCCGCGATCGCCACTTTTTCATGGGCATCTTCTCTCAGCGCCTGCAACCCGCGGAAACCGTCATTGCGAGGAGCGCTAGCGACGAAGCAATCCATTCCGCCGACGCGGCCAGATGGATTGCTTCGCTTCGCTCGCAATGACGGTGGCTCCCCTTACTGCAAGGGCGCCACGATGGTCGGGTGCTTGAACTGCGCGACGTCCATCTTCGGCAGCATTCCCGCCTGATGATAGATGTCGAGCATCTTCTGGATGGCCTCGAAATTCGGCGCAGCGCCGGGATCCCTGCCGAAATCGTTGTCCTTGAGCAGATAGGTGTCGAGCACCGGGATCGGCGCCTTCAGCACTTCGGAGACCACCTTGAGTGTTTCATCGCGGTTGGCGAGCGCCTTCTTCATGCCCAGCGTGATATCGCGCACATAGGCCCTCACCAGGTCCGGGTTCTTGTCGACGAAGTCGGCGCGGCAGGCTTCGAGGATGTGGACGATGTTCGGCATTTCCTCGGACAGCGAGAACAGCTTGCGGGTGCCGCCCTTGGCCTCGGCGTGGGCGGCGAAGGGCTGGTTCATGTTCACGGCGTCGACGCGGCCCTGGCGCAGCGCGTCTTCGGAGACGGCAAAGCCGACCTCCACCAGCTTGATGTCCTTCTCCGGATCGACGCCGTTCTTCTTCAGGAGCATCGCGAACGGCCCGTAGGTGCCGCCGCCGATCACCGAAATGCCGACCGTCTTGCCCTTGAGGTCGGCGATTTTCCTGATCGGGGAATCGTCCTTGACCGCCCAGTAAACCGAAAAGCCGCCGGGCTTTTCAAAGACGTGCTGTGCCACAATGTAGGCCTTGAGATTTCCGCCGACCACGCCATTCGCCAGCGACAGCGGCGCCTGGGTCGCGCAGTCGAGAGCACCTGCGGCAAGCGCCTGGGTCATCGGCGCGGTGCCCTGGAACTGAGTCCATTCGACATTGTAGGTCTTGCCGAGATCGGGGAATTCCGCCGGCCGGCGCATCATCCAGTATTTCGATTCCTCTGCCGGGATGGTCCAGCCGACCCGGATCGTTGGCTGTGCCTGCGACGCGCTTACACCGGCCAGCAGGCAGGCCGCCGTGCCCGCCGCCAATATCCATTTCGAGGCCAATTGCATCACTCCAACTCCACTTTCCCGCTGCCTGCGAACTCAGCCAAACCGACTTGCAACAAGCCTTTCATGGTTCAAATGATCAGGCAAGCCATCCCTACGCTCGCCTTTCGTCGGCTACCCGGACGGGGCTATGGTAGGCCGGCAGGCCGAGCGAATTTCGGCTGCAAAGGGGAAATCGAAATGGCTGACATCGGCGACGGAAATTCGGAAAAGCTCGGATATCTCGGGCTCGGGATGATGGGCTTTCCGATGTCGCGACGGCTGATCAAGGCGGGCCATGACGTCACCGTGTGGAATCGCTCCGCCGCCAAAGCGGCTGCGCTGGTCGAGGCCGGCGCCAAGGCCGGGAAATGTCCGCGCGACGCGGCTTCCGCCGCCGGCATCATCTTCATGTGCCTCACCGACGCCGCCGCCGTCGAAACGGTGGTGTTCGGCCGCGACGGCGTCGCGGAGACGCCCGGCTCCGGCAAGCTCGTCGTCGATTTCTCGTCGATCCATCCGGACGCGGCCCGTGCCATCGCCGCACGGCTCAAGGCTGCCAACGGCATGGGATGGATCGATGCGCCGGTCTCCGGCGGCACCATGGGCGCGGAAGAAGGCACGCTTGCGGTGATGGCCGGCGGCGATGCCGCCGACATCGAGCGGGTGCGGCCCCATGTGCTGTCGATGGCGCGACGGCTCACGCATATGGGCCCGATCGGCGCAGGCCAGACCGCCAAGCTCTGCAATCAGGTGATCGTCGGCTGCGCCATGGCGGTACTTGCGGAAGCGACACGGCTCGCGGTCAACGCCGGGATCGACGCCGGGCGTTTGCCGGAAGCGCTGGCCGGCGGCTTTGCCGATTCCATCCCGCTGCAATTATTCGTCCCGCGCATGGTGCAGGGAATTCACGCACCACCGCTCGGCCATATCTCGACCATGCTGAAGGATCTCGATACCGTGGTCGACGTGGCGCACACCACCTCGACCCCGGTGCCGATGTCGGCACTGGCCGCACAATTGTTCAGGCTGGCCAAGGCAGCCCGCGGCGCCGGTGCGGACGCGCTCGAAATCTACAAGCTGTCGGAAGTGCAGACGGGATAGAGATGGACCGATAAAATTCACCGCCGTCATTCCGGGGCGTGCCTCTTATCTTGGCGCGAGCCCGGAATCCATCCCACCGCGATCATTGCGGTCCAATGGATTCCGGGCCTGCGCCAAGAGGCGCATCCCGGAATGACGAAGGAGAGGCCTGCGCCAAGCGGCGCATCCCGGAATGACACTTCGGATCACACCGAGCAGTAGCGTTCCTTGATCTCGTCGTCGGCGAGGAGTTCGCGCGCGGCGGCCTGATGCACCACAGCTCCCTGATCCAGCACATAGGCGCGATCGGCGATGTCCAATGCCAGCTCCACGTTCTGCTCGACCAGCAACACCGTCGTGCCCTGCGCCTTCATGGTGCGGAACAGTTCGAACATCTCGTCGACCAGCACCGGCATGATGCCCTCCGACGGCTCGTCCAGCATGATCAGATCGGGACCCGCGATCATGGCGCGCGCGATCGCCAGCATCTGCTGCTCGCCGCCCGACATCGTCACGGCTTCCTGGTCGAGCCGTTCGGCGAGCCGCGGAAAGATGCGGGCGATGCCGGCGATCCGTTCCGCCTCCCGCTTCTTTTCGGGCGAGGCGACGAGGCCGAGCCTGAGATTCTCGCGCACCGAAAGCCCCTGCACGATGCGCCGCTCCTCCGGCACATAGGCGAGGCCGAGCGCAAAGCGGACATGCGCGGGCTCGCTCAGGAGCTCCCTGCCCTTGAATTTGACCGATCCCCGTGTCCGGTCCATCAACCCCATGATGGACTTCAGGGTCGTGGTCTTGCCGGCGCCGTTGCGGCCGATCAGGCAGACGATCTCGCCTTTGGCGACCTCGATGGTGATGTCCTGCAGGACGTGGCTTGCGCCATACCAGGCGTTGAGATTGTCGACCTGCAACATCTTCTCAGTGCTCCCGCTGGCCGAGATAGACCCGTTTGACCGCCTCGTTCCTGCGCACCTCCATGGGGGTCCCTTCCGCCAGCAGCTCGCCATGGTGGAGCACCAGGATGCGGTCGCTGATCCCCAGCACCAGCTTCATCTTGTGCTCGACCAGAATGACCGTTCGTTCACTCGCGAGCTTCACGATCAGGTCCATCATGGTACGGGTTTCCTCCGGACTCATGCCGGCGGTCGGCTCATCGAGCAGCAGCAGTCGCGGCCGGCTCGCCAGCGCCATGCCGATTTCCAGCGCGCGCTGCTCGCCATGGGCCAGCGTCCTGGCCGCCCGCGCCCGCGATTCCCACAACCCGACCAAGGCCAGCAATGCGTCGGCCTGCTCGATCAATTCATGATGCCGGGCACGCGGACGCCACATGTCGTAGCGCGACACCAGCGCCTGCAGCCCGATACGGATATTCTCGCGCGTCGTGAGCTGCGGGAACACGTTGGTGATCTGGAATGACTTGGCCACGCCCATATGGGCGAACCGATGCTGCGGCAGCCCGGTCACGTCGCGGCCCTCGAACTCGACCGTGCCGCTGGTTGGCGGAAAGGCGCCGGACAAGAGATTGAAATAGGTGCTCTTGCCGGCGCCGTTGGGGCCGATGATCGAGGTGATCGCGCCCTCGGAGAATTCCGCCGAAATATTGTTCAGCGCGACGAATTTGCCGAACAGCTTGCCGACGCCCCGGGTGCGCAGGATGACCTGCCTCGATTGGCTGCCGCCCTCGCTCATGGCTTGAGCCGCTGAATCAGCGTGCCCCAGATGCCGGCCGGAAAGAACAGCACGCAGAGCATGAAGATCGCGCCCACGACGAGCTGCCAGTGCACGGTCCACAGCGAAACCAGGTTCTCGAGCAGCAAAAATGCGGCGGCGCCGATCATCGGACCGAAAAAGGTGCCCATGCCTCCGAGCAGCGCGATCATCACGACAATGCCTGACGTGTCGTAGTGCAGGATTTCGATCGGCACGATCGACAGATGCAACGCCTGCAGCGCGCCGGCGAGCCCGCAGAACCCGCCGGACAGGATGAAGGTAATCAGGCGGGTTGCCGTCACGTCGTAGCCGGAGGCCCTGGCGCGCGCCTCGTTCTCGCGCACCGCCTCGATCACCGCTCCGAACGGCGAGGCCAGAATCCGCGACAGCACGAAAAAGGCCGCGATCACGAAGGCGGCGATCACATAGTAGCGTGTCAGCGGATTGATGAAATCGATCCTGATGCCGAAAATGTCGATATCCCGGACATTGATGCCGCGAAGGCCGTTCTCGCCGCCGGTCCAGTCGACCGCCTCATAAAACAGGTAATACACGCATTGCGACAGGGCCATGGTCACCATCGCGAAGTAGATGCCGCGGGTCCGGATCGCCAGCACGCCGATCAGCGCCGCCATCGACAGGCCGCCGAAGATGCCGAGCGCGATCGCGACGAACCAGGGCAGACCAAAATGCGCGACCGCGATGCCGCAGAAATAGGCGCCGGTCCCGAGCAGCGCCGCGTGCCCGAACGACAGCAGGCCGAGATAGCCGTAGACCAGATTGAAGCCGAGCGCGAACAGACCGTAGATCAGGATGTTGGCGGCCAGCGCCGTGAACGGCATCACCAGCGGGAAGACCAGGACAACGAGACTTGCGAGACCGGCACGATGCCGGGTCGCGAACTCGAACCAGCCCACGGGCGCCGCCTGCGTCCGCTGATATGGCTGGGTCATCTCGTTCATGTGCGGCATTTCACCTTCAGCTCATCAATCCGGCGCGGCCGAAGAAGCCTTGCGGCCGCACGATCAGCACAATCGCCATCAGCGCGAAGATCGAAACCTTGCCCATTTCCGGGGCAAACAACGACGTCATGCTGACCACGACGCCGACCAGCAGACCGGCCAGCACGGCGCCGCCGATCGACCCCATGCCGCCGACGACGGTGACGACAAAGGCCTCGGCGAGAATGGTCCCGCCCATCTCGGGAATGACGCCCTGCAGCGGCGCCGCCAGCAGGCCGGCTAGACCTGCGATGGCCGTTCCGATGGCAAAGACCACCAGCCAGACCCGCGCCACGTCGACCCCCAGCACGCGCACGATCTGCGGATCGCGCGCACCGGCCCGGATGATCAGGCCGAAACTCGTCTTCTCGAGAAACAACCAGAGCGACAGCAGCACGGCCGCGGTAGCGCCGATCACGAACAGGCGGTAGAGCGGAAAATAGCCGACGCCGATGTTGACGGCGCCCTGCAGGATATCCGGCGTATCGAACGGAAACCCGGTCTTGCCGAACGCGATGCGCACGAGTTCGACCATCACATAGCTCAACCCAAACGTCAGCAGCAGCGGATAGTCGATGCCGCGGCCATAGAGCGGCCTGATCAGGAAGCGCTCGACCAGCAGGCCGAACAGGCCGACGATCAGCGGCACCGCGATCAGGCAGATCCAGAAATTGCCGCCGAGCATCAGGATGTAGAGCCCGACATAGGCTCCCACCATGTAGAACGCGCCGTGGGCGAAGTTGACCACGGTCAGCATGCCGAAGATCAGGGAGAGACCGATCGCGAACAGCACATAGATGGCCCCGAGCGCGAGGCCGGCAAACAACTGCAGTGCGATCAGGTCGAGACTGAGACCGGCCATGCGCTCCCCCCGGCGGCGAGGCGTGCCCGCAACGGGCACGCCTCGTTTGCGGCGTCAGGCCTTGTGGCCGAGCTCCTCGCAACTCCGCAGATTCTTCTCATTCGGCTCGTCGGTGCTGATGATCTCGAACACGTCGGATTCATTGCGCATGTCCTTCGACTTCGACTTGATCACCAGGATCGACTGCACCGATTGATGGTCGCATTTGCGATAATATTGCGGTCCCTTGTAGAAGTCGTACTTCAACGCTTCCAGCGCCGCGATGACCTTGTCGGTATCGACGCTGCCCGCGTTCTTGACGGCGGCGAGCACGGTGCGGGTGCCGCCATAGCCGAGCGCGCCGTAGTCGGTCGGCATCTTGCCGTCATACATCTTGCTGAAGGCACTGTTGAACGCCTTGGTCGAGGCGAATTTGTCCTCGAGTCCCCAATAGAACGAACATCCGCCGACCACGCCGTCGAAGGCCTGCGGGCCCGCCGCGACCCGGCTCGCATGGGAAAGCAGCGGGGCGATGATCTGCGTGGTCTTCTTGACGCCGAAATCGGTTGCCTGTTTCAGCGAGATCTGCTGATCGCGCCCGAAATTGCTGATGCACAGGATGTCGGGCTTCAGCGCCTGGATCCGCGGCAGCAAGGTCGAGAAGTCGCTGGTGCCGAGCGGGTGGCGGAAATCGCCGAGGTTCTCGATGCCGAAGCTCTTGCCGACTTCCAGGAAGCCGCGGACCATTTCGTGCCCATAGGCATAGTCGGCCGTGAGGAACGCCACCTTCTTGCCGAACTTCGAAAACGCGTAGCGGCCCACCGCGCCCGAGGTCAGATGCGGATTGGCCGCTTCATGGAAGGTGAAACGGCTGAAATCCGCGGCCTCGTTGATGGCGTCGGACTGGCTGATCGAATTGAAGATGACGCCGCGTTCCTTGGTGACGTTGTTGATCGCGAGCTGAACGGCGGCGGAAAGACTGCCGACGACGAAGTTCACCTTCTCCTTCTCGAGCAGCTCCAGGGTCCGCGTCGCCGCCTCGCCGGGGTTGAGCTTGTCGTCACGCACCAGCAGCTCCGCCTTGCGCCCGTTGAGGCCGCCGGCATCGTTGAACTGGGCGACGGCAAGCTGCGCCGCGCGCACCTGGTCCTGCGCCTCGGTGCCGTAGGGCCCGGTCAACGGAACCGGGAAGCCGATCTTGATATTGGCCTCCTGGGCCTGCAGCAGGTTGACGCGAAACGGCGAAGCGGCAAGGGCTGCCCCCGCGCTCACCGACGTCAGCAGCCGGCGGCGGGAAATCGATCCGGGTCTGGTGATGCTCTTGGTCATGCTGTCCTCCAGGTGGTAGCTATATTTGGCCTTGCTGGCGCCGTCCTCGTCTAAATCCGCCCGAGCGCCGTCAGAATGACCTGGGGCGTCAGGGGAATCTCGGTGATCATAGCGCCGAACGGTTTCAGCGCATCATTTACCGCGTTGGCCACCGCCGCCGCGGCTCCCGCCGTTCCCGCCTCCCCCGCGCCCTTCGCGCCGAGTTCGGTTTCAAATGTCGGCGATACCACATGGCCGACGTCGATATCGGGTATCTCGCCGGACATCGGAACCAGATAATCGGCCATATTGGCATTGGTGAGCTGGCCACGCTCGTCGTAGATGCAGTGTTCGAACAGCGCCGCGCCGAGCCCCTGAACCACGCCGCCGCGAATCTGCTCGTCGACCAGTTGCGGATTGATGATCCGGCCGCAATCCTCGACCACCCAATGCTTCAGCAACTTGACAAAGCCGCTGTCGGTGTCGACTTCCAGCCAGCAGGCCTGGACGCCGTTGGTGAAGGCGAAGGGATATTGCCGCGGGACGAAATGGCGGGTCGCCATCAGCTCGGGCTGAATTCCCGGCGGAAGCGTGTCCGGCCGGAAATACACGATCCGCGCCAACTCCTTCAGTTCGATCCGCTGCACGCCGTCATTGGCGTTCACGATCGCATCGTTGACGATATCCAGTTCCGCGGCCGAGGACTGCAGGATCGCTGCCGCGACATCCAGGATATTGCGGCGGAGAACCTTGGCGGCCTGCAGCGCCGCCTCGCCGCCGATTCCGGCGCCGCGCGATGCCCAGGTGCCGCCGCCATAGGGCGTGTTGTCGGTATCGCCCAGAATGACGCGGACGCGCGCCATCGGAACGCCGAGCACGCTGCCGACGATCTGGGCCGTCAGGGATTCCGAGCCCTGCCCCTGTTCGCTGATGCTGGTCTGGCAGATTACCGAGCCGGTCGCGTCGAGCCGCACGGCAACGCCGTCCTGCGACGAGATGCGGGCACCGCCGACGCCGTAAAACGCCGCGCTCGGGTTGGTGATCTCGATGAAGCTCGCAATGCCGATGCCGCGGTGAATGTTGCTCCGGCGCAAGGCGGCCTGCTCGGCGCGTAGCGCATCGTAATCCATCATGCTCATCAGCTTGTTCATCGCGGCGTGATGCGACAGCAGCTCGAACTTCAGTCCCGCCGCCGATTCACAGGGATAGCCGTCGTCGGGAACGAGATTGCGGCGGCGGATTTCGACCGGGTCCATATCGATTCTCGAGGCCGCCAGATCGACCAGTCCTTCCGTCAGCGAGCACGCGATGGGATGGCCGACACCGCGGTACTGACACATCACGTTCTTGTTCTGGAACACGACACGGGCGCGGGCGCGATAATTCTTCGTGACATAGGCGCCGCCGACCAGGCTGACGATCTGGTTGGCCTCGATCGCGCTGGTACGCGGGTACATCGAATAGGGACCGATGCCGGTGAGATCATCGATCTCGAACGCCGTGATCGTGCCATCCTGCATGACGCCGATCCGGCCCTTGCAGCGATGGTCTCGGGCGTGGATATCGGTGTTGAAGCTCTCGACCCGGTCGGCCACGAACTTGATCGGCCGGCGCAACAGTTTCGACAGCGCGTAGGTGGCCATCTCGTCGGCGTAGACGTGGACCTTGATGCCGAACGAGCCGCCGACGTCCTTGCAGATCACGCGAACCTGTGCGTCATCGAGGCCAAGGTGGAGCGCGGCAATGTTCTGCACCATGTGCGGCGCCTGCGTGCCCTGGTAGATCGTCAACCGCGCCTCGGCAACGTTCCAGTCGGCGACCACGGCGCGCGGCTCCAGCGTGACCCCGGTGTGCCGTCCGAAGACGAATTCCGCTTCCGCGACTGCATCGGAACCGGCAAACGCCTGATCGACGGTGCCGACATCGAGATTGCGTTCGAAGGCCAGATTGTCGCCCAGCGATGGATGAATGACCGGGGTTTCCGGATCGAGCGCGGTACGCATGTCCGTCACCCCAGCCAGTTCCCGGTATTCAACCGAGACGATTTCCGCCGCGTCCTCCGCCACGGCCCGACTGGTCGCCACGATTGCCGCGACGGCTTCTCCCTGCCAGCACACACGATCGATGGCGATCGCGTGCTGGGGCGCGGATTTGAGACCCTTCATGTGCGACAGCACGCCGACCCATGGCGTGATGACCGCCGCCAGTTCCTTCCCCGTCACTACCGCGATGACGCCCGGGGCGCGCCTGGCCGCCGTCGCATCGATCGCAACGATGTTGGCATGCGCATGCGGTGAGCGCAGGAAGACCACATGCGCCATTCGCGGCAGCTCCATGTCGCTGACATAAAGCCCCCGCCCCTGCATCAGCCGCTCGAGATTGGGCCGCGGGACCACCTTGCCGATATAGGAATTCGGCCGATCCAGCTCCGACAGGCGATCGGAAGCCGGGCTCATGGCTCACGCCCGCTGCGCGCCCGCGCCGTCGTCTCGATCGCGTCGACGATCGCCTGGTAGCCGGTGCAGCGGCAGTAATTGCCGGAGAGATGTTCGCGGATCCGTTGCCGGCTCGGCAAAGCTTCCATTTTCAGCAGATCCTGCGCCGCCATCAACATTCCCGGCGTGCAGAACCCGCATTGCAAGGCATTGCGATCGCGAAACGCCGCCTGCAGGTCGGCGATCTCGCCGCTGTCGGACAATCCTTCGATGGTTTCGACCGATGCGTTATCGGCCTGCACGGCCAGGGTCAGGCAGGACCGAACGATATCCCCGTTCACACGCACCGTGCACGCCCCGCAGACCCCGTGCTCGCAACCGACATGCGTTCCGGTCAGATGCAGGTGCTCGCGCAGGAAGTCCGCGAGATTGAGGCGCGGCAGAACCTGCGCGACAACAGCCTCTCCGTTGACACGAAGCGAGATCGCCATGGCCGTCGTCACCCGGATGCTCCCGCGGCAAGATCGGGACGCCCGAGCAATGCCGCCACGCAACGGACCAGCAGCAATTTTGCAAGATGCCGGCGCATCGATACAGACGCCTGCTGGTCGCCCTCGGGTTCGAGCTCTGCAGCCAGCTCCGCCAATGCGTCCGACAGCAATGCCGGCGTGACCGGACGATTCAGCAGCCCTGAAGCGGCCCTGGCCAATACCGGCCGATCGCCGACGGCAAAGAACACCGGACGAAAATCCGCCAGGACTTCACCGCGCACGATCGCCTGCGCCGCAAGCCCGAGCATCGCGTAGTCGCCATGACGGCGCGCGAATTCATCGAAGAAATGCGCCGAGTCCTTCGGCAACACAGGCAGTTCGACGGCGGTCAGCAATTCCTGCGCGGTCAGCGCAGTCTGGTAGATCCCGGTAAAAAAGTCCGCAGCGGCGATGCGGCGTTCGCCATTCGGACCGCCCACCACGATCGTGGCCCCCAGCGCAACCATGCAGGCCGGCAGTTCGGAAGCGGGATCGGCGTGGGCGAGGCTGCCGCCGATGGTGCCCCTGTTGCGGATTGCGGGATGCGCCACATGACCGATCGCCTGTGTCAGCAGCGGCGCATGCGCGGCAATTCCGGGCGATCTTGCGAGATCGACATGGCGGGTCAGCGCGCCGATGCGAACGACATTTCCCGTGACCGCAATGCCCCGCAATTCGGCGAGCCCGCCGATATCGACAATCATTTCCGGAGATATCAGGCGCAGGTTCATCGCCGGCATCAGGCTTTGGCCGCCCGAAAGCACCTTGGCGCTCTCGCCATGAACGACGAGCAGCTCCAGCGCGTTTCCGACGCTGGTGGCGCGTGCGTAGCTGAAAGCCGAGGCTTTCATAGACGGGACCTCCCCGGCCGGATTTTCGGTGTGTTTTTTCGCGATTAGAAGGCGCGGTCCAGGAAACGTCAAGTTTGTTTATCGAGCGATTATTTCGGGGCATTCGACTTTCGGACGTGTCATGATATCGAGGACGACACGACACGTTCGATGCATGGATCGAGCCGGGGAGGAGCAGGCGATGAATCTCGGTTTCTTTACCATGCCGATCCATGCTCTCGACAAGGACTGGCGGCTCTCGCTGAAGGAGGACCGCGAAGCTTTCCTGCTCGCCGAAGAGTTGGGCTTCAGCGAAGCCTATGTCGGCGAACATGTTTCCGACCGAGCCGAGAACATCACCTC
>DASUIA010000241.1:0-44820 GCA_036273255.1 Bradyrhizobium sp.
CGCAGGTATTCGTTCAGCGCCTTGCGGGTGACGCCGGGTTGAATGACGCAGTCGAGATCGTCGGCATGGACTTCCAGCACCTTGTTCATGTCGCGCAGATCGATGCAGACGCCGCCGGCCGGCGCGTTGATCTGCCCTTCAAGCGAAGTGCCGGTGCCGAAGGCGATCACGGGCACGCGGTGTTTGGCGCAAATCCGCACCACGTCCTGAATATCGGATGTCTCCTGCGCCATCACCACCGCGTCCGGCGGCTGCGAGGCGAGCCAGGTGGTGGTATGCCCGTGCTGTTCGCGCACCGCCTGCGAGGTCACCAGGCGGTTGCCGAACCGGGCCGCGAGCGCTTCAATCGTGCCGGCCAGCGCCTGCGGGTCCGGCCGCTTCAGATCATGGGTGGTCGTGGCCTTCAAATCGATGCCCTCCCCGATTTAGAGCGACGGTGGCAAAGGATATATAGGGGGTCAAGGGACCGGATCGAACAAACAGGAATGACCATGACCGACACTGCCGCCACCGACGATCTGCCGCTGCGGCGGGGGCCGTTCCTGGCATCGGTGATGCAGATCGAACCGCAATGGATCGACTATAACGGCCATCTCAACATGGCCTATTACAATGTGATGTTCGACCGCGCCATCGACGAATTGTGGCTCAGGCTCGGGATCGGCCCCGGCTACATGAAGGAACGCCACGGTTCGACCTTCACGGCGGAATGCCACGTCCGCTATCTGCGCGAGATTCATCTCGGCGATCCCGTGCAGGTTTCGATCCTGCTGGTGGCCGCGGACGAGAAGCGGTTGCATACGTTCGAAGAGCTGCGCCATGCCACCGAGGGATGGCTCTCCGCCACGTCGGAGAACATGACCATTCACATCGACATGACGGCGCGGCGGACCGCGCCATTCCCGCCGGATATCCGTGCCCGCATCGCGGCCGCGGTCAACGCCCATGCCGCCGTCGCGCGGCCCGAGGGCATCGGCCGGAGGATCGCGATGCCCTCGAAATAGGACGCGCCAGCGAGCCGCGGTCAGGCCCGGGTGCGACCGCGCGCGAGACCGACCACCGCCGCGATCAGGAACAGCACCACGGCGATGAAGAAGATAGTCTTGGCGATTTCGATGGAAACGCCGGCGATGCCGCCGAAGCCCAACACACCGGCGATCAGCGCAATGACCAAAAACGTAATGACCCAGCTCAACATGATTCCGACCTCTGTTTGAACCTTCTGTTTCGGTATCGGCGCAATGATCCGCATTGCGCGTCGCTGTGGAAACAATCCGGCCTCGGAACGAAAGTTCCGCGCCGTTTTCGCCGCGGACTCCTCGAAAAATACCGGGATCGGGGGAACCAAATCGGGCGCAGCGGCCGAAAGCGCCGTGCCCGGCGGGCCGGGATAATTCCTGTCAAATCAGCTCCCGAACCCCTATATGGCGCTCAATCCTGCTATGAAGGCTCCCCTTCACGGCCGCACGGTGCCATCGTGGCGGAATACGATTCGCATGACCGAGCCGAACAGACTGACCCCTCGCGGCGTTCCCGACCACCAGCCTGCGGCCGGTGGCATCGCCGCGCGTGCGCGGGCGGCGGCCACCCCGCAATATCTCGCCGGCCTCAACCCCGAACAGCGTGAGGCGGTGGAGACCCTGGATGGGCCGGTCCTGGTGCTGGCCGGCGCCGGCACCGGCAAGACCCGCGTCCTGACCTGCCGCATCGCCCATATCCTGAGCCAGGGACGCGCCCGCCCCGGCGAGATTCTGTCGGTCACCTTCACCAACAAGGCGGCGCGCGAGATGAAGCTGCGGCTCGGCCAGATGCTCGGTCAGGCCGTCGAAGGCATGCCCTGGCTCGGCACCTTCCATTCGATCGGCGGGCGCATCCTGCGCAGCCATGCAGAACTCGTGCAGTTGAAGTCCAATTTCACCGTACTCGACGTCGACGACCAGATCCGCCTGCTGAAACAGCTCCTGGCGGCCGAGAACATCGACGACAAACGCTGGCCCGCGCGCATGCTTGCCGGTCTCATCGATGGCTGGAAGAACCGCGGATTGATGCCGTCGCAAGTGCCGCCAGGCGAAGCCGCGGTGTTCGGCAACGGCAAGGGTGGCAAGCTGTATGCGAGCTATCAGGAGCGGCTGAAGATCCTCAACGCCGCAGATTTCGGCGACTTGCTGCTGGAAAACATCCGGCTGTTCCGCGAGCATCCCGACGTGCTCCGGCAGTACCAGAATCGCTTCAAGTTCATTCTGGTGGACGAATATCAGGACACCAATGTCGCGCAATATCTGTGGCTGCGGCTGCTCGCCCAGGCGCCGGTGGCCGCGAAGCCGGCGCAGGCCGTCGCCAACGTCATTCCGGAGCGTGCCGAAAGCACGAACCCGGAATCTGGAGATGGAAGTCCATCACATCGAGATTCCGGGTTCGCACCTGACAATGCGACCCGGAATGACGACGGTAAGGCGGCAGCCCCCCTCGCGCCGCCCCGGAACATCTGCTGCGTCGGCGACGACGACCAGTCGATCTATGGCTGGCGCGGCGCGGAGGTCGACAACATCCTCCGCTTCGAGCACGATTTCCCCGGCGCCAAGGTGATACGCCTCGAGCGCAACTACCGCTCCACCGGCCACATCCTCGCCGCCGCCTCGCATCTGATCGCGCATAATGAGGGCCGTCTCGGCAAGACGCTGCGCACCGAGGATGTCGACGGCGAGAAGGTCACCGTCACCGGCTCCTGGGACTCCGAAGAGGAAGCCCGCGCCATCGGCGAGGAGATCGAGGATATGCAGCGCGCCGGCGACAAGCTCAACGAGGTCGCGATCCTGGTGCGGGCTTCGTTCCAGATGCGTGAATTCGAAGACCGTTTCGTCACGCTTGGGCTGCCCTATCGCGTGATCGGCGGACCGCGGTTCTACGAGCGCGCGGAAATCCGCGACGCGCTGGCCTATTTGCGCGTGATCAACTCGCCGGCCGACGATCTCGCCTTCGAGCGCATCGTCAACGTGCCGAAGCGCGGGCTCGGCGACGCCACCGTGCAGATGCTGCACGATCATGGCCGCAAGCGCCGCATTCCGCTGTTCGAGGCCGCCCGCGCCGTGGTCGAGACCGACGAGTTGAAGCCGAAGGCGCGCGGCAGCCTGCGCGATCTCCTCGTCAATTTCGATCGCTGGCGCGCGCAAGGCGAGGTGGCCTCGCATACCGAACTGGCCGAGATCGTGCTCGACGAAAGCGGCTACACCGAGATGTGGCAGAAGGATCGCTCGGCCGACGCTGCCGGGCGGCTCGAAAACCTCAAGGAGCTGGTGCGCTCGATGGAGGAGTTCGAGAACCTGCAGGGCTTCCTCGAACACATCTCGCTGGTGATGGACCGTGACGGCGGCGCCGAGGACGACGCGGTGTCGCTGATGACGCTGCATTCGGCCAAGGGGCTCGAATTCGACAACGTGTTCCTGCCGGGCTGGGAGGAAGGCCTGTTTCCGAGCCAGCGCACTCTCGACGAGCAGGGCCGCGCCGGCCTCGAGGAAGAACGCCGCCTCGCCCATGTCGGGCTGACCCGCGCCCGCCGCCGCGCCAAGCTCTATTTCGCCACCAACCGGC
The DNA here is from genome assembly GCA_036273255.1 of Bradyrhizobium sp. GTDB lineage: Bacteria > Pseudomonadota > Alphaproteobacteria > Rhizobiales > Xanthobacteraceae > Bradyrhizobium. The sequence continues at coordinate 3,589 of DASUIA010000241.1, forward strand.
GGATTCACGGCACCTGGTCGACCACCATTCCGTCACGCTTTCTCGACGAATTGCCGGCGGCCAATGTCGAGATCACGGAATCCAAGGGCGGATCGGGTTGGGGCGGCACCAGCGGCTACGGTCCCTCGCGCTTCGACAATGTCGAATCCTTCGGCTCGAGCTATGCGACGCCGGGATGGCAGCGCGCGCAGGCCAATCGCGGGCGCGGTCAGGGCCGCAACGGCCAGGCCAAAGGTGGTTTCAAGGAAGACCAGTCGCCGTTTTCAGCGGCGTCCGGCGGCGGCTTCTCCCGCAAACGCGGCCCGATGGTGATCGAGGGCGAACTGGTCGCGAAATCGACCGGCACCGTTTCCGAATTCTCGCTCGATGACCGGGTGTTTCACCAGAAATTCGGCTACGGCCAGGTGGTGAAGATCGACGGCAACAAGCTCACCATCGCCTTTGAAAAAGCCGGCGAGAAGAAGGTGGTCGACAGCTTCGTGGAGCGGGCCTAGGGCGCTTTTCGGGACCGCGCCAGGGTGCCGCCGGCGCGCGTGCCGCCGGCAAACCTGAACACGCAGCAACGCATTTTAGCGAATTTTTAGAAGCAAAACTTATCCGCTACATTTACGGAAAAATGGCGTGTGCGCGGTATGTTCGGCGATCGTTGGGGCGCGTCGATCGCCGTTTTTGAGGTCTTGCAGAATGAATATGGATGGCTCGTTGCTTCGGGATCTCGACGAGGCGGTGTTGCGCGGAACTCCGGAAAGCCGGATGCGGGCGTTGTGGCATGCCACCGATCTGATGATCGCGGGCCGCTACAGCGACGACGAGATATCGACCTTCGGCGAAGTGGTCGCGCGGCTCGCCGATGAGATCGAAGTCGCCGCCCGGGCCAGGCTGGCGAAGCGGCTGGCGGGCTTCCACCGCGCTCCGCGCAACATCATTCACAAGCTCGCCTTCGACGATTCGATCGAAGTGGCCGGCCCCGTACTGCAGCAGTCCGAGCGGATCGAGACCGGAGCCCTGATCGATAACGCCAATCGCAAGAGCCAGTCGCATCTGCTGGCGATCTCGAAACGAAAATCCATCGAGGAGGCAGTCACGGATGTGCTGGTGACGCGCGGCGATCGGCACGTGGTGAATTCCGTCGCCAACAACAACGGCGCGCGCTTCTCGGACTTCGGCTTTCTGCACATGATCCAGCGTGCCGAAGGCGATTCCATTCTCGCCGAGCGACTCGGCCTGCGCAAGGACATCCCGAGGCAACTGTTCCAGCAATTGATCGCCAAGGCCTCGGACGATGTCCGGCAGCGGCTGCAGCGCGAACGGCCCGCGATGGTCGACCAAATCCAGTCATCGGTGGCCGAGGTCGCGGGGGAACTGCAGTCCAAGTTCGGCCCGGTAACCCGCGGCTATCTCGTCGCGAAGCGCGTGGTGACGACGCAGCATCGGCTGGGCAATCTGAACGAGAACAGCATCTCCGGTTATGCCCGCGCCCACAGGATCGAGCAGGTCACGATCGGCCTGTCGCTATTGTGCGCATTGCCGGCCGACGTGATCGAACGCGCCCTGTTCGACAAGAATCGTGAGATGCTGCTGATCCTGGCCAAGGCGCTCGACTTCTCGTGGGCAACGACCATGGCTCTGCTGTTCCTCGGCGCGAAGGATCATCGCGTCACCGCAAGGGAACTGCGCGACACCGAAGACGAGTTCGGCCGCCTGACGGCCGAGACCTCGCGGAGTGTTCTCGAATTCTACCGGTCCCGCAAGAACGCCGGGAACGCGGCTTCCGGTCTCGAACACCAGACCACGTCGATGCTGCAGTAAGTCGACCGATGGAACCGGGTTGCGAGCTATCGGCAATGAACGTCATTCCATTCGCGCTGGACCGCTTCGGCGTCATTTGCGGCGGACCGGCGCGTGACAGATCGCTCGATACCGCGTGGATGGTGCTCGAAGCCGCCAACGATCTCGGCGACGCAGCCACCGTCGAGGTCTGTCGACGGGTGATCGATGCGAACCTCGGCGGCAAGGCCGGCTCGCCGTCCGACCTGCGCCTGCTCGCCGCATATTTCAGATAGGCGATTTCCGCCTGACGTCATTACCGTTGCGCATGACGGGCGCTTGCACGGGGGCCCACGCGACCCTATCTGTCGGTGCTCGTCCCGAGCTGGCCGATCGGCCGCCTTATGCCTCCCGCCATTGCAATCCAGCCCGACATGCCCCCCATCATCGCCGTTGCAAACCTCTCCAAGACCTACGGCTCCGGTTTCAAGGCGTTGAAAGGCATCAACCTCGACATCCGCCGTGGCGAGATCTTTGCGCTGCTGGGCCCAAATGGCGCCGGCAAGACCACGCTGATCAGCATCATCTGCGGCATCGTCAATCCCGGTGCGGGCAGCGTTTCGGTCGACGGCCACGACATCGTCACCTCCTACCGCGCCGCGCGGGCGCTGATCGGCCTGGTGCCGCAGGAGCTGCATACCGACGCCTTCGAGACGGTGTGGGCGACCGTCAGCTTCAGCCGCGGCCTGTTCGGCAAGCCGAAAAACCCGGCCCATGTCGAGAAAGTGCTGAAGGATCTGTCACTGTGGGACAAGAAGGATTCCAAGATCGTCACGCTGTCCGGCGGCATGAAGCGCCGCGTGATGATCGCGAAGGCGCTGTCGCACGAGCCGCAGGTGCTGTTTCTCGACGAGCCAACCCCCGGCGTCGATGTCGAACTGCGCAAGGGCATGTGGGAAGTGGTGCGGACGCTGCAGGCCTCCGGCGTCACCATCATCCTGACCACGCACTATATCGAGGAAGCCGAACAGATGGCCGACCGGGTCGGCGTCATCAACAAGGGCGAGATCATCCTGGTCGAGGAAAAGGCGAGGCTGATGCAGAAGCTTGGCCAGAAGCAGCTCAAGCTGCACCTGCAGGGCAGGATCGACGCCATCCCGCCGGCACTGGCGGCCTACAATCTCAAACTCACCGACGAGGGCTGCGAGCTGACCTATGACTACGATACGAGAAGCGAGCGCACCGGCATCACCAGCCTGCTCGGCGATCTCCGCAGCGCCGGTATCCGCTTCTCCGATCTCGACACCGTCAAGAGTTCGCTCGAAGACATCTTCGTCAGCCTGGTGAGGGCGCCATGAACTTCCGCGCCGTCCGCGCCATCTATTTGTTCGAAATGGCACGCACCTGGCGCACGCTGCTGCAGAGCATCGTCTCGCCGGTGGTTTCGACGTCATTGTATTTCGTGGTGTTCGGCGCGGCGATCGGCTCGCGCATCACGCAGGTCGAGGGCGTCAGCTACGGCACCTTCATCGTGCCCGGCCTGGTGATGCTCTCCGTGCTGACGCAGAGCATCGCCAATGCCTCGTTCGGCATCTATTTTCCGAAATTCGTCGGCACCATCTACGAGATATTGTCGGCGCCGATCTCCTACCTCGAAATCGTGCTCGGCTATGTCGGCGCCGCCGCGACCAAATCCATCGTCCTCGGCCTGATCATCCTGGCCACCGCCGGGCTGTTCGTGCCGCTCAGGATTCAGCACCCGGTGTGGATGCTGACGTTCCTGATGCTGACCGCCGTGACCTTCAGCCTGTTCGGCTTCATCATCGGCATCTGGGCCGATGGCTTCGAAAAACTGCAGATGATTCCGATGCTGATAGTGACGCCGCTGACCTTTCTCGGTGGCAGCTTTTATTCGGTCAACATGCTGCCGTCGGGCTGGCGCACGATCACGCTGCTCAATCCGGTGGTCTATTTGATCAGCGGCTTCCGCTGGAGCTTCTACGAGATTGCCGACGTCAGCGTTGCCGTGAGCGTCGGCATGACGCTGGGCTTTCTGGTCGCCTGCATGATCGTGGTGTGGTGGATCTTCAAGACCGGCTATCGGCTGAAGAGCTGACGCTCAGCGACGAGATTCCCCGGATGCGCAATTGCGCATCCGGGTCTGGTCCTCTGCGGACCAACCCGGAATGACGGGAAAATCAGCGATAGCAGTGGAAACGATTGTAGCGGTCGTAGAAGCCGCGGCAACCGTGCCGCCAGTGCCGATGCGGAATTCCGAGTACGCCATCCACCGCGCCGACTGCACCACCGACCCCGGCGCCGACTGCGCCGCCCACGACGGCACCGACCGGTCCTGCCGCGCGGCCGCCCCGGTAGGCGCCTTCCTGCGCGCCGCCGACGATCCCCTGCGCATGGCCGAGATGGGGCATGGCAAAAAGGGCCAGCACGAAAGCCGCAGCCGCAAGCTGAATCCTGAAGGTCGGGTAGAGTGGCAGCGTCGACGTCTTGATCTTCGTCTTCTTCATCTGAATTCCTCATTCGCCCGCAACAGCCGTGGCCAGAATCATTTAACGCCGACGCGGCCGAAAAGTTGCGCGACCATGACCGATTTGTGGTGGCGTAACCCTTGCGAAGAATTGATCGAGCCAGCCGAATAAATCCGGCTGCCGCCTTGTTTGCGCCGGGCCGAAGGTAAACGATCGCCGAAACAGGCTGCTGGAACCAAAGCCGGATTCGAGGCATATACATGCCGGGGACGGTGGCACTGCAGTCAAAGGCCCGGAGGCCAAAGGTAATAAAAAATGCGTCCCTTCCTCATTGCTATCGGCGGTCTGGTGCTGTTCGCAACCACCGCTGCCCAGGCGAAAGTCGAAATCAGCGTCGACAAGAACAATCAGATGATGACCGTCGCGGTCGACGGCGTCGAGCGCTACGAATGGCCGGTATCGACCGGCAATCCCTCGCACGAGACGCCGAACGGCACTTTCCGCGCCTTCCGGATGGAGGCCGATCACTTCTCCAAGGAGTTCGACGACGCGCCGATGCCGCATTCGATCTTCTTCACCAAGATCGGGCATGCGATACACGGCACCGAATCCGAGGGCCATCTCGGCGTCCCGGTTTCGCATGGCTGCGTGCGGATCTCGCGCGCCAATGCCTCGACACTGTATGCGCTGGTCGAAAAGGAAGGCGTGCTCAACACCACCGTGACATTGACCGGTTCGTCGCGGATTGCGCTCGCGCGCAATCCGGGTACGCGGGCCCTGGCGCGTCGCGACCAGGATCAGCAATATGCCCCACAGCAAGACGCCGCCGCTGGCGGTCCGATGGTGCTGACGCCGCAGGGCCAATACGGTCAATATGCGCCGCAAGCGCGCGTCGACGACGGCTATATCTATCCGGCCGACGGCAGTTCGGATGGTGCGCGTTACCCGGCGCCGCGCACCGGCCGACGTGTGTACGACGCCCAGGCCTATCCGCAGCAGCGCTCCTATTACGACAGTCGCGGCTATGCGCCGTCGGATGCGCCGCAGGTCTATGCGCCGCGGCCGTACTACCAGCCCCGCGGGCTGTTCGACTAGACTTGCTGTTTCGACGCGTTTTCTTCACGCGAACCGGTACCCACTTCGCTCGAAAACGCCATGAGGCGGACAGCGCGGGAGTGACCGTCGTGTAAACTGCGAAGCCTCGGCTCTGACGGGATCAGAAACCGAGGCTTCAAGTCTGACGGAAGGCGGCGGACAGGCTTTTCGGCGCAGCCTGTCTCCCCGAGCCTAGCCCGCTTCGCATTTCTTCATGAAGCTGGTCTTGGCGGCGCCCGCGAGCGGCTTGCCGTCCTTGCCCATCGCCTTGGCTTCGCAGGACTCGGCCATGCACTTCTTCATGAACGAGGTCTTGGCAGCGCCGGCGAGGGCCTTGCCGTCCTTGCCCATCGCCTTGCTCTCGCAACTGGTATCCTGCGCGAACGCCGAGCCGACCGCGAAGGTCGCGATGACCGCCGCCAACAAAATGCGCTTGACCATCTAGTCTCTCCTCTTGCCTGACAATGCCCGATTTGACAGCAACTACCGCCCACGATCAAGGGCGGTCATGCCCCCGCACTGCAATGCTATCGATCGCCATCCCGCAGCCGCCGGTAGACCGCACCCAGCACGTTGGAATATTCATCGGTCCAGACCCGCTGGCCCGGATCGGCCGCGCTCAGCTCCCAGGAATCGGAAGACGCCAGCCCGCCGATATCGGTCTCGGCCCGTGCCGAGACCACGACGTTGGTCGCGAAAATGTATTCGCCGTCACGATTGGAATCCTCGTTATAGACCCAGCTCATGAGATCGTTGGCCTGGGCGATGCCGACGACCACGCTGGCCAGTTCCAGGTGCCGGTTGGAGACATGCATCACCACGGCGCCCTGCGGTGCGAGCTTGTCCCGGTAGATCCGCATCGCCTGCCTGGTCGCGAGATGGATCGGGATCGCGTCCGACGAATAGGCGTCGACGATGATCAGATCATAGCTGCTGTCCGGCTCCCTGGCGAAGGTCAGCCGCGCGTCGCCGATCACCGGCTTCAGGTCCGGCCCGCAATCGCGGATGAAGGTGAAATAGCGGGGATCGCGCGCGGTATCGACCATCGACTGGTCGATCTCGAAAAACCTCCAGGTCTCGCCTGGCTTCGAGGCGCAGGTGAGCGTGCCGGCGCCGAGGCCGATCACCGCGACCCGAAGCGGGCCGGCCTTGCGCGCGCGGATCGCGGCGATCGCCTGACCGATGCCGCCGTCCCGGTGATAATAGGAAATCGGCTCAGGCCGGCCGGTGACGGGCGTGCCGTCGTCGTTGCGGAACTTCTGGGCACCGTGGATCGTGGTGCCGTGCATCAGCACATGATACTGGCCGCTCGGCGTCACCACGATCTTGTGAACGCCGAAAAAGCTGCGCACGGTTTCCACCCGCCCGTCGTCCGACGGATAGGCGCGGATCAGCACCAGCGCCACGACGACGGTGGCGAAGATCTTCCAGCGGTTCGCCTGCAGTCCGAGCGCCAGCAACGCCGACAACAGGCCGGTGGCGCCGATCACCGAGACCCGGTGATCGCCGAGCCATCGCATCAGCCCGCCGCCCGACCAGGACGGCGCGACCAGCGCCACTGCGCCCACGGCGAGCAGCAGCCAGAACCGGCGGCTCCAGCGCGGCAGCCGTTCCTCGCCGGCGGCCGGACGGCACAGCGCCGCCAGCGCCAGCAGGATCGGATATTCCGCGATCCAGGAGAAGGCGAATGGCGCGATCAGGCCGGCGAACAATCCGCCGACCATGCCGCCGAGCGAAAGCGCGACATAGAACCCGGTCAGATACCGCGCGGCCGGCCGGGACCGCGCCAGTTCGCCATGGCAGGCCATGGCAATCACGAAAAAGCACACGAGATGCCCGCCCAGCGTCAGCAGCAGGTTCTGCTCGCCGCCGATGGCGAGCAGGATCACGACGCCGGCGACAGCCAGCGGCTGCGCCATCAGCATCCAGCGATGCGGGAACAGCGGGCGTGACTGAAACACCAGCACCCAGGTCAGCAGATAAAGCGACAGCGGCAGCACCCAGAGCAGCGGCGCCGCGGCAACGTCGGTGGAAATATGCGCGGTCACCGCGATCAAAAGGCCCGACGGCACCGCGGCGAGGAAGATCCAGCGCGCGCGAAGCGCCCAGGGCGGCGGCGGCGCTTCGCGGTCTTTCGCCGTCCTGTCCACCGCTGCCGTCGCCGGTGAGGTCAGCAACAGCCACCCGCAACCGGCGATCAGGACGATCAGCGCGCCATAGCCCGTGCTCCAGAGCAGATTCTGGGCGCGCAGCGTCAACATCGGCTCCAGCAGCACCGGATAGGACAGCAGCGCCAGGAAGCTGCCGATGTTCGAGGAGGCATAGAGGAAATAGGGATCGGGGCCGTCGGCATGACCGGTGCGGACGAACCAGGCCTGCAGCAACGGGTTATTGGCCGCGAGCGCAAAGAACGGCAGCCCGATCGAGACCGCAAACAGGCCGAGCAGCCAGAACGCGTAGCCCGAGGTCGGCGGTTCGCCCCAGCCGCCGGCAATCGACAATGGCAGCGTCAGCCATGCGATCAGCAGCAGCGCCAGATGCACGGCCACCGCCACCGCGCGGCTACGGATCTGCGTCAGGTAATGGGCATAGGCATAACCCGCGAGCAGCAGCGACTGGAAGAACACCATCGCCACCGACCACACCGCCGGCGAGCCGCCGAGCCTCGGCAACACCATTTTGGTGAACAGCGGCTGCACTGAAAACAACAGCAGGGCGCTGACGAAGATCGACGCGGTATAGACCGTCAGGACCAGCCGGTCTCGATGCGCCGCGCGGGGGCCGGTGGCGACAACTGATTCGGATGACGTCATCGAAACTCCGGCATCAACCCGGCTCACGCCGGCGGCGAACTTCAGCGACGCGGCCGGATTGGCCGGACCATACCGCACCCTCGCCGGCAAAAGCGAGGCGAGACGCCGATCCGCATCTTCGATATGACGTTTCGGGTCTGGTCCTTCGGACCATCCGGAAATGACAATGTGATGCGGACATGACAGAGACCGACGCCGTCATCATCGGTGCGGGGCATAACGGCCTCACCTGCGCGGCCTATCTGGCGATGGCCGGACTGCGGGTGCGGGTGGTCGAGCGCCGCAAGGTGGTGGGCGGTGCCGCCGTCACGGCGGAGTTTCATCCCGGCTTTCGCAACTCGGTCGCGGCCTACACCGTCAGTCTGCTGAATCCGCGGATCATATCCGACCTGAAATTGGGCGATCATGGCCTGCGCATCGTCGAACGCCGCGCGCAGAACTTTCTGCCCTCCCCTGACGGCCAGTATCTGCTGACCGGCGAAGGCCGCACTTTCCAATCGGTGGCAAAGCTGAGCCAGCGCGACGCCGGGCGCCTCGACGCGTTTTCGCGAGAGCTCGAGGCGATCGCGGACGTGCTGCGGCAACTGGTGTTGCGGCCGCCGCCGAATGTCGTCGAGGGGATCGGCATCGGCTCGGTCCGCGAGGCTTTCAACGCGTTCGCGACCGCCAACGTGCTGCGCCGGCTGACGCTGGAGCAGCAGCGCAGCCTGCTCGAGCTGATGACGCGTTCGGCGGGCGAGATACTGGAGCAGCGGTTTGAGCACGATCTGGTCAAGGCGGTCTATGGATTCGACGCCATCGTCGGCAATTACGCCAGCCCCTACGCCGCCGGCTCGGCCTATGTGATGCTGCACCATGCCTTTGGCGAGGTGAACGGCAAGAAGGGCGTGTGGGGCCACGCCATCGGCGGGATGGGCGCGATCACCGAGGCGATGGCGGCGGCGGCGCGCGGCCATGGCGTGGAAATCGGTCTCGACGCCGGCGTGCGCGAGGTGATCGTCGAGCGCGACCGCGCGGTCGGCGTCACGCTCGACGATGGCAGGACGGTGCGGGCCAGATATGTCGTCTCCGGCGTCAACCCGAAGCTGCTGTACACGCGGCTGGTGCCAGCGGATGCGCTGCCGGCAGCGTTTCGCGACCGGATCGGGAATTGGCGCAACGGCTCCGGCACGTTCCGGATCAACGTTGCGCTGAGCGCCCTGCCCTCGTTCACGGCGCTGCCGGGCGCCGGCGACCATCTCACGGCCGGCATCATCATCGGCCCCGGCCTGCCCTACATGGACCGCGCCTGGCAGGACGCGCGTGCATTCGGCTGGAGCCGCAAGCCCGTCGTCGAAATCCTTGTCCCATCGACCCTGGACGACACGCTGTGTCCGCCGGGCCGGCATGTGGCGAGCCTGTTCTGCCAGCATGTCGCGCCGGAATTGCCGATCGGCCGCTCCTGGGACGACCATCGCGAGGAAGTCGCCGACCTCATGATCGCGACCGTGGACGAATATGCGCCAGGCTTTGCATCCAGCGTGATCGGCCGGCAGATCCTGTCGCCGCTCGACCTGGAGCGTGATTTCGGCCTGTTGGGCGGCGACATCTTCCACGGCGCGCTGACGCTGGACCAGTTGTTCTCGGCGCGGCCGATGCTGGGACACGCCGATTATCGCGGGCCCCTCAAGGGCCTCTATCATTGCGGCGCCGGCGCCCATCCCGGCGGAGGCGTCACCGGCGCCCCCGGCCACAACGCCGCCCGCGTCATCCTCAGGGATCATCGGGCGCCGTTTGGTTGAACTAGCGCCGGCGACGTCTACCCCGGTGCATTCCGTGGACAGGGTGTGGACAAGGCGCCTGTAACGCGGTGGGAAACCGGTGCGCCGATGGATAAGCCGCTGCCGGTTTTCGCGAGCTTGCGCCGCAGATTCGGCGCGCGCGCCGCGCACCCATGAGTGCAAACCTGCGAAAGAGCCTGTTCGCCGGTGGATACGGTGGATACGGTGGAAAAACCGGGTCGAGCCTGTTGATATTCGCGGTATGTTCCGGTGAGTAATTGGTAGCCTAATGCTTAGCGGTAAGCTTTTCAAGGATGGAGGGCGCAATGGCTGGCGACGAACTGTTTGAAAAGGGTTTGAAAGCTCGAAAGCAGGTTTTGGGTGAAGAATATGTCGAAGCCAACATTGCCGGCTCCGATGAATTCATGATGACGTTTCAAAGGGCCGTTACCGAATTAGCTTGGGGATACGCTTGGAGCCGCCCCGGACTAGACCAGAAATCCAGAAGCATCCTGACCCTTGGTATCCTCGCAGGGTTAGGCCGCTTTCAGGAACTCGGCATCTACACAAATGCCGCGCTTGCCAGCGGTGTCAGCGTCGATGAACTCAAGGAAATCTTGGTCCACATCACCGCCTACTGCGGCACCCCGGCTGGACGCCAATCCTTTTTGGCGGCGCATGAAACTTTGAAGGCTCGGAAGGGCTGACGGAGCGTCAGATTTCAACTGAGACACTACCGGATAGTTGGTAGTGTCTCAGTTGAACGCTTCGCGGGGATTGGGGGTCTATGTGCTGCAAATGCTTGGCCGGGTCTTTGTCACGATCATTGCGCCGCTATACGGGGGGCATGTCGGCGCGTCCTCAGCCAATCTTTTCAGCTACGTGCTGTTGGCCGCCGCATGGTGTCTGTGGGCCTACGGCCAGCCGGGGCCCCAACAGCTCTGGAAAACGGGCGGCCTGATCGCAATTCTAAAGGGCTGGATTGTCATGTCGGCTGCCGTTCTGATCGTGGCCGGTCCGGCCTTTGCGATCGGCTACTTTATCCTCAGAACTCCAAACTGAGACACGAATGTCGAATGAGGACCGCGCCAGGATCATCCGCAGGAGGACGCCGGAATCCGCCGCCATGCAGGCGAACGTCAAGCGGGCGATGGCGATCACGGCTGCGCTCAACCGCTTGACATACAGCGATGCCGACCAAATCCGGGCGCTGTTCGGCCAGCTCATCGGCCGGAAGGTCGACGAAAGCTTCCTGCTGATTCCGCCATTCTATACCGCCGGCGGCGACGAGATCCGGGTCGGGCGCAATGTCTTCGTCAATCAGAACTGCACGTTCTACGATCTTGGCGGCCTCGACATCGCGGACGACGTGATGATCGGGCCGAATGTCAGCATCATCACCGCGAGCCATCCTCTTGAACCTTCGCAGCGCCGCGCGGCCACGATCGGAAAACCCATCGTCATCGAGAGAAACGTCTGGATCGCTGCCGGCGCTACCATCGTCGGCGGGTTGACGATCGGCGAAAACTCGGTTGTGGCTGCGGGCTCGGTCGTCACCAGGGATGTTCCCCCGAATACCCTCGTCGGCGGAAATCCGGCGCGGGTGATCCGTTCGATTGGCGAGGACTGAAGCAAACCCCGCCGATGATGACGACGACCGCCGCCCCCAGTACCCACCGCGCCAGTTTCGCGATCGACAGCGAGCCGGCCGCAAAACGGGTGGCCGATCGGCTCACCGAGAGTTTTCCGGAAGAGGCCGTCATCGCCGCGTGCGAGCGGCCGGACGGGCGCTGGGAAATCACCTTGCATTTCGCCGATCCTCCCGACGAGGCACGGGTCCGCGGGCTGGTCGGCGATGCGGCCGGCGCGGAGGTCGCGATCGGTGTCAGCTTTGATACCGTCGAGGCCAGGGATTGGGTGAGGGAGAGCCTCGAAGGCCTGGTGCCGGTGCATGCGGGGCGATTCGTCGTACATGGCGGCCACGACCGGCTGCGGGTGCCGGCCAACAAGCTCGGCATCGAGATCGAGGCGGCGCTGGCCTTCGGCACCGGCCATCACGGCACCACCCGCGGCTGCCTGCTGCTGCTCGATCAGGTGCTGAAGGCGCACCATCCGCGGCGCGTGCTCGATCTCGGCACCGGCACCGGCGTGCTCGCCATCGCCGCGGCGAAGGCGCTGCATGATGCGGTGCTGGCAAGCGACATCGACCCCGCCTCGGTGCACGCCGCCCGCGACAACGCCCGCCTCAACCAGACCGGACACCGGGTGCGGGTGATCCGCGCCACCGGCTTTGCGGCGGCGCCGTTCGCGCTGCGCGGTCCGTTCGATCTGGTGCTGGCCAACATCCTCGCCAATCCGCTGCGGCAACTGGCGACGCCGATGGTGCGCCACCTCGCGCCCTCGGCGCTGGTGATCCTGTCCGGCCTGCTGACGCACCAGGCCGCCGGCGTCATCGCCGCCTACCGCGCGCGCGGGCTGGTGCCGGTGCGGCATCTCCGGATCGAGGGATGGAGCAGCCTGCTGTTGCGCAATGCGGGCCGAGGCGAGTGAAGGGAATGCCGGTTGGGATGGCGCAAATGCGTCAAGGCTTATAGCCCGGATGGAGCGAGCGCATCCGGGAATCGCGATGCGGGTGACGAACCCTGAATTTCGCTGCGCTCCATCCAGGCTACGCTGGCTTCCGCTCCTCGCAACGACGCTGGGAAATTCTGGACAGCCCTCAGTCCTACTGATCCCCGGATTGTTCGTTTTCGGTGCCGGCCGGCTCGCGTAACGTCAGTCTCAAACGCGCCTCGACGAAGCGGTCCATGATCTGGACAATGACGCCGCGCGGCTTGCGGACAATGGGTGAGATGCTGGCAAGGGGCGAAATGGGATCGCCGGCGACCGGCGGCGAAATCTTCTCGAAGCTAAAGACTGGCATGGCGCATCCCCTCGTCGTCGAGTCGGAACACTCCCGGACCTCTCCCAGATACCGTTCGTTCAGCCATTGTGACGGTAAGCCGTTCCATCAGCTCTAACGCAGGCAGGACCATTGTAGCACAACTTATGCCAAATTGCAGCCGTCGGCGCCGCGTTGCGGGCTTGTCCACTTGATCCTAAGGTGGTGGCGATGTTCGAGGCCCTTTTCCAGACCTTCGAAGAGCCCGAGGGCGGCGTGGCGCTGCCGGCCCGGCTGGCCGCGTTCCGCGAGGAACTGGCGCGGCGGAAGCTCACCGGGTTCGTCATTCCCCGCGCCGACCAGCAGCAAAACGAGTATGTCGCGCCTTCCGAGGAACGGCTGGCCTGGCTGACCGGCTTCACCGGCTCCGCCGGTCTCGCCATCGTGCTGAGGCACGAGGCCGCGGTGTTTGTCGACGGCCGCTACACGCTGCAGGCCGGCAAGCAGGTCGATACCAAGGTCTGGAGTATCGCGCCGCTGGTCGATCCGCCGCCCGAGAATTGGCTGGCGTCGCGCCTGAAGCCCGGCGACCGCCTGGGATTTGATCCCTGGCTGCATACTTCGGCGGCAGCGGAACGGCTGGCCGCGGCCTGTACCAAGGCGGGCGCGGACCTGGTCGCGGTCGACAGCAACCCGCTGGATTCGGTGTGGACAGAGCGTCCCCAGCCACCGCTCGGGCCCGTCGCCATTCACGGCGCGGCATTCTCCGGCGAGGCGGAGACGGAAAAGCTCGGGCGCATCCGCCTCGAGCTCGCCAATCTCGGCGCCGATGCGCTGGTGCTGTCGGACTCGCATGCGGTAGCGTGGACCTTCAACATCCGCGGCGCCGACGTCTCGCATACCCCGCTGCCGCTATCCTACGCGCTGGTGCCGAAAGACGGCCGCCCCACGATTTTCATCGATCACCGCAAGCTTTCCAACAGCGCGCGCGACCACCTCGAACGGTCAGCCGATGTCAGGGAGCCGGACGCGCTGGCACCGGCGTTGACGGAACTGGCCCAACGCGGTGCATCGATTGCGCTGGACAGCACCACCGCCGCCGACGCCCTGAGCCGCCTGATCGGCGCCGCCGGCGGCAAGGCAGTGCGCGGCAACGACCCGGTCGCCCTGCTCAAGGCGGTCAAGAACGCGACCGAGATCGATGGCACGCGAAAGGCGCATCGACGCGATGCGGTGGCGCTGGCGCGGTTCCTCGCCTGGATCGATCGCGAAGCCCCGTCGGGCGCGCTGACGGAAATCGATGCGGTCGAGGCGCTGGAGACGTTCCGCCGCGAGACCGGTGCGCTGAAGGACGTCTCGTTCCCGACCATCGCCGGCACCGGCCCGAACGGCGCCATCGTGCACTATCGCGTCACGCGCAAGACCAACCGGCGGATTTCGCCCGGCGATCTCCTGCTGATCGATTCCGGCGCGCAGTATCAGGACGGCACCACGGATGTCACCCGCACCATCGCGGTGGGCGAACCGTCGGCGGGAACCCGCGACCGCTTCACCCGCGTGCTGCGCGGCCATATCGCAATCGCGCGCGCGGTATTTCCCGACGGCACCACCGGCGCGCAGCTCGACACCCTGGCGCGGCAATTCCTGTGGCAGGCCGGCATCGATTTCGAACACGGTACCGGCCATGGCGTCGGCAGCTATCTCTCGGTGCATGAAGGCCCGGCGCGGATTTCCAGGCTCGGCACCACCGCGCTCCGCCGCGGCATGATCCTCTCCAACGAGCCCGGCTACTACAAGACCGACGCCTACGGGATCCGGATCGAAAATCTCGAACTGGTGGTGGGCGCCGAGATCGCAGGCGCGGAAAAATCGTGCAACGCCTTCGAGACGCTGACGCTGGCGCCGATCGACCGCCGGCTGATCGACGTCGTGATGCTGAGCGAGACCGAACTCGCCTGGCTCAACGACTATCACGCCCGCGTCCGCCGCGAGGTGCGCCCGCATGTCGACGACGCCACCAGAGTGTGGCTCGACGCCGCCACTGCGGCGATTGCACCTTAGAGTGCGAAGACTGTCATGGCCGGGCTTGTCCCGGGCATCCACGTCTTTGCGGCAACGAAACAAGAAAGACGTGGATGGCCGGGACAAGCCCGGCCATGACGAAAAAGGCAGCCGCCTCATTCCCCGATCAGCTTCAGCCATTCGTCTTCGGTGAGCACGGCAACGTCGTACTTCCTGGCTTCCGCCAGCTTCGAGCCGGCGCCGGGACCGGCAACGACATAATCCGTCTTCTTCGACACCGAGCCTGCGGCCTTGGCTCCAAGCCGCTCGGCCGTGGCCTTGGCTTCATCGCGCGTCATCTTTTCGAGCGAGCCCGTGAACACCACGGTCTTGCCGGCGATCGGGGAATTGCTCTTCGGCCGCTCGGCGTCGAGGATGCTGACTTCGCCGGTCAGCCGTTCGACGATGCCGCGATTGTGACTCTCGCCGAAATAGGCCCTGATGCTCGCAATCACGGTGTCGCCGATCTGGTCCAGCGCATCCATCTCGGCCATTGCTTCCTCGTCGCCGCGTGCGACCCTGAGGCAGGCGTCATGAAACGCCTGCCACGAGCCGTAGCCGCGGGCCAGTGCCAGCGCCGTGGTCTCGCCGACCTGGCGCATGCCGAGCGCGAAGATGAAGCGCTCGAGCGCGATCCGGCGCCGTCCCTCGATAGCGGCGAACAGATTGCGCACCGAGGTTTCGCCATAGCCCTCGTAGCTCTCGAGCTTGATGCGGCCGTTGCGCGCCGGCAGCGTGAAGATGTCGGCCGGCTCCTTCACCCATCCCTGCTCGAAGAAGAACTCGATCTGCTTCTCGCCGAGCCCGTCGATGTCGAAGGCGCGGCGCGAGGCGAACAGTTTCAGGTGCTCGATCTTCTGGAACGGACAGGCGAACTCGCCGGTGCAGCGCGCGCGGGCGCCCTCCTCGCCGGTTGCGGTCTCCTCGCGCACCACGTCGGTATGCAGCGGACACGGACACTTCTTCGGAAAATGGAAGGTCTTCGCATTCTTCGGCCGCTTGTCGATGACGACGTCAACCACCTGCGGAATGACGTCGCCGGCGCGCTGGACGATGACGGTATCGCCAATCCGGACGTCGCGCCCCTCGCGGAGCTGCTCGCCGTCGCCGCCGATTCCCCTGATGTAGTCTTCGTTGTGCAACGTCACGTTCTGCACGATGACGCCGCCGACCCCGACCGGCTCGAGCTTGCCGACCGGCGTGAACGAGCCGGTGCGCCCGACCTGGATCTCGATGTCCTTCAGCACGGTCATGGCGCGCTCGGCCGGAAATTTGTGCGCGATCGCCCAGCGCGGCGTGCGCGATACGAAACCCAGGCGCTCCTGCCAGTCGAGGCGGTCGACCTTGTAGACCACTCCGTCGATGTCGTAGTCGAGACCGGCGCGCTTTTCCTCGATCTCGCGATGGAACGCGATCAACTGCTCGACGGAATGGCAAAGCCGGGTCAGCGGATTGGTCCTGAACCCACAGCGTTCGAACCATTTGATCATGCCGGACTGCGTGCCTTCCGGCATCGCGCTCATCTCCCCCCAGGCATAGGCGAAGAAGCCGAGCGGGCGCGAGGCGGTGACGCCGGGGTCCTTCTGGCGCAGCGAGCCCGCCGCCGAATTGCGCGGATTGGCGAAGATGGTGCCGCCTTCGGCCTTCTGCCGTTCGTTGAGCGCAAGGAAGGCCGGCTTGGTCATGTAAACCTCGCCGCGCACCTCGCACACCCCCGGCACGTTGCGGCCCTGCAGTTTCTGCGGAACGTCCTCGAGCGTCCGGATGTTGGCGGTGACGTCTTCACCCTCGGCGCCGTCGCCGCGGGTCGCGGCGGTCACGAGTTCGCCGCCCTCGTAGCGCAGCGACATCGACAGCCCGTCGATCTTCGGCTCGGCGCTGAACGCGATCCGGTCATCGGCGAGCTTGAGAAAGCGCTCGATGCGGGCGACGAAATCCAGCACGTCCTGTTCGGCGAAGGCGTTGTCGAGCGACAGCATCGGCACGGCGTGGCGGACCTTCCTGAATCGCCCCGACGGCGCCGCGCCGACCTTTTGCGACGGCGAATCGGCGGTGACGAACTCCGGGAACCGGGCCTCGATGGCGTTGAAACGCTGGCGCAGCGCGTCGTATTCGGCGTCGGTGACGCTGGGCGCGTCCTCCTGGTAGTAGCGCTTGTCGTGGCCCTCCAGTTCGAGCGCCAATCGTTTCAGTTCCACCTTGGCCTGCGCCCTGGTGAGTTTCGCGAGGTCGGGGAGAACGGGTTTTCTGGGTTTTGCTGTCATGATGGCCGTGCGCGCCCCGGAATGACCTACGCCGTGGCGGCGCGCAGCAGTCGCTCGGCGGCAGCCCTCGCCTCGGCGGTGATCTCGGCGCCGGCCAGCATGCGGGCGATTTCCTCGCGGCGGTGATCGGCGGCGAGCGCGTTGACGCGGGTGGCGACGCGCCTGCCCTTGTCGAGGGCGTCCTTTGAAATCAATAGATGATGGTCGGCGCGCGCGGCGACCTGCGGCGCATGGGTCACCGCCATCACCTGCACCTTGCCGGCGAGCCGCGCCAGCCGGGCGCCGATCGCGTCGGCCACCGCGCCGCCGACCCCGGTGTCGATCTCGTCGAATACCAGCGTGGGCGCCGAGCCGCGATCGGACAGCACGACCTTGAGCGCCAGCAGGAAGCGCGACAACTCGCCGCCGGACGCCACCTTCATCAACGGGCCCGCCCGGGTTCCGGGATTGGTCTGGACCCAGAACTCGACGCGGTCAAACCCTTGCGGGCCCGGCGAGGCGGGATCGGAATCGATCTGCGTCGTGAATTTGGCGCGTTCGAGCTTGAGCGGGGCGAGTTCGGCGTTGACGGCCTTGTTGAGCTTCTCCGCCGATTTGCCGCGCGCGTCAGCGAGCCTGGTGGCGGCCGCATGGTAACGCTGGTCGGCATCCGACGCCGCCCCTTCCAGTTTCTTCAACTGGTCGGCGCCGGCATCGATCAGGGCGACATCCTCGGCGTATTTTGCGGCCAATGCCGCCAGGCCCTCGACCGGCGTAGTGTATTTGCGCGCGGCGGCGCGCAGCGCGAACAGCCGCTCCTCGATGCGCTCGAGCTCCGCCGGGTCGAAGTCGGCCGCGATCAACGCGGCGGACAGATGCTGATCGGCCTCTTCCAGCGCATTGATGGCGGCATCGATCGCCTTCACCGCAGGCTCGACCAGCGCCGGCGAATTGCCGGCACGGCGTTCGAGCCGGCGCACCGCAGCCGACAGCGCCGGGACCGGCGAATGATTGCCGCTGACGGCCTCCTGCGCCTCGCGCAGATCGGCCGCGATCTTCTCGCCCTGCATCATCGTGGTGCGGCGTTGCGCCAGCGCGGTCTCCTCGCCGTCGCTGGGCGCGAGCGTCTTCAGCTCGGAGGCCGCATGGCGCAGATAGTCGGCCTCGCGGCTGGCGCGCTCCATGCCGGCGCGATGCTCGTCGAGCAGCGCGTTGGCGGCGCGCCTCGTTTCCCACAATTGCTCCAGCGCGGCGACATCCCTTTCGAGGCCGGCGAAAGCATCGAGCAGCCGCCGGTGGGTCGACGCGTCGACCAGCGCGCGCTCGTCATGCTGGCCGTGAATCTCCACCAGCGCGGAGCCAACCGCTTTCAGGGTCTGCACGCTGATCGCCTGGTCGTTGATGAAGGCGCGGGTCCGGCCATCGGCAAGCTGCACCCGGCGCAGGATCATCTCGCCGGTATCGTCGAGGCCATTGTCGCTGAGGATGGCGGTGGCCGGATGCCGCTTCGGGACATCGAACACCGCGGTGACCTGGCCCTGCTCGGCGCCGTGACGGACGAGGCCGGCATCGCCGCGGCCGCCGAGCGCCAGCGCGAACGCATCGAGCAGAATGGATTTGCCCGCACCGGTCTCGCCGGTCAAAACCGCGAGACCGCGGGAAAACTCGATATCGAGCCGTTCGATCAGGACGATGTCACGGATCGAAAGACGCGCCAGCATGCGAGATCAATTCCTAACCGAGACCCATTTTCTTGAAGGCTCTGGAAATATAGGAACCCTCGTTCTCGCTCGGCTCGAGACCGCCGGACTTTACAAGATTATAGGCGTCCTTGTACCAGCGGCTGTCGGGAAAATTGTGCCCTAGCACGGCTGCCGCGGTCTGCGCTTCGCCGACGATGCCGATCGCCATATAGGCCTCGGTCAGCCGGGCGAGCGCCTCCTCGACGTGCCGGGTGGTCTGATACCGGGTGACCACGGTCTTGAAGCGATTGATGGCGGCGGTGTAGTCGCGGCGCTCCATGTAATAGCGACCGATGGTCATTTCGTGGCCCGCGAGCTGATCGCGGGCGCCTTCGAGCTTGGCCTTGGCGCTGACCGAATATTCCGAGGTCGGATATTTCCGAATCACCTCTTGAAGCGCCGCGATGGCCTTTTCGGTTCGGCCCTGATCGCGCGTCACGTCCGGGATCTGGTCGTATTGCGAGGCCGCGATCAGATATTGCGCATAGGCCGCGTCGGGACTGCCGGGGTGCAGGGTGACATATCGGGTGGCGGCGCCGATGCAATTGTCGTAGTCGCCGGCATCGTAATAGGCATAGGCCGACATCAGCAGCGACTTGCGCGCCCAGTCCGAATAAGGATGCTCGCGATCGACCTCCTCGAATTTCTTCGAGGCGAGCTTCAGATCCTTCTTCTGGTTCAGCAGATAGAGGCCCTCGTTGTAGAGCTTGTCCGCCGGTTCGTCCTTGAAGGTATCGTCCTTGGCGAAATACTTGTCCCAGAGCGCGCCGGTCCCGCATCCACTCAGGGGGATCGCGAGAACGATCAGGGCCACGCCGAGACCCATCCGACGTCCGAACCGTCCGAGATTCGAACGGGAAGCCAATCTGCATAGTCCGAGCGTCATACCCGATGCCGACATGGGTTTAAGACCTGACATCTGTGATGCGGTGCCTGCCGCGCTTCAGCGTGACCGTGGACGCCATGATTGTCCCGTCTGTGGCGCCACACCCTGCAACCGGCAACGGTGTAGCTGAAAAAGGCCCGCTAACCAACCGGGTACGCAGGCATTTCGCCCGGATTAAGGCGGCCGGAACGGAGCCGGCCCGCCGGTCTACGGGATCAGAAAACGAACCCGCAGCAAGGCTTGCCGGACCGTTCGGGACGGTTCCTTCGATCGGGCGCGGAAGCGATGACGCGGACAGGTCGTCGCGGGCGGCACAGGCGGCGGTCAGGACACGTCGGGGCTGTAGGCCGGGGCAATCATGCCGCCCACCATGCCTTTTCCGGCCTCGGCGCGTGCGCGCGACGCGCGCACCGTCTCGGATTCGATCACGCGCCAGGCGCTGCGATCGTCCATCAGCGCGGTCAGTACCGCGTGGTTGAGCTTGTGGCCGCCGCGAACCGACCGAAATGCACCCAGCAGAGGCAGACCCGCAAGCGCGAGATCGCCGACCACGTCGAGCACCTTGTGGCGCGCGCACTCGTCGGCGTAGCGCAGTCCTTCGGTGTTGAGCAGACGGGATTCGTCGAACACGACCGAATTTTCGAATGACGCTCCGAGCGCGAAGCCGGCGCTCCACAGCCGCGCGACATCGTTCATGCAGCCGAAGGTACGGGCACGGGAGATGTCGCGGCGGAAGCTTTCGGGGCTGAGATCGAGCGTAAAGGTCTGACGGCCGATCACCGGATTGGTGAAGTCGATTTCAACGTCGACGCGGAAGCCGACCGCGTAAGGCCGCAACTCGCCGTAGGAATCGCCGATTGCGACCTGCACCGGCCTCAATACCTGGATGAAGCGGCGCCGCGCCGGTTGCGTCACGGTGCCGGCCTGCTCGATCGCGGCGACGAAGGCAGCGGCGCTGCCATCCATGATCGGAACTTCCGGACCGTCGACCTCGATCATGGCGTTGTCGATGCCCATGCCGCGCAAGGCCGCGAGCACATGCTCGGCGGTGGAAACGATCGGACCGTCGCGGTCGCCCAGCACGGTCGCGAATTCGGTGGAGATCACGGCTTCGGCGGTGGCCTGAACTTCCCGGTCGCAGCCATCGGAGCCGGTGCGGACAAAAATAAGACCCGCATCCACGGGTGCGGGCCCGAGCGTCAAATTGACCGGTAGTCCGGAGTGAACTCCAACGCCCGTCACGGTTGCTCGCGACCGAAGCGTTGCTTGCCGGCTCAATTTCATTCGAAGACTGCCCACTACAGACTTTACCCGAAGACTGCACCGACTCGATTGCGCGAGCCGATTCGCTTCAAGTATCCCCAAGTCACGGCGGACCATAGTCACTGCCCCAAAGAGCGCCAACTCACGCTTTTTTACCGATTGTTACCCAACCTCTGCCGCATTCAAGCCCAAGCTTGACCAAATTCCGACCCTGCCAAGGGGGCGGTTCCGGACTCCGCACCCCACCACGAAATCGATAATTTATTATCTATTACCAACGGCTTGATGGGAACCCTCGGATTCCGCTGGCGTCAAAATGACAAAGGTCCCGGTTGCTGCAACCGGGACCTTTTCTGCGATCTGAATTGTAACAATTTTCAGTTCGCCTGGCGGCGCAGAAAGGCTGGGATATCGAGATGGTCGTCCCCCTGTGGCGCCGGCGCAACAGGCGCTGGCCGACCATGAGCGTCCAATCCCTTCGGTGGCTGCCGCCGGGCATATTCCGATACCGGCTCGTTGGCCGCGATTTGCTGGGCGACCGTGCGCTGGCCCTTGCGCTCCGGTAGCGGCGGCATCGGCGGCATGGCCGGACCGGCGGCGCGCGCGGCAATCGGCGGCTCGGTGGCTTCGTCGCGGCGGCCGAGCCCGACATTGGCGAGGCGCTGCAGCAGCGACAGGCGGGTCTTCTGCGGATGCTCGCCTTCGGCGTCGCCGCGGGCCTGGCGAATTTCGTTCTGCGCCGGCATCGGCAAATCCTCGAATTTCGGCATCCTCGGCGCGCGAAGCGGTGCGCGTTCGGCCGCTTGCGGAATGAATGTCTCCGGCGTCGCGGGTTCCGACGTCTCGACGCGCGTGACGTCATGGTCCGGGAATAGCGACGGCTTCTGGGCGATCGGACGAACCGTGACATCACCATAGGACGCCGCCGCGGCAGCCTGCTGCCTGGCTTCGGGCGCAACCGCCGCGGCGATTGCCGCAAGCGCGGCGCGTTCGAGGCTGCCCGAGCCACGCGGCGGCGGCGCGGCGGGCTGCGCCGGGGTCGAGGCTTCGAGCTTCTGGGCGCGTTCGGCCATGCGCTGGTTGTCGGCGCGCAGCCGGGCGGTGAGGTCGGCCAGCCGGGAGTCCGGCGCCGAGTTCGGCGCCGCTGCATTGGTCGCGGGCGCGGCCGGCATCGCCGCGTTGCGCGAGATCAGCGCCTGCTCGATGCCGGTGGCAACGACCGATACGCGAATCACGCCGTCGAGGCTCTCGTCGAAGGTGGCGCCAACGATGATATTGGCGTCCTGGTCGACTTCCTCGCGAATCCGGGTGGCGGCTTCGTCGACCTCGAACAGTGTCAGGTCCTTGCCGCCGGTGATCGAGATCAGCAGGCCGCGCGCGCCCTTCATCGAGGAATCGTCGATCAGCGGATTGGCGATCGCCGCTTCGGCCGCGGTCAATGCGCGCTTCTCGCCGGTCGCCTCGCCGGTACCCATCATCGCCTTGCCCATTTCGCGCATCACGGCGCGAACGTCGGCGAAATCGAGATTGATCAGGCCTTCCTTGACCATCAGGTCGGTGATGCAGGCGACGCCGGAATAGAGCACCTGGTCGGCCATCGCGAAGGCGTCGGCGAAGGTGGTTTTTTCGTTGGCGACCCGAAACAGGTTCTGGTTCGGGATGATCAGCAGCGTATCGACCACCTTGTGCAGTTCGGCGATGCCGGACTCGGCGGTACGCATGCGGCGCTGGCCCTCGAAGTGGAACGGCTTGGTGACGACGCCGACGGTGAGGATGCCCATGTCGCGCGCGGTCTTGGCGATGACGGGAGCAGCGCCGGTGCCGGTGCCCCCGCCCATGCCGGCAGTGACGAACACCATGTTGGCGCCGGAGAGATGATCGCGGATTTCGTCGATCACCTCCTGGGCCGCGGCGGCGCCGACATCCGGTTGCGAGCCCGCGCCGAGGCCCTGCGTCACCTGCGTGCCCATCTGCACGATGCGCTGCGCCTTGGACATCGTCAGCGCCTGCGCATCGGTATTGGCGACGACGAAATCGACCCCCTGCAATCCGGCGGTGATCATGTTGTTGACGGCGTTGCCGCCGGCGCCACCCACGCCGAATACCGTGATGCGCGGCTTCAACTCGCGAATGTCAGGAACGTTGAGATTGATGGTCATGGTTGCCTCTCGATTACGCGCGCGTTGGGTCGCCCCGGCCGACGGCCGCGGGAGTTGGTGGAAGTCGAACCGGCCGGAAAAGATTCATCAGAAGCCCTCGCGTAGCCATCGTCCGACCTTTCCGAAATAGCCGTCAGTCCCTGTCCTGAGCTGCCGCGTATGCCGCGGTTCGACGTGTTCAAGATGAGCGTATTGGGGGTAGACCAGCAGGCCGGTCGGGGCGGCGAACGACGCGCTCTTCGCCTCGCTGGGAAGCCGGCCAAAGCCGAGCGGGCGGCCGATACGCACCGGACGGCCGAGGATTCGGGTTGCTATTTCGGGAAAACCGGTGAGCTGGGAAGCGCCGCCGCTCAGCACAATTCGCGCCCTCGGCTCTGCCGCAAAGGGGGAATCCGCCAAGCGGTCCCTGACCATTTCGAAAATCTCCTCGGCGCGGTGACGAACGATGTTGGCAATCGTGGCACGCGACACAATCTGCGGCGCATCGCGCTCGTTGTCGCCGGCCGCCGGAACGGACATCAGCTCACGCGCGTCCGACCCGCCGGTCAGCACGGTGCCATATAACGTCTTGATTCGCTCGGCATCCGCAATGCAGGCGCCGAGGCCACGGGCCAGATCCATGGTGATGTGTTGCCCGCCTACCGCAAAACCGCTGGCATGGACGAAGCGGCCGCCGGAATAGGTCGCGATCGTGGTGGTTCCGGCGCCCATGTCGACCACGGCAGCGCCGAGATCGGCCTCGTCGTCCGTCAATACGGACAGGCCCGCCACATAGGGACTTGCCGCCATGGCCTCGACACTGAGATGGCAGCGCTCGACCACCAGCATCAGGTTCTTGGCGACCGTCGCATCGACCGTCACGACGTTCATGTCGATGCCAAATTGTCGCGCCACCATGCCCCGTGGATCGCGAATGCCCTTGACGCCGTCCAGCGCATAGCCGACCGGCAGCGCATGCAGCACGGTGCGGCCCGGGCCGGTGGCATGGTGCATGCCGGCGGAGGTTACCCGGGTCACGTCGGCGGCGGTGACCGCCCCGCCCCTGATATCTGCGGCGGCTTCGACCAGTTGGCCGTGCAGCCGGCCCGCCGCGACCGACAGCAGAACCGACTCGACCCGGACCTTGGCCATCCGCTCCGCCAGCGCCACCGCATGCCGGACCGCCTGTTCGCATTCAGCGAGATCCATCACCGCGCCGGCCTTGACGCCGCGGGACTGGATCTGGCTGTAGCCGATCAACTCGACGGCATGGCTTCGGCCGCGCAGGGCCTCGCTCGGCGGGCACGGCTTCAACCGCGCGATCATGCAGGCAATCTTGCTGGTGCCGATATCGAGCGAGGCCACGAGCGCGGTGCGCTTCTGCGGCATCGGGCGCGTCTTCGGGGTCTGATTGCGGTCGAGGCCGGTCATGCTTCGCCGGCCTTCTTCTTCGGTTTCTTGTCCTTGAGCAAATCTTCGCGGGCCTTGGCCGCGTCATCGGACAATTGCACAATCAGCCGGTCTGGCAGGCGCATGTCGATGGCGACGATGTCGCGGGAAAACAGGTGGTCCTCCCGGTCGTAGGTGCTCAGCCTCTCCAGGGCCTTGCCGACGCCGGTTTCCGGCAGCCGGACATCGAGCCCGTCCTTGAGCCGCAGATTCCAGCGCCGCTGACCGACGAAGATCGCCGCCTTGGTCACCGAGCGCACCTGCGGATAGCGATCGAGCAGGGTCAGGAAATCCCTGGCGCGGGATTCGGCTCCCTTGCCGACCACCAGCGGCAGCGTGATGAAGCGGCGGGTGACATAGGGCTCGAGCACGGCGCCGTCATCGGCAATCACGGACAGGCGGCCGTCCTGCTGCCAAAGCGCGAAGGCGGAGCGTTCGACGATATCGATCTGGAGCCGGCCGGGATAGAGTTTGAGCACCGTCGCATCGGCGATCCATGGATTGTCTTTCAGCTTGTCGCGGACCGCCTCGGCGTCGAGAAACAGCAGCGATGACCGGCCATTGACGCCGCCGATCGCCAGCACCTCATCCTGGCTGAGCTGCTTGCGGCCGTTGATCGCAACCGAGGTGATGCGGAATCCCGCGGAATTGGCCAGGGCGTTGCGGGCGTCGCTTGCGGCCGTCGTCAGTTCCTCGACGTGGCCGCCCTTGACGATGCCGAGCCCGGCGCTGCCCAGCAGGATCAGCACGGTCGCGACGACGCCGACACGGTTTGGGAGGTAGCGTTCAAGCAACGCGATCAGGCGGTGCGGATCGGACTCGCGTTCGCGGTACGGCCTCGGCGCGGCACGATGCGACTCCAGTTGCTCACGCAACAGCAGGACCGCGCCAATGGCGGCCGCTTTCAGGTCAGCTTGGGGCCTCAGCGATCGCAGCGATCGAGCGAGGCGTCCTCCACCATCCATTGCACGAGCTCGTCAAATGTTGCCCGCAAACGCTTGCGAGTTCTGGCACAAATGACAGCTCGGTCATGCCGGGTCGGGTTTCGGCCTCCCGGCAGAAGAGGCCCCCTGTTCCCTCGATGCGGTCGTCGAAGCGGAAATCCGCACGGCTCGCGCCCCGGCAGCCAAGCGCCACAGGCGCCGCCAGCGTTAACCTTCGGACTTACTGGTAAACAAAGGGTAAATCCGGCGCCCCCAGAGCGCGTTTTGATGCGCCGGCTGAGTACTTTGCCGCGAAATTCGTAAACCTTTATGAAATGGCCGCGCCCGGCCGCGTCCGGCCGGCTCGCTCCGGGAACCCCGGCGCGTGGTTTTGACGATGCTCTATCTTTGCGTGTGCCGTGCCGCCAGGGCGATCTGGCCGCGCAGGAAGTCGGCAAATTCGATTCCGACGGCCTTGAGGGCCTTTGGATAGAGCGAAGCCTTGGTCAGACCGGGCAACGTATTGGTCTCGAGATAGATCAGCTCGTTCCCGGAAACGATGAAGTCGGAACGGGAATAGCCGCGACACGACAGGGCGCGGTGTATCGTCAGCGTCTGCTCCATGATCTGCGCGCTGATCTCGGGGGCGAAGCGCCCGGGGCAGATTTCCCGGGTGGTCTTGGCCAGGTATTTGGCGGTGTAGTCGAACCCCCCTTCCGCCGGGACGATCTCGATCGGCGGCAGCGCCGTCAGCGAGCCGTCCGGCTGTTCCAGCGCACCGCAGGTCGCCTCCACGCCTGCGATGAACGGTTCGATCAGGTATTCCTCGGATTTCGCCGCGGCGCGGACGGCGACGAGGTCCTGCTTCGCATTGACAAAAATCAGGCCGTAGCTCGATCCGTCCTGGGAAGGCTTTGCGATCAGCCGGCCATATTCGGCGAGCGCCCGCTCCGCGTTGGCCAGCGCCACGCCGGCCGGCGCGCGGGCACCGGCGATGGCGGCGAAACGCTTGGCGGCGACCTTGTCGAAGGCAAGATGGGAGGACGCCGAACCGGACCCGGTGAACGGAATCCCGCGCGTTTCGCACATCGCCTGGAGTTCGCCATTCTCCGCCATGCCGCCGTGCAGTCCGAGCACCAACAGACGCTCGTCGGCCCTGGCCTGGTCGAGCGCGCGTTCGATACGGGAGATGCCCACGCCTTGTGGTCGGAATGGCTCCTCGAACGGCCGCGCATGATTGAGCAGCACCGCCGATTCGACTTCATGCACGCAGCCGTCAATATCCCAGAACCACAGGTCGGCGTCGGGCAAAGCCTCGTGCAGCGCCTGGGCACTGGCCACCGACACCAGGCGCTCCTTGTTGGTGCCGCCAAAGACGATGGTATTCCGCATCAGCTCTGCTCGATTCCGATCCGCTTGATTTCCCATTGTAGCTCAATTCCAGAATTTGCCTTCACTCGCGCACGAACCGTTTCGCCAAGGCATTCAATATCATGCCCGGTCGCGTTACCGGTGTTGATCAGGAAGTTGCAATGCATTTCCGACACCTGCGCGCCGCCGACACGCAAGCCGCGGCAGCCGGCGGCGTCGATCAGCTTCCAGGCGCTGTGACCCGGCGGATTCTTGAAGGTCGAGCCGCCGGTCTTTTCGTGAATCGGCTGCGCGGTTTCGCGGTGGTTTTGCACCTCGTTCATCCGCGCCCGGATCGCCTCCGGCGCCGCAGCAACGCCGCGAAAGCGCGCCGAGGTGAAGACGATCGCAGGATCGACCCCGCTGCTGCGGTAGACAAATTTCATGTCCGCCTTGCTGAACACATGCCTTGCACCGTCGCGGCCGATGCCGACCGCCTCGATCAGCACGTCCTTGATCTCGACGCCGTTGGCCCCGGCGTTCATGCGCAGCGCGCCACCAATGGTGCCGGGGATGCCGAACAGGAATTCGAGTCCGCCAAGATGGGCTGACGCGGCGGTCTCGGCGACGCGCCTGTCGAGCGCAGCCGCGCCCGCGTCGACGATATCGCCTTCGAGGCGGCTCTCACCGAACGCCCGCGGCGACAATCGGATCACCACGCCCGGCATGCCGCCGTCGCGCACGATCAGATTGGAGCCGACGCCGACGACATGGACCGGCAAATCCAGCGGCAAATGCGCGAGGAAATAAGCCAGATCGCCGGCATCCGACGGCGTGAACAGCATCTGCGCCGGGCCGCCAACCCGAAACCAGGTCAACTCGGCCAGCGACTGGTTTGCCAGCAACCGCCCGCGCAGCGCCGGCATTGCGGCCCGAAGCTCGGGCGTGAGGTCGGGGAAAGTCATGACCGACTTCCGTAGGTCACAAATTCGTCATGGCCGGGCTTGTCCCGGCCATCCACGTCTCGCAGAATTTCGGCATGGCAGGTGGGTACGTTTATATTCTGACCAATCGTCCGAACGGCATCCTCTATGTCGGAGTAACTAACGATCTCGTTCGCCGCGTCTTCGAACACCGCTCGGGCTTCGTCGATGGTTTCACCAAGCGGTATGGCTTGAAGCGGCTGGTCTATTTCGAGCGATTTGACGACATCCGTGACGCCATCCAGCGCGAGCACAATATCAAGCACTGGCCGCGGACATGGAAGGTTCGAAAGATTCTCGTCGACAACCCTGATTGGAAAGATCTTTATCCAACGGTTGCGCCGTAAGGACGTGGATGGCCGGGACAAGCCCGGCCATGACGGAGCCTCATTCATCGCCGCGCTCATCCCAGCGCCTTCAGTTCGTCCGGCAGGGCATAGGCCCATTGCGTGATGTTGCCGGCACCGAGGCAGACGACCAGATCGCCGCGACCGGTCAGGCCGTGGATCACGCGCGCGAGGTCGGCGGAGTTCTGCAGCGGGATCACCTCGCGGTGGCCATGGGCGCGCAGGCCCAGCACAAAGTGGTCGCGGTCGATCCCCGGAATCGGTGCCTCCCCCGCCGGGTAGACGTCAGCGACGACGACCGCATCGGCGTCGTTGAAACAGGTGCAGAACTCCTCGAACAGCGACTGCAGCCGGGTGAACCGGTGCGGCTGCACCACGGCAATGATCCTGCCATGGGTGGATTCCCGCGCCGCCCTCAACACGGCGGCGATCTCGACGGGGTGATGACCATAGTCGTCGATGACGGTAACGCCGTCCCATTCGCCGGTTCTGGTGAAGCGTCGCTTCACGCCGCCGAAACCCGCGAGCGCTGTCCGGATCGCATCGTCGGAAAGTCCGAGCTGATGGGCCACCGCAATCGCCGCGGTGGCGTTGAGCGCGTTGTGCCGCCCCGGCATCGGCAGCCGGATATCGGCGATCTCGTGCACGGCACCGGTCTTGCGGTCGCGAAACGCGACCGTGAAGCTGGAACCACCGCCGTTCGGACTGAGATCGATCAGCCGCGCGTCGGCCTGCGGATTCTCGCCATAGGTGATGATGCGGCGGTCCTCGATCTTGCCGACGATGGTCTGCACCACGGCATGGTCGATGCACATCACCGCAAAGCCATAGAAGGGCACGTTCTCGACGAAACTGCGGAATGCCTCCTGCACCGCCTCGAAGGTGTTGAAGTGATCGAGGTGTTCAGGGTCGACGTTGGTGACGATGGCGATGTCGGCCGGCAGCTTCAGGAACGTGCCGTCGCTCTCGTCGGCCTCCACCACCATCCATTCGCCGGCGCCGAGCCGCGCATTGGTCCCGTAGGCATTGATGATGCCGCCATTGATCACGGTCGGATCGAGATCGCCGGCATCGAGCAGCGCGGCGACCATCGAGGTGGTCGTGGTCTTGCCATGGGTGCCGGCAATGGCGACGCAGCTCTTCAGCCGCATCAGTTCGGCCAGCATTTCGGCGCGGCGCACCACCGGAATGCGCTGGGCACGCGCCGCCATCAGTTCGGGGTTGTCTCGCTTGATCGCGGTCGACACCACGACCACGTCGGCCCCGGCGACGTTCCCGGCCGCATGCCCGACCGAGACCTTGATGCCCTTGTCGCGCAGCCGCGCCACATTGCCACTCTCGGAGGCGTCCGAGCCCTGCACGGTGTAGCCGAGATTGCACAACACCTCGGCAATGCCGCTCATGCCGATGCCGCCGATCCCGACAAAGTGAATGGGCCCGATCTCGCGCGGCAGTCTCATGGTCGGTCTCGTCTGTTCCCGTCATGCCCGGGCTCGTCCCGGGCATCCACGAATCTTCCTCACTTCATGCAAGACGTGGATGGCCGGGACAAGCCCGGCCATGACGCTATAATGACCAATTCCGGGCTTCTTAGCCTAGATTCCGGCGACTTTCGCCACCAGATCGGCCAGCCGTTCGGCGGCATCCAGCCGGCCGACGGTGCGGGCGGCGGCGGCCATCGCACTCAGCCGTGCCGGCTCGGCGGCGACCGCGGAAATCTCCGCAGCCAGCCGGTCGGGCGTGAAGTCCGCCTGTGCAATCCGAAGCGCGCCATCGGCCTGCGCCAGCACGCCGGCGTTGGCGAATTGATCCTGATCGATCGAACCGGGCAGCGGCACCAGGATCGAGGGCCGGCCGATGGCGGCAAGTTCGGCCACCGTTCCGGCGCCGGACCGCGAGACCACCAGATGGCTCGATGCCAGCCGCGCCGGCAGATCGGTGAAGAACGGCGCCAATTCGACATTGAGCTCGAGCCGATCATAGACCGCGCGTACGCGAGCCATGTCTTCTTCGCGGACCTGCTGGGTGAGGATCAGGCGGCTCCACAGCGTCGGTTCCAGCCGCTCGATTGCTGCCGGCACGATATCGGCCATCACCCGCGCACCCTGGCTGCCGCCGACCACCAGCAGGCGGAGCGAACCGGCCGGCTCCGGCGACACGAATTTGACGGCCGCCGCGGCCACGATGGCGGGACGCATCGGCGTGCCGACCGTGGTGGTCTTCGCCGCGAGCGCAGGATCGCGGTCGAGCACGCCCGGCAGCGAGGTGGCGATCGCGCTGACGCCGCGTGACAGCAGACGGTTGGCACGGCCGAGCACCGCGTTGGCCTCATGAACGAGCGTCGGCACACCGAACAACCGCGCGGCCAGAAGCGGCGGTACGGTCGGATAGCCGCCGAAGCCGACCACCGCCGCCGGCTTCAAGCGGCGCATCAGGTTGAGGGCCACCGCGGTGCCGGCGGCGAGCATCACGCCGGTGCGAGCCAGCGACCATGGCGTGCGGCCGCGCACGGTTTCGCTCGGCACCACGTCGATGGTATCCTTGGTGAACAGCCCGCTATAGCGCAGCGCCCGCGCATCGGTGACGAGGCGCACACGCAGGCCCCGCCGGTTCAACTGGACGCCAAGCGACTCCGCCGGAAACAGATGACCGCCGGTACCGCCGGCCGCCAGCAGGATGAGAGGGGCGTTGGTCATTGGCTTCAATAGCCGACTAGTCGGCGTTCGTCATCAGACGTAGCCGCGAGCGGTGGTCGCAGCCGCGATCGACTCGACTTCGGTGCTGGGCCGCTGCCGTGTCAGCGCCAGCATCATGCCGACACCGTAGGCGAGCGAAACCATCGAGGAACCGCCATAGGAGATGAACGGCAGCGTCATGCCCTTGGCAGGAATGAGCTGGAGATTGACCGACATGTTGATGGCGGCCTGCACACCAAACAGGACCGCGAGACCCGAGGCGGCAAACCGCGCGAACATGTCCTCGGTCGCATAGGCGCGCGACAGCGCACGGAACACGATGAATGCGAACAGCATCAGCAGCACCAGGCAAAGCACGATTCCGAATTCCTCGGCCGCGACCGCAAATACGAAATCGGTGTGGCTGTCGGGCAGGTTGCGCTTGGCGATGCCCTCGCCGGGCCCGAGCCCGAACCAGCCGCCATTGTAGAATGCCTCCATCGCGGTATCGACCTGGAAGGTGTCGCCGGAAGCCGGATTCATGAAACGCGTGATGCGTCCGGCGACATGCGGCACCAGCAGATAGGCTCCGAACAGCCCGGCGCTCGCCGCTCCCGCAAGCCCCAGCACCCAGATCATCCGCATGCCCGCGATGAAGAACAGGGCGCCCCACACCATCAGGATCAGCATGGTCTGGCCGAAATCGGGCTCCATGACCAGCAGCGACACCAGCGTCAGCAGCAGCAGCAGCGCCATCGACGTCGCCGGCATCTCCGGCCGCTTCGCCGATTCCGCAAACAGCCACGCCGCAATCACCACGAAGGCCGGCTTGGCGGATTCGGACGCCTGGATGTTGACGCCGATCAGAGTGATCCAGCGCCGCGAGCCCTTGACCTCCGGACCGAACAGCAGTGTCGCCACGATCAGCGCGATGCTGAGCGCGAACACGATCAGCGCGGTGCGTCGTATCTGCCGCGGCGACAGAAACGACACCGCGATCATCACGATGAACGACGGCAGCAGAAACAGGACATGGCGGTTGAAGAAGTGGAACGGTTCGAGGCCGATCCGGATCGCCACCGGCGGGCTCGCCGCCAGCGACAGTATGACGCCGGCCAGGATCAGCGCGATGATCGCCGCGAGCTGCAGGCGGTCGACGGTCCACCACCAATCGGAAAGCGGATTGCGTTGTTCACGGGAGAGCATGGACGATCCCACAGGCAGGGGTTTGCCCATTGGTCGCCCATGATGGTTGCTGAAGGGTTAATGGACAGTGCATCATTTGGCGGACATCGCACTCTCCACTCGTCGTGGCCGGGCAAAGCCGTCCGAAGGACGGCGTCGCTTCGCTCGCCTATGTCCCGGCAACCACGCCTTGCGTCGGCGAGACAAGAGCAAGACGTGGATCACCGGGACAAGTGTTTAGCCCGGTGATGACGGGGACGCTCATACCACCGGTTCGACGCCCGGCAGCGCCATCACCAGCTCCCGGAACCGGGCTCCGCGGATCTCGAAATTGCGGTACTGGTCGAACGACGCGCAGGCCGGCGACAACAGCACGACCGGGTCGGCAACGCCGGAGGCTTCGGCGTCGCGCGCGGCGCTGGCAACCGCGACATCGAGCGTTTCGCTGATCTCGTACGCCGCCTTGCCGTCGAGGGTCGCGGCAAATTCGCTGGCGGCCTCCCCGATCAGATAGGCCTTGCGCAGGCGCGGGAAGTATTCGATCAGGCCAGTAATGCCACCGAGCTTGGGCTTGCCGCCCGCGATCCAGAAGATATCGGCAAATGACGACAGCGCATGCGCCGCGGCATCCGCATTGGTACCCTTGGAGTCGTTGACGAACAGCACCTTGCCGCGGCGGCCGACCTGCTCCATGCGGTGGGCGAGGCCGGGAAAGCTGCGCAATCCGTTCTGCAGGACCTCGGTGCCGATGCCCAGCGCCAGCGCGCAGGCCGAGGCGCACGCCGCGTTCTGCGCGTTATGCAGGCCGCGGAGCGAACCGATGCCGCCGATCCGCGCGATCTCGCGCCGCGCCGCGCCGGAGGCAAGCAGGATGGTTTCACGCTCGACATAGACGCCGTCGGGCAGTGGATTTCTGACCGAGACGCGGACCACACGCTGGCCGGCCTGCTCGATCCCGTCGGCGATATGGCGGCTCCATCCGTCGTCGACACCGACGATCGCGGTGCCGGCCGGCTGCACGCCGGCGACCAGCCGCGCTTTCACGGCGGCATAATGTTCGAGCGTGCCATGGCGATCGATGTGGTCTTCGCTCACATTCAGCAGGATACCGACGGAGGGATCGAGCGACGGCGCAAGGTCGATCTGGTACGACGACATCTCGATGACGTGGACGCGGCCGGTGCGCGGCGGCTGCAGCGACAGGATGGCGGTGCCGATATTGCCGCCCATCTGGGCGTCGTAGCCGGCGACCCGCATCAAATGCGCGATCAGCGCGGTGGTGGTCGATTTGCCATTGGTGCCGGTGATCGCGACAAACGGCGCATCCGGCGCGTGACGGCGCCGTTCGCGGCAGAACAGCTCGATATCGCCGATCACCTCGACGCCGGCCTGGCGTGCCGCCAGCACGGTCCAGTGCGGCGCCGGATGGGTCAGCGGCGCGCCCGGGGTCAGCACCAAAGCGGCAAAATTCGACCACGAGACCGTGCGCAAATCCGCGGTGATGAAGCCGGCCCTGGCGGCCTCCGCGAGCCGGTCGACGCCGTCATCGCCGGCGATCACCTCGGCCCCGCCCGCTTTCAGCGCACGACAGCTCGCAAACCCGGAGCCGCCGAGCCCGAACACCGCAACCGTCTTGCCCGCGAACGAGGTGACCGGAATCATGATTGGTCCACGTGAAACCAGGCGTGCCCGTCATGGCCGGGCAAAGCCGTCCGAAGGACGGCGTCGCTTCGCTCGCCTATGTCCCGGCCATCCACGTCTTTCACTATCGCTCCATGACAAGCGGCGGTTACATCTACATTCTGACAAATCGCCCGAACGGGGTTTTGTATGTCGGGGTAACGAGTGACCTGGTCCGCCGCGTTTTTGAACACCGATCCGGATTCGTTGACGGGTTTACCAAGCGGCATGGGCTGAAACACCTCGTCTACTTTGAAAAATTTGATGACATTCGGACGGCAATCCAGCGCGAGCACAATATCAAGCATTGGCCCCGTGCGTGGAAGGTCAGAAAGATCGTCGCCGGCAATCCGGAATGGGATGATCTGTACGAGACGATAGTATGAAGACGTGGATGGCCGGGACAAGCCCGGCCATGACGACGATGAGGTTCCACGCGCAATCACCGCAGCTTCAGCGTGGAAAGGCCGGCCAGCGCCAGCAGCACCGAGATGATCCAGAACCGGATCACGATCTGCGGCTCGGTCCAGCCCTTCTGTTCGAAATGGTGATGCAGCGGCGCCATCCGGAATACGCGCTTGCCGGTCAGCTTGAACGATGCCACCTGCACGATCACCGAGACCGCCTCCAGCACGAACAGCCCGCCGATCACGGCAAGCACGATCTCGTGTTTCACCGCGACGGCAATCGAACCCAGCATGCCGCCGAGCGCAAGCGAGCCGGTATCGCCCATGAAGATCGACGCCGGCGGCGCGTTGAACCAGAGGAAACCCAGTCCGGCGCCGAGCACCGCACCGCACAGCACGGCGAGTTCGCCGGTTCCGGCGACATAGTTGATCTGCAGATAGTCGGAGAACACCGCATTGCCGGCGAGATAGGCGATCATGCCGAAGCTCGCCGCCGCGATCATCACCGGCACGATGGCAAGCCCGTCGAGACCATCGGTGAGATTCACCGCGTTGCCGGCACCGACCATGATGAAGGCGCCGAACAGCACGAAGAACCAGCCGAAATTCAGCACCACGTCCTTGAAGAACGGAATCACCAGCGAGGTGGAGAACGGATTGCGGCCGAGCCGCACCAGCGCGTAACACGCCGCGAGCGCGATCACCGCTTCGATGGCAAGGCGAATACGTCCGGCGAAACCGCTATGGGTCTGTTGCGTCACCTTGAGATAGTCGTCGTAGAAGCCGACGAAGCCGAAGCCGAGCGTGACCGCGAGCACGATCCAGACATAGGGGTTGAGCGGATTGGCCCACAGCACCGTCGAGACCACCAGTCCGGACAGGATCATCAGCCCGCCCATCGTCGGCGTGCCCTTCTTGGTGAGGAGATGCGATTGCGGTCCGTCGGTGCGGATCGGCTGGCCCTTGCCCTGGCGCAGCCGGAGATGATCGATGATCCAGGGACCGAACAGGAACACGAACAACGCGCCGGTCACCATCGCGCCGCCGGTGCGAAAGGTGATGTAGCGAAACACATTGAGGAACGAGCGGAACACGCCCAGGCCGGGAACCGTATTGGATAGATCAATCAGCCAGTAAAACATTCAGTCCGCCTGTACCGCGACGTCATCCGGCGCCGCGTTGCCGGGAAAACGCCTCTCAAGCGCGTTGACGATCGTCTTCATCTTCGAGCCCAGCGATCCCTTGACCATGATGGCGTCGCCGGCGCGAATCGCCGACACGGCCTGCGCCTCGAGACCAGCCGCACTTTCGGCATAGCCGCCCCGCTTGCCGCTGGAAAGGGCATCCCACAGATTGCGCATCAGCGGACCGCAACAATACACGAGATCAATCCGGTTGGCCCTGATGGCATCGAGCAGGCCGCTATGCAACGCGGGACTGGTCGGCCCCAATTCCAGCATGTCGCCGAGCATGGCAATACGACGGCCATGCGGGCCGACCGCCGCCTGGCCGAGCACGTTCAACGCCGCAGCCATCGACGCCGGATTGGCGTTATAGCTTTCATCGATCAGCACCGCCTCGCCGCTCGCCACCTGCAGCGTGCGCCGGACGCCGCGGCCCGCCGCCGGCGCGATGTGCGACAGCGACAACGCGGCGCGGGCAAGATCGGCGCCCGCCAGCGAGGCCGCCGCCAGCACCGCCAGCGAATTCATCGCCATGTGGCGGCCCGGCATGCCGAGCTTGTAGGTGACGTCGTAGCCGAGAATGTTGGCATGCACCGCCGAGCAGGTGGCGTGCAGCGACAGGTCGAGCAGCCGCGCCTCGCATTCCCGGTCGGCGCCGAACGAGATGATGCGCGATATGCCGAGTTTCCCGGCACGCCGCTGCAGGCGGGCGAATTGCGCGTTGTCGCGGTTGAGCACCACGGTGCCGCCGGGCTCGACGCCGGCAAAGATCTCGGCCTTGGCATCGGCAATCGCCTCGATGCCGGAGAAGAACTCGAGGTGCACCGGCTCGACCGTGGTGATGATGGCGAGTTGCGGCCGCACCATCCTCGCCAGCGGTTCGATCTCGCCCGGATGATTCATGCCGATCTCGAAGATCGCGAAGCGAGTCGAGGCCGGGCAGCGCGCCAGTGACAGCGGCACGCCCCAATGATTGTTGAAGGACGCGGCCGAGGCATGGGTCTCGCCCTGGTCTCCGAGCACGCTCCGCAGCGCCTCCTTGGTCGAGGTCTTGCCGACCGAACCGGTCACCGCGATCACCTGCCCGTCCAGACGCGCGCGTGCGGCATGCGCGAGAGCAACGAGGCCCGCGAGCACATCCTCCACCACGAGCAGCGGTGCGTCGGCTGCGAACCTGTCGCGCTGCGTGGCCTCGACTACCGCGAGCGCGGCGCCGGCCTGAAGCGCCGCGGCGACAAAATCGTGTCCGTCGTGAACATCGCCCTTGATGGCGAAATAGGCTTCGCCCGGTGCAACGCTGCGGCTGTCGATCGACAGCCCGGTGACCGCTTCCGGCAACACCCCGCGACCCGTGGCCTGCATCGCCGCAGCCATCGCACCCGACATCCATAGCGGCGCGGCGTTCATGCGACCCTCTGCGCCAGCACGGCCGCCACCGCGTCGTGATCGCTGAACGGCAGGACGCGGTCGCCGATGATCTGTCCGGTCTCGTGGCCCTTGCCGGCAATCAGCAGCGCATCGCCCGGCTCGAGGCCGGCAATCGCCGTCCGGATCGCCTCGGTGCGGTCGCCGATGTCCGTCGCGGCCCTGGCCGCGCTCAGGATCGCCGACCGGATCCGGCCGGGATCCTCGCCGCGCGGATTGTCGTCGGTAATGATGACGCAGTCGGCGTTGTCAGCGGCAATCGCGCCCATCAGCGGACGCTTGCCGGCATCGCGGTCGCCGCCGGCGCCGAACACCACGACCAGCCGGCGTTTTGCGTAAGGCCGCAAAGCCTGCAACGCCTTGGCCAGTGCGTCGGGCTTGTGGGCGTAATCGACAAAGATCGGCGCGCCGTTGTGTTCGCCGACCCGCTCCAATCGGCCCTTGGCGCCCTCGAGACTTTCGAGTGCGGCAAACACCGCTTGCGGCGCGCTGCCGGTACCGATTGCGAGACCGGCGGCGACCAGCGCATTCTCGATCTGGAATTCACCGACCAGCGGCAGCCGCACCGACCGTCTGCGTCCGCGATGTTCGAGCGCAAGTTGCTGCGAAAAGCCGTCGACTTCGGCTGCCAGCAGTCGAATGCCTTCGCCGGCGCCGGCGCCGCGGATTCCAACCGTGACGATCCGCAGATCTCGCGCCTGCGCCGCATCGATCACGGCTTGCGAACAATCGTGATCGGCGGAAATCACCGCAGCGCCGTCCACGGCGACGAGATCGCGGAACAGCCGCAGCTTGGCGGCAAGATAATGCGCGACGTCGGGATGATAGTCCATGTGATCGCGCGACAGATTGGTGAAGCCGCCGGCGCCGATCCGGACCCCGTCCAGCCGATACTGATCGAGCCCATGCGACGACGCCTCGAGCGCCAGATGGCTGACGCCGTCGCTCGCGATTTCATCGAGCTGGCGGTGCAGCGCAATCGGATCCGGCGTCGTCAGCGATCCGTAGACGGTGCGCCCTGGCGACACCAGGCCGATGGTGCCGATGCTGGCCGAGGCATGACCGAGCCTCTGCCAGATCTGCCGGGTGAAGGCCGCGACCGAGGTCTTGCCGCTGGTGCCGGTGACGGCGGCGATGGTCTCGGGCTGCCGCGGATAGAAGCGCGCCGCGGCAAGCGCCAGCGCGCGGCGCGGATTCGGCGTGCCGACAAAGGATACCGGCCGGTCGCCCGGCGGGGCATGGTCGCCGACGATTGCCACCGCACCGGCGGCCATCGCCTGATCGATAAAACGCGCGCCGTCGGTCCTGCTGCCGGCGAGCGCAAAGAACGCATCGCCGGGTTTCACCGCACGGCTGTCGGCGGCGAGACCCGTTACCACGACCGCTTCCGCCCGCGGGTCAATGGCGGCGTCGTCGCCGAACAGGTCGCGGAGCTTCATGAATCTTCCAGTCCAGCCTCGCGCGGGAACTCGAATCGACGGTATCACTACGCCTTACTGGCTTGTCTTCGATGCCGCAAGAATAAGGCGGTCGGGCGGCGGCAGGTCGAACCGCGGTTCGATCCCCAGCAGCGGCGCGATCCGGGCGATCACATTGCCACCGGTCGGCACCGCATTCCAGCCGGAGGTGATGAAGCCAAAGGTGTCCTTGGTCGCCTGCGGTTCGTCCAGCATGACCAGAAGCTGATACTGCGGACGGTCGGCCGGCACGATCGCCGTGAAGGCGGTGAGGACGCGCTTCTTGACGTAGCGGCCGTTGACGACCTTTTCCGCCGTGCCGGTCTTGCCGCCGATATAGTAGCCGTTGACGTCGGCCTTTCGCGCGGTGCCGATTTCGGCGTTCAGCCGCATCAGGAAACGCATTTTTTCCGAGGTCTCGGGCTTGATCACCCGTTTCGCCAGCGCCATCGCTTCCTGCTCGCTGCGTTTCAGGAAGGTCGGCGGAATCAGATAGCCGCCGTTCACCAGCGCGTCGATTCCCATCACCGCCTGCAGCGGCGCCACCGCGATGCCATGTCCGAACGCGATCGTCACCGTGTTCAACTCGCCCCAGTGCCGCGGCACGATCGGCGCGGCGCTCTCGGGCAATTCGGTGCGGAGCCGGTCGAGTTGCCCCAGCTTGCGCAGGAACGCCTTGTGCGCCTCGACGCCTTGCGACAGCGCAATGCGCGCCGCGCCGACGTTCGACGAAAAAGTGAACACCTCCTTCATATTGAGGAAGCGGCCCTTCGGCTCGTCGTCGTGGATGGTGAATCTGCCGTAATGCAGCGGCCCCCGTGCATCCCACATCGAGTTGAGATCGGACTTGCCGGAATCCAGCGCCATCGCCAGCGTGAACGCCTTGAAGGTCGATCCCATCTCGTAGACGCCGGTGGTGAGCCGGTTGATGCGATCGGGATCGTGCGCCTCGATCGGATTGTTGGGATCGAAATCGGGCAGCGACACCATCGCCACGATCTCGCCGGTCTTGACGTTGGAGACGAGACCGGAAGCCGCCTTGGCGTGGAATTTTTCCCTGGCCTTGAGCAATTCGTCACGCAGCGCGTGCTCGACGCGCAGATCGACCGACAATTCCACCGGCCGCTGCAGGCGGTCGGTGGCAAAGCCGGCGCGATGCAGATCGGCAAGGCCGTTATTGTCGACCCACTTCTCCATCCCGGCGATGCCCTGGTTGTCGATGTTGACGAGCCCGATCAGGTGGGCGACTTCGGCGCCGGTGGGATAGACCCTCTTGTTCTCGCGCAGGAAGCCGACGCCGGGAATGCCGAGCCGGTGGATTTCGAACTGCTGCTGCGGCGTGATTTCCCGCTTCAGCCAGACGAAGCCCTTTTTCGACGAGAGCCGATCGCGCACTTCGCCGGTGTCGAGATCCGGCAGTGTCGCGGTCAAGAGTTCGATCGCCTCGTCCTTGTCGATGATCCGCCGCGGTTCGGCGAACAGGCTCGGCGCCTTGACGTCGGTGGCGAGCACCTCGCCATTGCGATCGACGATATCGGGCCGCGCGGTCGCAATGGCGTCCTGCGTGGCGGTCCGGCGCGCGCCATGGCTGTCGCCGATGGTCGCATACATGATCAACCGGCCGCCGATCACCGCGTAGATCGCCGCGAACGCCACGATGGCAAACCCGACGCGGGCGCGCGCCTTCGCGGCGCGGTCGACATTGCGCCCGTACAACAGGCTGCGGATCAGCCGCCGCCGCCACGGCTCTGCCGGCTTGACGATGGTCAGCGCCCGACCGCTCATGGCGGATGCTCCGGCTGCTGCACCGAACCGGTCGAGCGCGGCACTTCGGCGGCCACCGAATCGATCGCCTCGATCATCGCGCCGATCGGGTCGGGATCGCCGGGCTTCGCGAAGTTCGGCGGCCGTTCCGGCAGGTTCTTCAAGGAATCATACTGCGTGGCGGCAATCGGCTTCAGCGGCAGATGTCGTTCGGCCAGACCCTGCAGCCGTATCGGCGCATCGAGTTTGGTCCATTCCGCCCGCAGCACCGCGATGGCATCGCGCTGCTCGCGAATTTGCGCATGCAGCCGCAGCACCCGCTCGGTGCGGATGGTCGATGCCATCTTGATCCGATAGACATAGGCAGCGGCGAACACCAGTGCGCCGATCACGAGGAGATGGAGGATACGCATGGTCAGGCTCTCCGCATCAGTTCGGAGAGCGTTGGCCATGCCGGCAGTTCCGCCGCCGCCTGCGCGGGCGCGTCGGTGCGTTCGGCGGCGCGCAACCTCGCCGACCGCGCGCGCGGATTGGCGGCGATCTCCGCCTCGTCGGGCATGACCGGACGCCTGGTCAGGACGGCAAAGCTGGGCGGCGCCTGCGCGACCTCCGGCTGGTGCCGCGACCCGCCGCCGGCCTTGCCGCGTTCGACCAGGAAATTCTTGACGATGCGGTCTTCCAGCGAATGAAACGACACCACCGCGAGACGGCCGCCCGGCTTCAGCACGCGCTCCGCCGCCGCCAGCGCCTGCTGGAGTTCGTCGAGCTCTTCGTTGACGAAGATCCGCAGCGCCTGAAACGTGCGGGTGGCCGGGTGGATATCCCCCGGCCGCGACCGCACCACCTTGGCGACGAGGTCGGCGAGCGCCCGCGTGGTGGCGATCGGCGCCTGCTTGCGCGCGGCGACGATGGCGCGGGCGATGCTGCGGGAGTGACGCTCTTCGCCGAAAATGTAGATGATGTTGGCGAGATCGGCCTCGGGGGCGCGCGCGATCACGTCCGCGGCGGTCGGGCCATTCCGGCTCATCCGCATGTCGAGCGGACCGCCAAGGCGAAACGAAAAGCCGCGGCCGGCCTCGTCGAGCTGCATTGAGGACACCCCGACGTCCATCACGATGCCGTCGACCGCATCGACGCCCTCGGCCGCGCAGACCTCGGCCAGGCTGGAAAATCGCGCTTCGACCAGTGTCAACCGTCCGGCCGATCGATCGACGAG
This sequence comes from Bradyrhizobium sp., assembly GCA_036273255.1. Taxonomy (GTDB): domain Bacteria; phylum Pseudomonadota; class Alphaproteobacteria; order Rhizobiales; family Xanthobacteraceae; genus Bradyrhizobium. The sequence continues at coordinate 44,769 of DASUIA010000241.1, forward strand.
ATCGAACCCGCCTGATATCGCGGTCCGGTCGCGATCGATACCGATCACCCGG
>DASUIA010000242.1:0-25464 GCA_036273255.1 Bradyrhizobium sp.
GCGCGCCGACGCTCTCGCGTCCACCACATCCCGTCCCGCGTTCGTGACGATCGCGAAACGCCCCTCTTGCCGGAACGGGACGGCCGCCCTTAAGCCACTGATTTGGGGTCGGTGTGAAGCGCAATCTTGCCCGTCGTGCCATTGTGCCGCAGCCCTCTCCCTCGTCATTCCGGGGCGCGAAGCGAAGCGGCGCGAGCCCGGAATGACGATGTTGGGTTGTTTCGTCCTCAAGGGAATGCAAGGACGGACAGTCCGGCGTCACGCGCCTTCTTCAGATAGGCTTCGGCTTCATCCTCTGGAACGGTCACCTCGGGTCCGCCGAGAAATTCTTCTCCGGCGGGCGTCTCCGCGACAAAGTTGGATTCCTTCCCGTCAGTGGCATAGGTGATATCGACCATCTCTGTCTCCTTGTCCCAGCGTGTATCCTAGACCTGCGGTGCGGCCAGGTTTTCGACCTTGACGCCCTCGCGGTGTTCGATGATTTCGGCGATCCATTGCCGATGGCAATGCCGATGGTCGCGCTCATAGCAGAGCAGGCAGACCGGGCCGGCCTTGTTCACCAGCGCGGACAGTTCGTCGAGATCCTGCCGCGCCTGCGGGGTCTTCAGATGCTTCGCATAGATCCGATGCAGCGCGTCGTATTTTCCGCTGCGCGCGGCCAGCCGGCCCTCCTTCGGGGTGCCGAGCCCGCGAAGATGCAGGTAGGAAATGCCGCGCTCGTCGAGGCCGGCGGCGAGCTGGTTCTTGGAAAAGCCGGGGCGGCGCGAAGAGACCACGGCACGCACGTCGACCAGAAGCTTCACGCCGGCCTGTTCGAGTTCGTCGAGCACCGCTTTCGACGGCGTCTGCTCATAGCCGATGGTGAAGAGTTTTTTTGCTCTGGCCATGTCGAGATCCGGTCTATCTCACGCGCTCGATCAGTTCCATCGCACCGGCCGGCGCCCGTATCTTGCCCTCGTGAATCACGTAGGCGAAGACATCGCGCGGCGTCTTGCCGGGTGCTGCCGCGTCGACGCGGGGCAGGTCGTCCGGTTCGCCGCCCCCGGCCCATAGTTGCAGTCGTCTCGCCCAGGCATCGAGCATTTTTGGCGGATAGCAGGTCTTGATCTCGTCATCGCCCTTCTGCAGCCGCGCATAGACGAAATCGCCGGCGACATCGGCAATCGCCGGGTAGCTGCCGTGCTCGGCGAACACCACGGGGGTCTGGAACCGGCGGAGCAACCCGATGAAATCGGGCGCCCGGAAACTGTCGTGGCGAACCTCGACGACGTGGCGCAGCGCGCGTCCCTCGAGCTTGCGGGGCAACAGCTCGAGAAACCTGCCGAAATCGGCGGCGTCGAATTTCTTGGTCGGCGCGAACTGCCACAGCACCGGGCCGAGCCGGTCGCCGAGCTCGAGCACGCCGGAATCATAGAAGCGCTTGACGGAATCGCCGGCGTCCGCCAGCACGCGGCGGTTGGTGGCGAAGCGCGGACCCTTCACCGAGAACACAAAGCCGTCGGGCACCTCGCGCGCCCATTTGCGGAAACTCTCCGGCTTCTGCGAGCCGTAATAGGTGCCGTTGATCTCGATCGAGGTCAGCTTCGAGGCGGCGTATTCCAGCTCCTTCGCCTGCGTCAGCTTCTCCGGATAAAACACCCCGCGCCACGGCGCAAAGGTCCAGCCGCCGACACCGATATAGATGTTGCCGGTCTTTGCACTCGCCTGCGGGGTCTTGCTCACGCGCCGGTCTCGTTACTGAAGGGGAAGGTCGCCGGCCACCTATAGCACCGGTCGGGAAATCCACCAATCGACGCAGCGGTGGCGATGCGCACGGGGATCGACAGGCCGCAGCAGCGCAGAAACGCCTGACGGGAAGCGTCGATCTCCCGAAATTGGCCATCTTTGGCTTCTAGAGCCGGGGAAACCGGGGGGAGTGTCATGCGTACGTTTTTAATGGTCGTCGTGGTGGGCATCGCTGCAGCTCTCACCATGGAAGCGGCGGTTTCCTTCGCCATCGATGCCGACAGCCTTTCAGCAGAAATGCCGCGATAAAACCGCGGGCGAGGCCTATCCAAGCGCCAGCGGTTCGCTGACGCCAGTCTATTGTCACGCTGCGCCGCCGCGCGCGGAGGCAGACTGCAGCGGGATCTGCAACGGCAGGCGTTGCCCGATTACTTGCCAGCGCTTTTGAACGATTTGGCCGCCGCCGAGGCTCCCTTGAAGGCTTCCATGGCCTGCCGAGAGGTCATGGCCACGGTGGTTTGAACGTTGCTGACGCTGCCGCCGGCCATGGCGACCAGAATGCCTGACGACGCCACCGTTTCGTTGGGAAAGTCCGCAATCAGCAGCCAGTCGAATTCGCCGAGCGTGACGTAATAGCAAAGCAGCTTGCCGCCGAGTTTCTCGAATACCTTGGCAATAGCCGGCTCCCGGTCTTCAGGCGCGGCCATCATGCCACGCACGGCATCAGCCGTGTAACACCCACGCGAGACATAAATCGGCATGATCAAACCTCCCGTTCGTTATAAGCAGTGTTTGGCAACGGCTGAATTTTATCGGAACCCGCGCCGGGTTGCCATGTCATTTGCTGACCGTCAGCGGATTGACGAGCTTTGCAAATGGTCCCCCGCGATTCTACTCCAACCATGACGCCACCGGAAAGGCCGGCGTGATTCGCCGGAGCCGCTCCGGCAGTGGCCTGACACCATGGAAGCCCCCACAGCGCGTGGCGGATGTGCTAAGCGTGGCCATTGCCCCGGGTCAATCATCAGAGAACGTATGCAGCGCCGCGAGTTCATGACGATTCTCGGCGGCGCGGTTGCCGGTTGGCCGCTCGCTGCCCGCGCGCAGCTTGCAGCGACGCCGGTGGTCGGTTTCCTCAATGCCGCGGCTGCGCAAAGCTACGCTGCGCGGGTGGCCGCATTTCTCGATGGGCTCGGTGAGGCCGGGTTTGTCGACGGTCGCAACGTGACACTCGAATACCACTGGGCGGAGGGCCAAAATGACCGCCTGCCGGCGCTGGCGGCCGACCTGGTTCAGCGTCAGGTCGCGGTCATCGCCGCCACCGGCACGCCGGCGGCATTGGCGGCAAGAGCGGCGACCGCGACCATCCCGATCGTGTTTGAAACCGCCGCCGATCCGGTCCAGCTCGGCCTCGTCGCCAGCCTGAACCAGCCGGGCGGCAACGTCACGGGCGCCACCCAAACCAGCCCGGAAGTCGCGCCGAAGCGGCTGGAATTGTTGCATGAGCTGCTCCCGGCGGCACGCGTGATGGCGTTGCTGGTCGACCCGAGCGATCCCGCCGTGGCAAAGGCCACTGCGGATCAAATGCTGGCGGCGGCGCGAACGCTCGGGTTGGAATTGCGCGTCTTGAATGCCAGCGCCGAAGGCGACCTCGACCCGGTATTCGCGGAGATCAGCCGGTCGCGGGTGAGCGGGCTCGTGATCGGCGCCGGAGCAGACATCTTTGCCAGCCGGAGTGAGCAGCTTGCCGCGCTAGCGGTTCGGCACGCGGTGCCAACGGTGGGCGCAAACCGTGCATTCGTCGTGGCCGGCGGCCTCATCAGCTACGGCTCCGATAGCGTCGATGCCTACCGTCTCGCCGGTGGCTATGTGGGCCGTATTCTCATGGGTGAAAAACCGGCGGACCTGCCGGTCCAGCAGGCAACGAAAGTCGAGCTGCGCATCAACCTCAAGGCCGCGAAGGCGCTCGGTGTCACCGTGCCGTTGGGGCTGCTGGGCCGCGCCGACGAATTGATCAAATGAGACCGCATGGTCGCAATCGGAAATGGCAGCATTGACGCGGGTGCAAATTACCGGCCATTCGCGCTAGAATGCGCGAAAAAGGGAGAACAGGATGCGGATGGTTGTGATGGTGGCGGCTCTGGCGATGGCGGCTTCGGCGGCAGTCGCCGATGAACTCGACGACGCCCACCGGCTGGCGATCTCGGGGCGCGATACCTACTGGACCTGCCTCGCCCAGGAATACAATGAGGAGCGCAACAAGCAGATGTCGGAACAGGATTTCAACCGGCACATCGCCGATGTCTGTCCTTCGGAGCGGCAGAGCTTCCGCGTCGCGCTGGTCGACTATCTGACGCTGCAGTTCCCCACTGTCGACGCCGACGCCCATATGACGAGCGCCAACAACGCCATCGCGCTGGCGCAAAAGGACGTCACCACGGCCTTCGCCAGGCACAAGGCGGCATCGAAATAGCGATCGCTCGTTGGTCGGGACGCTCGGCCCGACCGGACCGTTCGGAAGCAGCCAGGAAACATCGGGATGAACTCGGAAAAGCTAGCGGGCATATTGGGTGCCATCGTCGCCGTGATTGCGCTGGTTGCGGCCGTGATCTACGGCCCGATCGGCCAGATCGGGAAACCACCTGCGCAGGCCCAAAAGGCGGCGCCGGCTGCGCCGGTTGCCGCAGCGCCGGCGGTGCGGGGCCCGGTGGTGCGGGATGTGCCGCAGCAGTGAGGCCCACAGCCCGCGCGTTGTGTTCTCGTCCTGCTTCACGCCCCTTGCATATCCTGGCGATTGTCCCTATGTAGTCCCCAACGGCGACGTCGATGCTTGATAGCTCCGGCGCTGGGACGACCACTGAATGGCTGGGAAGCGCCGGATGTACGCGCGCCTGTTGTTCGTGGTCGTTGGCATTTCCGGGCCTGTTTTGGACTAGGCCTGTTTTGGCCTTTATCAACCCCCTGACGCACTGGTTTCCGACCCGCGCCTTGGCATCGCAGGGGGCTGCGGATATACGCTTGCCGCATGAATGAAGCCATCAGACCGGGCTCCGAATCCGCGCTTGAAGCCGATGTCGCGCCTCAGCTTTCGGTCATCGTCCCGACTTTCAACGAGTGCGACAATGTCACCACGCTGCTCCGCCGGCTGGAGAGCGCGTTGGCGGGCACCGCCTGGGAGGTCATCTTTGTCGATGACAATTCGCCTGATGGCACCTGGAACGTGGTGCGGGACCTCGCGCGCCGGGACGGCCGGGTCCGCTGCATCCGGCGCGTCGGGCGGCGTGGTTTGTCCGGCGCCTGCATCGAGGGGATCCTCGCATCCAGCGCGCCTTTCGCCGCCGTGATCGACGCCGACCTGCAGCATGACGAAACCCAGTTGCCGAAGATGCTGGCGCTGCTGCGGGGCGGCGAATTCGACCTGGTGATCGGCAGCCGCTACATCGAGGGCGGCAGCGCCGACAGTTTCGACCGGCAGCGCGCCGGTGCCAGTGCCTTCGCAACGGGACTCGCGCGGCGTGTGCTGCGGGTCAAGATCGCCGATCCCATGAGCGGCTTCTTCATGATCCGCCGCGATCGTTTCGAACAATTGGCGCCGCAGCTCTCGACCCAGGGCTTCAAGATCCTGCTCGATATCGTGGCTACCGCAGGGGGCCATCTGCGGATCAAGGAAATTCCCTACAATTTTGCCGCGCGGCTGCACGGCGAAAGCAAGCTCGATTCCATCGTGGCGCTGGATTTCCTGGGGCTGGTGCTGGCAAAGCTCACCCACGATGCCGTGTCGCTGCGCTTCCTGTTGTTTGCGACGGTCGGATCGATCGGCATTCTCGTGCATTTTGCCGGGCTGTTCGTCGCGCTGCGGGCCTTTCATCTGCCGTTCACGGCGGCGCAGGGCTGCGGCGCGTTCTCCGCCATGACCAGCAACTTCATCCTCAACAATTTTCTCACCTACCGCGACCAGCGGCTGAGCGGGCTCGCGCTGGTGCGCGGGCTGGTGGTGTTTTACCTCGTCTGCAGCGTCGGACTTGCCGCCAATGTCGGCGTCGCGTTCTCGGTCTACGATCAGGAGCCGATCTGGTGGCTCGCCGGCGCGGCCGGCGCCCTGATGGGCGTGGTCTGGAACTACGCGATTTCCGGGCTGTTCGTCTGGCGCCGGCGATGAACGTCCGATGAGCCCAAGCGAGGCCCGGCTCGCCCGCGACACCGCGCTCACGGTCCTGGCGCTGGTGGCGTTGCGGCTGGCCGCCGCGGCCTGGACGCCGCTGACCTTCGACGAGGCCTATTACTGGATGTGGTCGAAGCATCTCGCCGGCGGCTACTACGATCATCCGCCGATGGTTGCGCTGGTGATCCGTCTCGGCACCATGATCGCCGGCGATACCGAACTCGGCGTGCGGCTGGTCTCGATCCTGCTGGCGCTGCCAATGAGCTGGGCGGTGTATCGCACGGCCGCGATGCTGTTCGGCGGCCCGCGCGTCGGCTCGACCGCGACCATTTTGCTCAACGTGACGCTGATGGCGGCGGTCGGCACCATGATCGTCACCCCGGATGCGCCGCTTCTGGTGGCGTCGAGTTTCGTGCTGTTCGCTCTTGCGAAGGTGCTGGGCAGCGGACGCGGCGCATGGTGGCTCGCGGTCGGCGCTGCGGCCGGCGCCGCCCTGCTGTCGAAATACACCGCGCTGTTTTTCGGCCCGGCGATCCTGATCTGGCTGGCCAGCGTTCCCCGGTTGCGGCGCTGGCTGATCAGCCCATGGCCCTATCTCGGCGGCCTCGTGGCGCTGGCGCTGTTTGCGCCGGTCCTGGTCTGGAACGCCGATCATCAATGGGTGTCCTTCATCAAGCAGCTCGGCCGCGCCCGCGTCGAGGATTTCAGGCTGGCCTTCATCGGCGAAGTGATCCCGACCCAGATCGCGTTCGCAACCCCGCTGGTGTGGGTGCTCGGCGCGATGGGGCTTTATGCGCTGTGGCGGCGCGCCACGGGTACGCTGGCGGCGCGCATGCTGATCAACACCGCGTTCTGGACCATCGTCGCCTACTTCATCTGGCATTCGCTGCACGCCCGGGTCGAGGCCAACTGGTTCGCCCCGGTCTATCCGGCATTCGCGATCGCAGCCGCGGTCGCCGCCGAGATGGTGCGATGGGAAGCGCGCGGGCAGCGTACCGTCGACTTCTGCCTGCGCTGGGCAGCACCCACGGGGGTGCTTATGTTTGCGCTTCTGGTCGTGCAGGCCAACACCGGCGCGCTGTCGGGCTATCGCCGCGACGCCACCGTGCGCAGCGTCGGCGTCGGGTGGCGTGAACTCGCCGCCGGGATCGAGGCGGTTCGCGACCGGGTCGGGGCCGGCTGCGTGCTGGCGCCGGATTACGGCACCACCGGCTGGCTCGCGTTCTATTTGCCGAAGGGAACCTGCGTGCTGCAGAGTTCGCAGCGCATCCGCTGGGTCAACATGCCCGCGCCCGATCCGTCGCTTCTCGCGGGCCGGCTGCTCTATGTCGACGAGATCCGCCCCGGCGGCCAGGCGCCATTCGAGGCCCGCTTCGCCCATGTCGAACGGGTCGCGGAGCTGCCGCGCAAGCGCGGGCCGCTGATTATCGAAACCTACGCGGTCGATTTGCTCGAAGGCGCGAAGGGCGAGGTGCTCGACAGTTCGCCGCCGCCGGAGCTCGATTAGGATGGCGAGGCGAGGGCGGCGGTCGATCCGGATCGCCTTCACCGGACCCCTGCGGATGCCGGTCGGCCGGGTGCCACAAGCTGAATTGCTTGTGCGTTATCAGTCGGTTGCGGCCTGATCCTCCGGCGCGGAATGGCCGCCAGGTGGAACCCCGGCCGTGCCTCGAAACTGCCGGCACTTAATCCGCATTTAACTAAAAGTCGCCTTAATGACGCTCCGCGCCTCTGTCAGATGCACCGCTGGGATGCGGTGATCGCGCGCAGGCAAGCGTTCGATTGGGCCGCGCCCCGCCCGACGCATCGAACGCTGCCTGCAGGGGGAACGAGGTGGAACCAGTCTGGATGCAAGGCGAATGAGTACCAGTGCGCGTGCGTGTCATGGATTCCCGGTACCCATCGGTCGCAGATCAACCGGCAAGCCCGGCTCTCAGGGTTTTTTCGGCAGCGCCGCCATCGCCTGCCTCGTCGTGGGGAGCGCCTGGACCGTCTATGCCAATGTGTTCGGCGCGAGCGTCTATCCGGCGCTGGGCAGTGGCAGCTTCGAGGCTCCCGTCATCCGGCGGCCGGCGCCGCTGGCGGCCCGCAACCTGCCGCTCGTCGCCGACAACAGCGTGATCGTGGAATCGCCGCCGGTCGCGTCGCGGCCCGCCACCGTCGCATCGGGACCGTCGCCTTCCTTCGCGGATCGCTTTGCCGGATCGGGACCGTCGCTCTCATTCGCCGACCGATTTGCAGCCGCGGAGCCGGATTCGGTGGCGCCGGCGCCAATTCCAGCGTCCCCGCCGAAGCTCGCTCTGGCTTCGCCGCAGGCTGACCCGTCGAAGCCGGCCGCGGCGCCCGCGGCCGAGCTCGCGCTCGACATTCCGCTGCCGGCGCCGCGCCCTGCCGAGGCCCGGAAGAATTCCGACACCTCGGTGCGCGACATGGCCCGGCGCGCCAAGGCCGCCGTGATCGCGGCCATCGAACCGCCCGAGAAGCCGCCGACCATCTTCGAGCGCCTGTTTGGAAAATCGGAATCGCGCGGATCGATGCTGGCCTATGCGTCCGCCGATGCCAGCAGCACCGGCTCGCTCGGGCCGAGCCAGAACATCGGCAGCGCCGGCACGGTGCCGATGTACGATCGCCAGACCGCGGTCTACGATATTGCCGCGCACACGGTCTATATGCCCGACGGGACCCGGCTGGAAGCGCATTCCGGGCTCGGCTCGCAACTCGACGATCCCAATTCGGCGCGCGTGCGCATGCGCGGCGTGACGCCGCCGCATCTGTACGATCTGAAACCGCGCGAGACGCTGTTTCACGGCGTGCCGGCGCTGCGGCTCAATCCGATCGGCGGCGACGAGGCGATCTATGGCAGGTCGGGCCTGCTCGCGCATACCTACATGCTCGGCCCGAACGGCGATTCCAACGGCTGCGTCTCCTTCAGGGATTACAACGCCTTCCTGCAGGCCTACCGCAACGGCGAGATCAAGCGCCTCGCCGTCGTGGCGCGGCTGTGAGGCGTGAACCCGACGTGTAGGTCAGGCCGCCTTGCGCGGTACGATCTTCTTGTAGCTGTGGGCTTTCTCCGCCTTGGAGAGATCGTGCGCCGCCTGCAGGTTAAGCCAGAAGCGCGGATCGATGCCGAAGTAGCGCGCAAGCCGGATCGCGGTATCCGCGGTCACGTCGCGCGTGCCGCGCATGATCTCCGTCAGGCGGTTGGCCGGAACGCCCAACAACTTCGCCAGCGCCCGCGCCGATAGATCGAGCGGCAGCAGATATTCCTCCCGCAACACCTCTCCCGGATGAGTCCGCAGCCGTGTCATCTTCGCTTCTTTCGTCATGGCCGGGCTTGTCCCGGCCATCCACGTCTTCGTTGCCTCTATAAGACGTAGATGCCCGGGACAAGCCCGGGCATGACGAGGCTTGTGATACGCGTCCAAACCATGAACGAGCGCCGCAGCAAAAAAACCCCGGCATCGCTGCCGGGGTTTTGCATTGTTGCGATTGTATCGAAGCGAATGGATCAGAAATCCATGCCGCCCATGCCGCCGCCCGGGGGCATGCCGCCGGCGCCGCCGCCGGCGTTCTTCTTAGGCAGTTCGGCCACCATGGCTTCGGTGGTGATCAGGAGTGCCGCAACCGAGGCTGCGTTCTGGATCGCCGCACGAACCACCTTGGTCGGGTCGATGATGCCCTTCTTGACGAGGTCGCCATATTCGCCGGTCTGCGAGTCGAAGCCGTGATTGTAGGTCTTGTTCTCGAGGATCTTGCCGACGATGACCGAGCCGTCCTCGCCCGCATTGATCGCGATCTGGCGCGCCGGCCAGGACAGCGCCTTGCGCACGATCTCGACGCCGGTCTTCTGGTCGTCGTTCTTGGTGCGCAGGCCCTTGAGCTGCTCGGAGGCACGCAGCAGGGCGACGCCGCCGCCCGGAACGATGCCTTCCTCGACCGCCGCACGGGTCGCGTGCATCGCGTCATCAACGCGATCCTTGCGCTCCTTGACTTCGACTTCGGTCGCGCCGCCGACGCGGATCACCGCGACGCCGCCCGCGAGCTTGGCCAGACGCTCCTGCAGCTTCTCGCGGTCGTAGTCCGAGGTGGTCTCCTCGATCTGCGCCTTGATCTGGGTCACGCGGGCTTCGATGTCGGCCTTCTTGCCGGCGCCGTTGACGATCGTGGTGTTCTCCTTGTCGATCATCACCTTCTTGGCGCGACCGAGCATCTGCAGGGTGACGTTCTCGAGCTTGATGCCGAGATCTTCCGAAATCGCCTGGCCGCCGGTCAGGACCGCGATGTCCTGCAGCATGGCCTTGCGGCGGTCGCCGAAGCCCGGAGCCTTGACGGCCGCGACCTTGAGGCCGCCGCGCAGGCGGTTCACCACCAGCGTGGCGAGCGCCTCGCCTTCGACGTCTTCAGCGACGATGACCAGCGGCTTGCCGGTCTGCACCACCGCTTCGAGCAGCGGCAGCAGTTCGTTCAGCGAGGACAGCTTCTTCTCGTTGATCAGGATGTAGGCATCGTCCATTTCAACGCGCATCTTGTCGGCGTTGGTGACGAAGTAGGGCGAGATGTAGCCGCGGTCGAACTGCATGCCCTCGACGACGTCGAGTTCGGTCTCGAGCGACTTCGCTTCCTCGACCGTGATGACGCCCTCGTTGCCGACCTTCTTCATGGCGTCGGAGAGGAACTTGCCGATTTCGGCGTCGCCATTGGCGGAGATGGTGCCGACCTGGGCGATTTCCTCGTTCGAGGTGACCTTCTTGGAGTTCTTGACGAGGTCGGCGACCACGGCTTCCACCGCGAGGTCGATACCGCGCTTCAGGTCCATCGGGTTCATGCCGGCGGCAACCGACTTGGCGCCTTCACGGACGATGGCCGCGGCCAGCACGGTCGCGGTGGTGGTGCCGTCGCCGGCGGCGTCGGCCGATTTGGAGGCGACTTCGCGCACCATCTGGGCGCCCATGTTCTCGAACTTGTCGTCAAGCTCGATTTCCTTGGCGACGGTCACGCCGTCCTTGGTGATGCGGGGCGCGCCGAACGACTTGTCGAGCACGACGTTGCGGCCCTTGGGGCCGAGCGTCACCTTGACCGCGTTGTTGAGAATCTCGACGCCGCGCAACATGCGGTCGCGGGCATCGACGCCGAATTTGACTTCTTTAGCTGACATGTTTGTTTTCCCTGAGTTGATCTTTGTCCCCTCATCCCCGGCGTAATGGCGAAGCCGTTAGCGCTGGAGCGGACGTGTCCGCGTCGTCAAGGATGAGGCCGAATGTCTCTCACCCTTCGAGACGCGCCGTGCAGGCGCTCCCCGGGGGTGAGGCCGTGCAGGCTGGTCAGGCCGCCTTCTTCTTGGCGGCGGGAACGTCGGTGAGGACGCCCATGATGTCGCTTTCCTTCATGATCAGCAGCTCCTGGCCGTCGATCTTGACCTCGGTGCCGGACCACTTGCCGAACAGCACGCGGTCGCCGACCTTGAGGTCGATCGGGATCAGCTTGCCGGCTTCGTCACGGCCGCCCGGGCCGACCGCAGTGATCTCGCCCTGCGAGGGCTTTTCCTTGGCACTGTCCGGGATGATGATGCCGCCTGCTGACTTCTCTTCGGCGTCGATGCGCTTGACCACCACGCGGTCATGAAGCGGACGGAATTTCATGCAGTCCTCCTAAGCTTTTGCAGATGTTGTGGTTTTGAAACATTGGCAGTCGCAGCCGGCGAGTGCCAGCGCGACTGATGTGGACATAGTCCAGAGATGCCCGGGGAGCAAGGGCCTGTAGCAGAAAAATCAGCACTCGGATATGGCGGCTGCCAACCCCGTTCGGTGCCGTCAGTTCGGCCGCGCCGCCATTAGCACATGCGGTAACTTGCTGCCAGCGCAACAAATTTCAACAATTCATTAAACATTTAGGCTTGTGATGGGTTGGTATCGTGCGTCACATTTCTCGTGTGAGCGCATCTCCACCGGGTGGCTCCCGGTCGGCAGCCATCCCTTGCAATGCGCTCCAGCAATGGAGGTTGGCATGGTCTCGCGGGTTGGGGTTTCCGAGGACTTTCGGAAACAGGTGCTGGGTTACGGGCTGACGACGGCGCAAATCCTCTATCGGCTGCCGGACCATCCCTCGTTGTTGCAGACCTATGTCTGGCAGAACTACGATCTGTTTCCGAAATTTCCGGTGCTGAAGGATTTCCTCGCGTTCTGGCAGGAAAAGCTGGAAGGGCCGTTGTTCTCGGTGACCGTAGCACATTCCAAGCTGATCAAGCCCGCGGAGCTTCGCGCGGTCGACGGCGTGTTCCGGCTGAACTGACGGCTGTCATTGCGGCTTCACCCTGCGGGCGCCGAATTGTGCTAGCCTTGCCGGATCACCGAAAGGGAGGACCGTCCATGGCCAGCAAGAAGCCGACCTCGCGGGCAGCCGCACGCACCACCGCGCAGAAAAAATCGCCGGCGCGAACCGCCGCCGCCAAGTCCGCCGCGCGAAAATCCGTCAAGGCAGAGGACCGCAAGACCAAGGCGCGTGCGGTGCCGGCCGCCAAGCGCGCACGGCCGAAACAGCGCATCGCCATCAGCCATCACCGCGCCGAGGATTTCAAGCCCAATGGCCTGCGCGCCTATGCGCACTACCGCGACCTCGGCTTTGCCGACGCAACCCACGGTCTGGTGCAGGCGCATGTGATCCGGTTGATCGGGCCATGCAATCCGGCCGAGGTGTCAAAACTGCATTTCCACGATGTCGAATTCCAGATGGTCTATGTGCTGAAGGGTTGGGTGAAGACCTACATGGAAGGGCAGGGCGAAACCATGATGAGGCCGGGCAGCGCCTGGACCCAGCCGCCGCGGATCAAGCATTTGATCATGGACTATTCCGACGATGTCGAATTGCTGGAAGTGATCCTGCCGGCGGAGTTCAGGACGGTGGAACTGACGCGCTGACGCCGTCATTGCGCGGACAACGTCATTCCGTGGCGCGCCCCCTCGGGCTCGACGCTTGCGCGTCGCCCCGGAATGACACTGACCGCCGCACGCCGAAGCAGGAACAACCTTCGAACCATGTCTTCGCTCATGCCCGCTGGCGCCGCGACGCTGCTCAGGCACGGCTCGTTCGTCCGCTTTCTCCTCTCGCGAAGCCTCTCCCGCTTCTGCAGCCAGGTCGGGGCGGTCGCGATCGGCTGGCAGATCTATGATCTGACCGGGAGCGCCTTCGAGCTCGGCATGGTGGGACTGGTCCAGTTTCTCCCCACCGCGCTGCTGGTGTTCGTGGCGGGGCACGCCGCGGACCGCTACGAGCGCAAGCGTGTGGTGCAGGTCTGCCAGTTCGCCGAAGCCCTGACGGCGCTGTTTCTGGCGTGGGGCGCCTATGCAGGCTGGCTGACGGTGGTGCATATCTTCATCGCGACCGCGGTGATTGGAACGGCGGGGGCATTCGAGAGCCCGGCGACGGCGGCACTGCTGCCGCTGATCGTGCCGCAAGGTTCGCTGCAGCGGGCCACCGCATTGTCGAGCGGCGCCGCGCAGCTTGCGACCATCACCGGACCCGCGCTCGGCGGGTTCGCCTATGCCGTGATGCCGAGCGCGCCGTATGGCATCATGGTGCTGTTCTGGCTGACGGGGGCGATCCTGACCGGGGCGATTCATCCGGCGCAGCCGGCCGCGGTGAGAGATTCCGCGACCCCCGCCGATTTGTTTGCCGGGGTCCGGTTCGTCCGCAACAATCCCGCGATCCTGGGCACGATCTCGCTCGACCTGTTCGCGGTGCTGCTGGGCGGCGCAACCGCGCTGCTGCCGATCTATGCGCGGGACATTCTCGACGCCGGTCCGCTCGGCCTCGGCGTTCTGCGCGCGGCGCCGGCGGTCGGCGCCCTGCTGATGACCATGGTGCTGGCGCGCCATACCATCAACCGCCGGGTCGGCCTGCGCATGTTTCAGGCCGTCATCCTGTTCGGCGTGGCGACGGTGGTGTTCGCGATGTCGCGCTGGATGTGGCTGTCGCTGCTGGCGCTGGCCGTGCTGGGCGCCGCCGATACCATCAGCGTGGTGATCCGCTTCTCGCTGGTGCAGCTTTCGACGCCCGACGCCATGCGCGGCCGCGTCGGCGCGGTCAACTTCCTGTTCATCAACGCCTCCAACCAGCTCGGCCAATTCGAAAGCGGCGTCACCGCCGCGTTGTTCGGCGCGGTGCCGGCGGCGGTGCTGGGCGGCGTCGGCACCATCGCGATCGCGCTATTGTGGATGAAGCTGTTTCCGGCGCTGCGCAAGGTGGAGCGGCTGGAGTAGGGATGACCGTCGTAGCTCCCGATGGAGCAAGCGTAGGGTGGGCAAAGCCAACGGGTCGCGCGAATGCGCGCCCGATGGCGTGCCCACCAATTGCCGCGTTGAGTGCGGAGTGGTGGGCACGGCGCAAGTGCGCCTCAGCCCACCCTACGCCGCCGTTGCGAACACCTAACCGCGTCCCACGAACGGCATCTTGCTGGCCATCACCGTCATGAACAGCACATTGGCGTCGAGCGGCAGGTTCGCCATGTAGGCGACCGCGTCGCCCACCGCCTTGGCGTCCATCCGCGGCTCCGGCACCTTGCGGCCGTCGGGCTGCAGCACGCCGTCGACCATGCGGTCGGTCATCGGCGTTGCGGCATTGCCGATGTCGATCTGGCCCACCGCGATGTCATAGGCGCGGCCATCGAGATTGGTCGCTCGGGTGAGGCCGGTGATGGCATGTTTGGTCGAGGTATAGGCCGAGGAGAACGGCCGCGGCGCATGCGCGGAGATCGAGCCGTTGTTGATGATGCGGCCGCCGCGCGGGGTCTGGTCCTTCATGATCCGGAAGGCATGCTGGGTGCACAGAAACGGCGCGGTGAGGTTGGTCGCGACCACCGCCTGCCATTGCGCCAGCCCCAGATCCTCGAACGGCACCGGCGGCGCACCCATGCCGGCATTGTTGAAGAGAACATCGAGCCGGCCATAGACTTCCATCACCCTGGCAAACAGTGCGGCGATCGATCCGGGATCGGTCATGTCGGCCGAGACGGCAAGACTCTTGCCGACATTATCGCCGAGCTTTTGCGTCTCCTGCAGCTTTTCGATACGGCGGCCCGCCAGCACCACCGTGAAGCCGGCGTTCATCAGCGCGAGCGACGCCGCGCGTCCGACACCGGTGCCTGCGCCGGTCACGACGGCGATCCTGTTCCTTGCATCTGCCATGGGGTTCCTGCCTGTCAGCTTTTTGTTTCGGTTTCGGTCTTGTAGGGCGGTCTCGGAATGTTCTGATGCGCGGCGCGCAGCGCCGCCGACCAGCGCGAGCGCAGATCGTGGAAATACGGCTCGCCCGCCTCGATGCGGTGGTTGAGGTCGGCTTCGCAGACGTCGGCGCGCACCACCAGCACGTCGATCGGCAGACCGACCCCGAGATTGGAGCGCATCGTCGAATCCATCGAGATCAGGCCGGTCTTGAGCGCGTCATACAGTTCGACGTCGTAATGCATGGCGCGGTCAAGCACCGGCTTGCCGTATTTATGTTCGCCGATCTGCAGATACGGCGTATCGGTGGTGCATTCGATGAAATTGCCGGCGGTGTAAATCATGAACAGCCGCATGCGCGAGCCCATGATCTGGCCGCCGAACAGGAACGAGACGTCGAAGGAGACGTCCTCCGACTGCAGCGCGGCGCCCTCGGTCGCGTGGACGCTGCGAATCGCCCGGCCGATGCGCTGCGCCGCCTGAAACATGGTCGGCGCGTTCATCAGGGTTTCGATGTTGCCGGTCTGCGGGTCTTCCACCCCTTCGGTCAGGGTCGACAGCACCGACTGGCTGATCGCGAGGTTGCCGGCGCTGGCGATCGCCATGATGCGCTCGCCGGGTTTGGCGAAGATATGGAGCTTGCGGAAGGTCGAGACGTTGTCGAGGCCGGCATTGGTGCGGGTGTCCGCGATCATGACCAGTCCGTCGCGTACCAGTATTCCGCAGCAATAGGTCATTCGCGCCCCCCGCAGACGTCAGATCGCGCGGAATTACTAGCCAATTTCGCCGGAGGCTCCAACCCCAATCGGACATCGCAGCGTGCAGCCCGTTCGGTTCTGATGGCGTGGCCGAGTTCAGGACTGCGATTGCCACTGGCCCGGCCGTCCGGCCTGGTCGACCTTGACCGCAACGGTCAGGGTTTCCATGCCGCCGCCATAGCGGGTGCCGCGTACCGGGGCCGCGCCGAGATAATCGAGCCCGATGGCGACGCGGGCATGGGCGTCGGTGGTGCAGATTCCGTTGGCCGGGTCGAATCCGACCCAGCCGAGATCCGGCACGAATGCTTCCGCCCAGGCGTGGCCGGCCTGCTGATGGACCATGCCGTCGGCGCGCAGGAAATGCCCGGCCACGAAGCGCGCCGGGATGCCGCCGCTGCGCGCGCAGGCGATGAAGATGTGGGCATAGTCCTGACACACCCCGCGCTTCAGTCCGAACGCTTCCTGTGCCGAGGTTCCGCTGTTGGTGGGATCCTCGTCGAAAGTCATGTGTTCGTTGATCTGCACCATCAGCGCATGGAGGAATCCGAGCACGTCATCCTCCGATTCCGTGCGCAGCTCGCGCGAAGAGCTGGCCATCGCCGGATTGACGGCGGTCAGCGGGGTTGCGCGCAAAAACAGGCTCGGCGGAAAGCGCTCGTCGGTGCCTCGCAGCACGCCGCCGGTGTCATGGGTTTCGATCAGGCCCTCGGCACGGATCACGAGTTCGGCGATCGGTCCATGGGTGAGCACATGGGTGACATTGCCGAACGCGTCCTGGTGCATGTCGAGACGCGAATCGGTGGAGACGTCGATCTGCCACTCCGCGACATACTGCCCATCATGGCTGCCCGGCGTCATCCGCAGGATCTGGATGGCGCCGGAGGCCGGCGGATCGTAGCGATAGGCGGTGGAATGGACGACGCGCAGGCGCATGGAGACCGGGTCCGGGCTGGAGTGTCAGTGATACATCGTCATGGCCGGCTTGTCCCGGGCATCCCTCGATAAGACCGTCGCAATGACGTGGATGGCCATGACGAAATCGGTTGTGTTCCGTCCATTCCGTCAAACCAGATACTGCCTGGTGATGATTTCGCCAAGCCGCGCGTTGTCGGCGATGAATTCCTGGATGAACTCGTGCACGCCATGCTGGAAGATGTCGTCCATGTGGCTGTGCTCGAGGCGATTGCGGACGCCGCGGGCATGGCGCTGCGAGGGGCCCTGGCGGCCATAGGCGACGCCGATCTGATCGAGATTGCGTACCAGATTGCCGTAGCAGCTTGCCAGCGAGCGCGGCAGCGTGTCGTTGAGGATCAAGAGGTCGGCGATCAGCCACGGTTTCAGGGTCTCGCGATAGACCCAGTGATAGGCGGTGAGCGCCGAGACCGAGCGCAGGATCGAGGTCCATTGGTAATAGTCGAGCGGACCGCCGACGTGCTCCTCCTCGGGCAGCAGCACATGATACTTCACGTCGAGAATTCGCGCGGTGTTGTCGGCCCGCTCCAGGTGCAGGCCGAGCCGCGAGAACCAGTAGGCATCGTTGCGCAGCATGGTCCGGTAGGCCGAGCCATCGAACCGCAGCGAGGTCTCCTGCACGAAGCGCAGGAATTTCGCCAGATCCTCGCGGGTCGAGGTGCCCTTGTCCCAGGCCGCCTGAAGTTCGATCCAGGCCCCGTTGATGGTGTCCCACATCTCGCTGGTCAGCGCCGTGCGCACCGAGCGCGAGTTGAGCCGGGCGTTTTCGATGCAGTTCCTGATCGAGGAAGGGTTGGACGCCGCGAACGAAAGATATTCGACGACGTTGGGCTCGTTGGCCTCGTCATAGGCGCGGTAGAAGCCGGCACTCACCCCCGCGGTCAACAGCGCCGAATCCCATTCGTTGGTCTTGCCGACATAGGCTGCGGGAAGCGCGCTCACGCGCAGCGTCGCATCGATGGTCCGCGCCAGATATTCCGCGCGCTCGACATAGCGGGCGAGCCAGTACAGGTTTTCGGCGGTGCGCGACAGCATGCGTGCGTTGTGCCCTCTATTCGTCCAGAATCCAGGTGTCCTTGGTGCCGCCGCCCTGGCTCGAATTCACCACCAGCGAGCCTTCCTTCAGCGCGACCCGGGTCAATCCGCCGGGCACGATGGTGACGCGGTCGCTGCCGGTGAGGACGAACGGCCGGAGGTCGACGTGACGCGGCGCCAGGCCGGCAGCGGTGCAGGTCGGACAGGTCGACAGCGCCAGCGTCGGCTGGGCGATGAAGCCCTCCGGCTCGCGCTTCAGCTTGTCGCGGAACGCCTCGATCGTCGCCTTGGTGGCGGCCGGTCCGATCAGCATCCCGTAGCCGCCGGAGCCGTGGACTTCCTTCACCACGAGTTCGCCGAGGTTGTCGAGCACGTAGGAAAGGTCCCTGGGCTCGCGGCAGCGCCAGGTCGGCACGTTCTTCAGGATCGGTTCCTCGCCAAGGTAGAAATTCACGATCTCCGGCATGTAGGAGTACACCGCCTTGTCGTCGGCGATCCCGGTTCCGACCGCGTTGGCGAGCGTGACGTTGCCGGCCGCATAGGCCGACATCAGGCCGGGCACGCCAAGCGAGGAATCCGGGCGGAAGGTGAGGGGATCGAGAAAATCGTCATCGACCCTGCGGTAGATGACATCGACGCGCTTCAGCCCCTCGGTGGTTCGCATGAACACCTCGTCATTCCTGACGATGAGGTCGCGGCCCTCGACGAGTTCGATGCCGAGCTTGTCGGCGAGAAAGGAATGCTCATAGTAGGCGGAATTGTAGACGCCGGGCGTCATCAGCGCGACCGTCGGCTCGGCCGCGGCGGAAAGCGGCGCCACCGACCTTAGCGCCGACAGCAACTGGTCCGGATAGCGCTCCACCGGCGCGACGCGGTGGCGCGCGAACAGGTCCGGAAACAGCCGCATCATGATCTCGCGGTTTTCCAGCATGTACGACACCCCCGAGGGCGTTCGCGCGTTGTCTTCCAGCACGAAGAAGCTTTCCGGATCAACGCGGACGATGTCGATGCCGGCGATGTGGACATAGATATCGTGCGGGACGTCCTGGCCGTTCATCTCGGGACGAAACACCGGGTTCTGGAAGATCAGGTCCTCGGGAATGATATCGGCGCGCAGGATGTCGCGGCCATGATAGATGTCGCGCAGGAACATGTTGAGGGCGCGCACCCGTTGCTTCAGGCCCTTTTCCAGGATGACCCACTCCTTCGCCGACATGATTCGCGGGATCACGTCGAAGGGAATCAGCCGCTCCTGGGCTTCGGCGTCGCCATAGACGGCAAAGGTGATGCCGATCCGGCGAAACAACAGCTCGGCCTCCTGGCGGCGATATTCCAGCGCGTCCGGCGGCGTCGCCTTCAGCCAGCGGGCGAGCTCCTGGTAGGCTGGCCGGAGGTCGCCGCCGGGCCCGTTCATCTCGTCGAACGCAACTGCCATGTGCCCCGGCTGGTTTTCGAGGTCATGCCGGACAGTGCATGACCGAACGCGATGGTAGCAAGGCCCGGGCCAGCGCGATATGCATTCGTCGCGGGCATTTGCTATGGGATCACCGGAGCGCTGCCCGGAAATGCGGCTATCGCCTGCTCATTTCGGTGGCAAAAGCGGGTGGATTTGATCCGGGGCCTGGGCGAGGATGCGCGGCCGCCTTGGCGAGGAGAGATCATGAGCGATATTGTTACCGCGGGCATCCTGGTGATCGGCGACGAGATCCTCTCCGGGCGAACCAAGGACAAGAACATCGGTTTCATCGCGGAATATTTGACCAATATCGGAATCGATCTCAAGGAGGTGCGCGTCGTCGCCGACGACGAGGCCGACATCATCGCTGCGCTCGACGCGCTGCGCGACCGTTACACCTACGTCTTCACCACCGGCGGCATCGGCCCGACCCATGATGACATTACCGCCGACAGCGTCGCCAAGGCGTTCGGCGTCGGCATCGATCACCATCCCGAGGTGGTGGCGCGGTTTCGCGAGCGCTTCCAGGGCTCCGGCGAGCTCAACGAGGCGCGGCTGCGGATGGCGCGGATCCCCGACGGCGCCGAGCTGATCCAGAGCGCGACCATCCTTGCGCCCGGCTTTCGGATCGGCAATGTCATCGTCATGGCGGGCGTGCCCTCGATCATGCAGGCGATGATGGACATCGTGGCGCCAAAACTGAAATCGGGGGTGCGGATGCTGTCGGAATCGGTGCGCGCCAATGCGAGGGAGGGCGACATCGGCGGACCCTTGCGCGAAATCGCCAATGCTCACCCCGACACCATCATCGGCAGCTATCCGTTCCAGGACGAGGACAAGAGACCGAATACCAACCTGGTGGTGCGCTCGCGCGATCCGGACAAGCTCACTGCGGCGATGGCGGCGGTGAAGGAGATGCTGGCGGGGCTGAAGGGGGCGCGGTAGCGGATTGATCGTTGGAATTCGTCGTTCTGAAGAGATCGTCGATGTCGCAAGATGCAGGAAACAGCCATGACGGGTGAAAACCGCGAACTCAGCGAGCAGGAACGGGCGGGCAAGGCCTTCCCGGTGTCGTGGGACCAGTTTCACCGAGACTGCCGCGCCCTGACCTGGCGGCTGAACGAGGTCGGGCCGTTTCACGCCGTGATCGCGATCACCCGGGGCGGGC
Source organism: Bradyrhizobium sp. (assembly GCA_036273255.1). Taxonomy (GTDB): domain Bacteria; phylum Pseudomonadota; class Alphaproteobacteria; order Rhizobiales; family Xanthobacteraceae; genus Bradyrhizobium. The sequence goes on from DASUIA010000242.1 coordinate 20,495, forward strand.
TGGTGCCGGCGGCGATTGTCGCGCGTGAACTCGGCGTTCGCGTCATCGACACCGTGTGCATCGCCAGCTACGACCATACGCGGCAAAGTGACCTGACGGTGTTGAAGGGAATTTCGGCCGACACCGCCAGACTGGGAGGCGGGACCGGCAAGGGGCTTTTGATCGTCGACGATCTCGTCGACACCGGCAAGACCGGGCGGCTGGTGCGCGACATGATGCCGGAGGCGCATTTCGCCACGGTCTATGCCAAGCCGAAGGGCCGGCCGCTGGTCGACACCTTCATCACCGAGGTCTCGCAGGACACCTGGATATTCTTTCCCTGGGACACCGCGCTGTCGTTCCAGCCGCCGATCCGCGACGGCGCGGCGTGACGTTGCCGCGCGGGCTCGACCGATGCCGCTGCAAAACCGCGTGACGCCATCGGGAGAAATCATCGCGACGCCGGATCGCGGCATGTTCACCGGCAATCGCGGCATCATTCATGACCCCGTCAGCAGGACCCTGACGCGGCGCTGGGCGAGCCCGGCATGGCTGACCTGCCTCTGCGAATTCAGGGGGCGGCGGCGGCAGGTGATGGGTGGTCGAAGCTGGACCGAATTGTTCTTCCTCGACGAGGCCACCGCGTTCGCGGCCGGGCATCGTCCGTGCTTCTTCTGCCGCCGCGACGATGCGAACCGGTTTCGCGCGGCGTGGCAGGCGGGCAACGGGGTTGGTCCGGTGCCCGCGCCCGAAATCGACGCCGTGCTGCACCGCGAGCGGCTGCAGGGCGGCCGCAAGCGATTGCATGCGTTGCCGATGCCGCTGGCAAAACTCCCCGACGGCGCGATGGTGCAGGGTGGCAACGAGAGCTATCTGATCGCCCGCGGTCGTGCGCTGCGATGGTCGACGGCGGGCTATGACGCGGGGCCGGCTCCCGCTGACGCCCTGCTGCTGACGCCGCCCTCGACGCTTCGCGCGTTCGCCAGCGGCTATCGGCCGGTGCTGCATCCGAGCGCGGGTTGACTATCCGGCCCTTTGCCGCGCCAGCCGTGCGCCGGCGCCGAGTGCCATCAGCTTGGCTTCCGCGAGGTCACGGCGCATCGGCGCCATGCCGCAATTGGTGGTGGCGACGATGTTGCTCCTCGGCACGAATTTCGCGACGTCGTCGATCACCCTGGCGACATCCTCCGCGGTCTCCACGGTGTCGTTGGCGACGTCGATCACGCCGGCCTGAACGATCTTGCCGGTGAGCAGGCCGAGCAGCTCCAGCGGCACCCGCGAGTTGCGGCATTCGATCGCGACCTGCTGGATCGGGCTGTTGGCGATCGCCGGAAAGATATCCTCATACTGCCGCCACTCGGCTCCGAGCGTCTGCTTCCAGTCGGTATTGGCCTTGATGCCGTAGCCGTAGCAGATATGCACGGCGGTGGCGCAGCTCAGGCCTTCGGCGGCGCATTCCAGCGCCTTGATGCCCCAGTCGCGGGCCTCGCTCATATAGACGTTGAACGCCGGCTCATCGAACTGGATGACGTCGACGCCGTCGGCCTGCAGCGCCTTCGCTTCCTCATTGAGCAGTTCGGCAAAGGCGAACGCCATCCTGACGCGATCGCCGTAATGGCGGTCGGCGATGGTGTCGATGATGGTCATCGGGCCGGGCAGCGTGAATTTAAGCTGGCGCGTGGTGTGGGCGCGGGCGATACGGGCCTCATCGGCGTGGACACGAGCCTTCAGGCGCAACGGCGCCACCACCTGCGGCACCATTGCCTTGTAGCGGTCGTTGCGGATGCCCATTTCGACCTTGTGGGCGAAATCGATGCCCTCGATGTTCACGAGGAAGCCGTGGACGAAATGCTGGCGTGACTGCTCGCCCTCGGTGACGATATCGACGCCGGCATCTTCCTGCAGCTTCACCGCCAGCACCGTGGCGTCGCGCTTGGCGCGGGCGAGCTCGGCGCCCTGCGATTTCCAGGGCGCCCACAACGTGTTGGGCTCCGCCAGCCATTCGGGCTTCGGCAGCGAGCCGGCGATCGTGGTCGGAAACAGCATGGACGCCCCCGGTTTTGTCAGCTTGCTGGGTTTATTTCTGCCATGTCCCGGGCACGAGGTACATGACCTTCGGGCGGGGTGGAATGCGCCGAAAGCAGGGGGTAGAACGACATAGCGCCAGCAACCAGGAAACACCGCCATGATCGAGTTCTTCTTCGACTGCTCCAGTCCCTGGACCTATCTCGCCTTTCACAACATCCAGCCGCTGGCGAGCGAGTTCGGCGCCGAGATCGCGTGGCGGCCGATCCTGGTCGGCGGCATCTTCAACACCATCAATCCCAGCGTCTATGCCACGCGCGAGCACCCGGTGCAGGCGAAGGTGGATTATCAGAAGAAGGACATGGCGGACTGGGCGCGGCAGGCGGGATTGGCGATCAAGATGCGCCCCGCGGTATTCCCGGTGAACAGCGTCAAGGCGATGCGCGGCTGCATCTGGCTCGGCAGGGACATGCTGCCGTTCGCGCGAACGATCTTCGAGATCTATTGGGGCGAGGACCAGGACATCTCGCAGGACGCGGTGCTCGCGGAGGCGTGCCGGCGGGTTGACGTCGATCCGCAGAAATTGCTGGCCGGGATCGGCCAGCAGGCGATCAAGGACCAGCTCAAGGCCAATACCGACGAGGTGATGAAACGCGGCGGCTTCGGCTCGCCGACCATCTTCGTCGACCGGACCGACATGTATTTCGGCAACGACCGCTTGCCGTTGATCCGCGAGGCCCTGCGGCGGCGGCGGGCGAGCGCGGCCTGATGCCGATCGCCGTCGTCTGTCGCGAACTCGGGCCACCTGAAAGCCTGCGGCTGGAGACCATCGCTCCGGTTCGGCTGGCGCCGGGCGAGGTGCGTGTCGCCATCCGCGCCGCCGGCATCAACTTCCCCGATATCCTGATGGCCGCCGGCCAATACCAGCTCAAGCCGGAGCTGCCGTTCACGCCGGGCATGGAGGCGGCAGGCGACGTCACCGAAGTCGATGACGCCGCGCACGGCGTCGCGCGCGGCGACAAGGTGATCGTCAAGCTGCGGCATGGGGCATACGCGGACGAAGTGGTGGTCGCGCCGGCGCAGCTCATGCGGCTGCCGTCGACCTTCGATTACGCCGAGGGCGCGACGTTCCTGGCCGCGCACGGCACCGCCTACCACGCGCTGATCGATCGCGGCGCGCTTCGGCCCGGCGAGGTGCTGCTGGTGCACGGGGCCGGCGGCGGCGTCGGGCTTGCCGCGGTCGAGATCGGCAAGCTCTTGGGCGCGACCGTGATCGCGGCGGCGTCATCGGACGAGAAACTCGCGGCGGCGCGCGCCAAGGGCGCCGATCATCTCGTGTTGTACGGAACCGAGCCGTTCCGCGACACCGTCAAGCGTCTCACCGAGGGTCGCGGCGCCGACGTGGTGTTCGATCCCGTCGGCGGGGAGATTTTTGAGAACAGCGTGCGGTGCATTGCCTGGGGCGCGCGCCTTCTCGTCGTTGGCTTCACCGGCGGCATCGGGCTCGCCCGCACCAATCTGCTGCTGATCAAGGGCGCCAGCGTGCTCGGTGTCCGCGCCGGCGAAGCGGTGCGCAAGAATCCCCTTCTCGGCGACATCAGGCAGAAGACGCTGACGGAATGGGCAGAGGCGGGCAAGGTCCGGCCGAACATCTCGCACCGCCTGCCGCTGCAACACCATGCAGAGGCGATGCGGCTGCTGGTAGACCGCAAGGCCATCGGCCGGGTGGCGCTGATGATGGGGTAGATAAGGCCGTAGGGTGGACAAAGGCGCGATTGCGCCGTGCCCACCGTCTCCGTTCTCGGCGATAATTGGTGGGCACGCTGCGCTTTTGCCCACCCTACGGTCGGCGACTATTCATACTCCCGCTCGTCCCACCAGGGGAAATAGTCGGGCATATCCGTCGACACCTTGTTCCTGAACTGCGCCGGGCGCTTTTCCAGGAACGACACCACGCCCTCCCTCACGTCATCGGAGCGGCCGCGCGCGTAAATGCCGCGGCTGTCGACCTTGTGCGCTTCCATCGGGTCGTCGGCGCCGAGCATGCGCCACATCATTTGCCGGATCAGTGCTACCGACACCGGCGCGGTTTTCGCCGCGATTTCGCGCGCCAGCGCGTGCGCGGCGGGAAGGAGCTCGTCGGCCGGCACCACCTTGCTGACGAGACGGCCGGCGAGGGCTTCCTGCGCCGGGAACACCCGCCCGGTGTAGCACCATTCGAGCGCCTGCGAGATACCGACGATGCGGGGCAGGAACCAGCTCGAAGCGGCCTCCGGCACGATGCCGCGCTGGGAGAACACGAAGCCGAACCGGGCGGCCTCCGAGGCGATGCGGATATCCATCGCAAGCTGCATGGTGACGCCGATGCCGACCGCCGGGCCGTTGACCGCCGCGATCACCGGCTTCAGGCATTTGAAGATGCGCAAGGTGACCTGGCCGCCGCCGTCGCGCGCGTTGGGATCGCTGTAGTCGACCTTGCCATCGGCGCGACGTTTCACCGGCCCGCGCCGCGCGTCGCGGTCGAAGGTGTCGGCCCCGGAAGAGAGGTCGGCGCCGGCGCAGAAGGCGCGGCCGGCGCCGGTCACGATGATGGCGCGGACATTGTCGTCGCGATCGGCCCGGTCGAAGGCGTCGATCACTTCCTTCTGCATGGCGGCGTTGAAGGCGTTGAGCTTGTCGGGCCGGTTCAGGGTGATCGTCAGAACCTGCTCGGCGACCTCGTATCTGATCGTCTCATACGCCATGGGTGGTTCCTCCTTCTCTCGCCTAAAACTCGTCATTCCGGGGCGCGCCTCTTGGCGCGAGCCCGGAATCCATACTCCCGATCGTGGTTATGTTGGGGTGGACGGCCCCCCGACGGCATCAGTGTGCCAGAATGAGGTCGATTAGAACTCAGACAAGGGAGCCGTCCGTGAGCGACATTATCCGAATTGGTGTGGACACGTCCAAGAGTGTTTTCCAGCTAC
>DASUIA010000243.1:0-2796 GCA_036273255.1 Bradyrhizobium sp.
ATGGTCACGGTCCGGTCGGTCAGGACGTTGAGGTCGATGGCGGCCGGCAACGTGGCCTGCAGTTGCGGCAACAGCGACTTGATGCCCTGCACCACCGAAATCACGTTGGCGCCGGGCTGCCGCTGCACATTGAGAATGATCGCCGGGGTTTCGTTCATCCAGGCGCCGAGCTTGTCGTTCTGGGCGCCATCCACGACATCGCCGACATCGCTGAGCCGGACCGGCGAACCGTTCTTGTAGGCGACGATCAGCGATTTGTAATCGCTCGCATTCCTGATCTGGTCGTTGGCGTTGATGGTGTAGGCGCGCATCGCGCCGTCGAAATTGCCCTTCGGCGTGTTGATATTGGCATTGCCAAGCGTGGTGCGCAGGTCGTCGATGTTGAGCCCGTAGGCCGCGAGCTTGCGGATATCGGCGCGGATGCGCACCGCCGGCCGTTGGCCGCCGCTGATGCTGACGAGCCCGACACCGGGAAGCTGGGAGATCTTCTGCGCGAGGCGGGTGTCGACGAAGTCCTCCACCTGTGTCAGCGGCATCGTCTTCGACGTCAATCCCAGGGTCAGGATTGGCGCGTCGGCCGGGTTCACCTTGGCATAGATCGGCGGCGCGGGCAGGTCGGCGGGCAACAAGTTGCCGGCCGCATTGATCGCGGCCTGTACTTCCTGCTCGGCGATATCGAGCGAAATGGTGAGACCGAACTGCAGCGTGATCACCGACGCGCCGGCGGAACTCACCGAGCTCATCTGGTTGAGGTTCGGCATCTGGCCGAATTGCACTTCCAGCGGTGCGGTGACCGAGGAGGTCATCACATCCGGGCTGGCGCCGGGATAGAAGGTCTGCACCTGGATGGTCGGATAGTCCACTTCAGGCAAAGCGGCGACCGGAAGGAATTTGAACGCGAGCATGCCGGACAGCATGATTGCTATCATCAGCAGGGTGGTCGCCACAGGCCGCAGAATGAACGGCTGTGAAGGGTTCATTGTTTTTGTCCGCTATCCGAGCGCCGCTTCTTGCTGCCCGCCTTGTCCGGGCTGGTGGCGGGGGCCGCCGGCGGCTTGCCAGTATCGGCCTCCGTGCGCACGTTGATCTTGGCACCGTCGCGCAGCTTGTCGGCGCCATCGATCACGATGCGATCACCGGGCACGAGCCCGGAGCGAACCTCGACCCGGTCGCCATCCGTCACGCCGAGTTCGACCTTGCGGACCGAGACGGTGTTGTCGGCGTTGACAAGATAGACGAACGTGCTGGGTACGCCGCGCTGGACGCCCGCCGTCGACATCGTGGTGACGTCCTTGTGGGTATCGAGCAAGAGACGGATGTTGACGAACTGATTTGGATAGAGCGATTCGGTGTCGTTGGGAAACTGCGCACGCAGCTTGATCGTCCCGGTGGTGGGATCGATCTGGCTGTCGAAGGTCTGCAAGGTGCCGTCGGCGATCTTGTTGGCACCGCTGCGATCGAGCGCAGTTGCCGGCAGGACGGCCCCGTCCTGCAGGCGTTTTGAAATCGCCTGCAGATTGTCTTCCGGTACCGTGAACAGGACGCTGATCGGCTTCAATTGCGTGATCACGACGAGGCCGTTGGCGTCGCCGGGCGTGACATAGTTGCCCTGGTCGACCTGACGCAGTCCGACCCGGCCATCCAGCGGCGACACGATACGGCAATAGTTCAGGTTGACCTCGGCGGATTTGACTGCGGCGCGGTCGGCTTCGACCGTGCCCTGATCCTGTGCGACCAGCGCTATCTGCGTGTCCAGCGTCTGGTGCGGCACCGCATTCTGCGCCGCGAGGCCTTGATAGCGCGTCAGATCGACCTGCGCGCCCTTCAGCAGGGCTTCGTCGCGCGCCAGCGCTCCCTTCGCCTGATTTAACGTGGCTTCATAGGGTCTGGAATCGATTTCCGCGAGCAGGTCGCCTTTCTTGACCTCATCGCCCTCCTTGAAATCGATCTTCAACAGGTAGCCGCTGATCTGACTTCGGATCGTCACGGTAGCGAGCGAGGTGACGGTGCCGAGCGCGTTGAGGTTGATTCCGATATCTCCCTTGGCGACGACTTCGGGCACGATCGACATCGGCGCGGAGTTTCGTCCGGCACGGCCTTGTTCCGGCGCGCTCTGGTGCCGGCTCCACCAGACGACCCCGGCAACGATCAGCAACAGCAAGAGGCAGGTCGCGACGAATCGCCGGCCCGACCGCGCTTTGGCAGGCGGAGCGCGCGCCGGACGATCTTCCTGCTGCGGCGAAGCTTCCTGAGGAGGTTTCATGGGTTGGTTCATGAACGCTCCGTCATCGAACTGTCGCCCATTTTCAGGCCTCTGCCCGCGCGATTTGTCGAGGGTACATCATCGTTCAAACAAGCCATGACGGGTCGATCCTTGTAGGCGTTTTGAACGGAATCTCGCAATCGTCCGACGGCAAACAAGTACACGTCCAACACCGGCCGATGGCATTAATAATCGGAAAGAATTGTATCCCGATCCGCAATGCCCGGCCAGCGAATCAGCCGGCTTTTACAGAGATTGGGGGAATGAACGGCATCCAAAAAGGCATGATTTTGGCGACCCGCTTGTCAAAGTCGATCCAACCGTTCGCGCAGGCCTGATCGAGACCACTGGCGGTCTCGGCGCAGGTGTGCTGCGATGGGAGAGCGTCGACACTTGCCTCAAACGCGGAACAGCAGCGTGACCACCATTCGCCTCGCCATTGTTGGGCTCGGCAAGATCGCCCGCGATCAGCATATCCCGGCAATCGCCGGCACCGAAGGCATCGAACTTGCCGCCGTCGCCAGCCGCAATGC
>DASUIA010000244.1:0-49432 GCA_036273255.1 Bradyrhizobium sp.
GGCATGGACCAGCATGCCATCAGCGAGCGAGCCGCGATCAAACCGGAGAGGCCGGCACGGGTGGCGTTGAGCGTGCTGGCATTGTGCTTTACGCTGTCGGTGCTCGGCCGCGGCCTCGGCGAGAGCTTTACGGTGTTTCTCAAGCCGATCTCGGAGAGTTTCGGCTGGGACCGCGCCGAGGTGGTCTCGGTCTATTCGCTGTCCGCGCTCGCCGGAGGACTGGCGGCTCCGCTGGTCGGCCGGCTGTTCGACCGTTCGGGGCCGCGCATCGTCTATTCGCTCGGACTGTTTCTGCTTGGTGCGGCGTTCCTGGTCGCGGGCCATGCCCGGCATCTCTGGCAATTCCAGCTCAGCCTCGGCCTCTGCGTCGGCATCGGCATCGCCTTTATCGGCAACGTGCCGAATTCAATCCTGCTCGGCCGCTGGTTCGGCCCGCGACTGCCGACCGCCATGGCGGTGGTGTATTCCGCGACCGGCGCCGGCGTGCTGGTCCTGTTGCCGGTTTCGCAGATCCTGATCGATCGCGCCGGCTGGCGCGGCGCTTATCAGATCTTCGGCGGCACCGTACTGGTGTTGCTGGTGCCGCTCCTGGTGCTGCCATGGCGGGTGCTCTCCGGTGGATCGGCCCACCTGGCGAGGAGCACAACGACCGATCTGGTCGACGACGGCTGGACGCTGCTGAGCGCGATGCGCCATCATGCCTTCTGGGCCTTGTTTTCGACCTTCTTCTTCACCGCGATCGGGATGTACGCCATCGCGCCGCAGGTCGTCGCCTACCTGATCGATGCCGGATTTCCGCCGCTGCAGGCGGCCACGGCATGGGGATTTAGCGGCGTCGTGCTGTTGTTCGGCATGCTCGGCGTCAGTTCGCTCGACGGCATCATCGGCCGCAGGCCGTCGGTATTGTTCAGCTACGCGCTGTCGATCGTCGGAATCCTGATGCTTTGGGCGCTGCAATGGTATCCGAACTTCTGGGTGCTGACCGGCTTTGTGGTATGCTTCGGCAGCATGATCGGCTCGCGGGGCCCGCTGCTCACGGCGACCGCGATGAATATCTTTCGCGGCGAACGGGTTGGAACGATCTATGGCAGCATTTCGATCGGCAGCGGTCTCGGCTCGGCGTTCGGCTCCTGGAGCGGCGGCCTGATCCACGACTGGACCCACAGCTACAATCCCGTGATCGTATTCTCGCTGGTCGCCGTGCTGCTCGGCATGATCCCGTTCCTGGTGGTGCCGGCGCTGCGGCGATAGGCACGGGATGACCGTCGGTCAGTTGCTGTTGTTTGGTGGAAAATCAACCGGGTTGTTCGGCTTGCCGGTGTTGAATTCGAAGATCTTGCGCAATACGCCCGGCGCCATCGCCGAAATCGGATTCACGCGAAGCACCGGCTGGCCGAGCGTGCCGACGACCTCGTAAGTGACTCCGATCAGTCCCTCGTTGCTGCCGCCACCGAGGAACAGGCCGACGATCGGAATCTGGCCAAACATGTTGTTCAGCCCGTACATCGGCACGAAGGTGCCGCTCATGCGCACCTGGTTTGCGGAATCGATGCTGCCTTCGATCGTCCCGCCGACCATGGGGCCTTTCAGGACGCCCTCCCGGATCGTGAGCTGCCCGTTCTGGCGGGTGAATTCGGCGCGCACGCGCGAGAAGGAGACACCGTTCTGGACCCCGGTTGGGCCGCCGGCGGCCACGCGGTCGAGCGCAACCTCCCCCTTGACCGAAAAATTGTTGACATTGATCAGGCCCTCTTTGGCGCTCGGCTCCACGGTCGGCGGATCCATCGCCAGTTGAAGCTGGCCGCCGACCACCTTGGAATAGGTGTCGGTGAAGCGGAAGAACGCGCCGGCATCATTGGTCTCGAGATAGATCACCTCGCGTCCCTGCGTGGGCCTGCGCAAATCTCCCATCAGCGGCGTATTGCTCCCGAGCTTGCCGTTGAGCGTAAAGGCCTTGATCGCACCGTTGCGCCGCGACAGCTTGACGTCGACGCTGCGGAGCGCCTCGCCGTAGAAGCCGGCGACCGCACCGAGCTTCAGGTCGACATCGAGATCGACATTCCTGGGCTTGCTCTTGGGGTCGACCTCGCGGCCCGAAATGGCGGACTTGATGAAGCCGCGGCCGTCGAACACGTCGCCACGCATCGTCACCTTCAGCACCCCATCGAGGCCCCGTTCGGCCTTCAGCGAGGTCTTGTCGCCTTCCGAGGGCGAATAGGTCGGGAAGTTGACGTTCATGACGTCATAGTTCTGATCGACCTCGACCGATCCTTTGATCGAGACCCCGCCACCATCGATGACGATGTCTTCGAGTCGGGTCGATTGCGGCTTCTGCACCACGTTGAACACGGCGTGGCCCGACTTGCCCGGCAACTTGACCCATCCCGGCAGCATATTGTCGAGCTTCAACGAGGTCAGGTCGGCGTCGACGCCGATCCGGCTGTCATGGTCCGCCCCGCCGAGCTTGCCGCTCAGCTTGACCGGCAGTGCGCCGCTGACCGCAGGGCCAAGGTCCAGTCCGAGGCGCGCCCGGCTCGCATCATCGAGCGTGGCCTGCAATTTGAAATCGGCGTCGCCCTCGCTCGGCTTGCGGTAGTCCAGCGAGGCGGCCTGCCCGTTGATCCGCACGTCGCCCTTGACCTGATAGCCCTGATTATTGGCAACGACCTTGAGCGCATTGGCCTCGAGCTTTTGGTTCATCACCAGATGATCGGCCGCAAACCCGCTGAGGTCGGCGGCAATGGCGTAGGTGGTGTCAGCCTTGGTGAGTTCGCGCTTGATCGGCATGTTGAGCGTGACCTGCGCGGAGACAGTGCCCTTGCTGGCGTTCGGATCGATCTTGGTCGCGGAAAATTCACTGAGACGATCGGAGGCGAGAATTTCGGCCGCCGCCGGCACCGGTCCGTCGATCCGGAACTTGACCCGGGCCGGTGCCGGTTTCGGCGCCATGTCCGGCACCTCGAAGACCAGATCGCTGATCGTCAGCTTGCGGCCCGCCGGCGTATCGGCCGCCGCCTGTCCGATGGTCACGGTCGCAGTGCGGCCGGTTACATGCGCCTTCAAATCCGCATCGCGTACCAGCGGCAGGTCATCCACCGGCCGCAACGTCACGCCAGTGGCTGAAATGTTGACGGCAAGCCCGTCCTCCGGAATCGGCGGTCCCCGGCGCGAAAGATTGTGAACCGGCGAATTGACGCCGATCTCGATGCGCTGGAGCGAGCCGCGTTCGACCCGCTCGAGCACCCATTCGCGAACCTCGGGAACGATCAGGATCGGCCACATCCGTTTCAGCGCCGAGGCCGACATCGGCGTTCCGGCAAAACCGAGCGTCAGGCGCGGCTCCGCCGAATAGTCGAGGCTGCCGGTTCCGGCGATCCCGATCTCGCCGTTGCTGATATCGGCCTGGGTCAGCAGCACGCGGTGCCTCAGCGTATCGAACCGCAGCCCGATGGCGATGCGGTTGAAGATCAGCGGCTGCTCGCCTTCGACCCCCGCCAGCACGATGGTGCCGCCACTGAAGCCCATCTGCCAATCCGGGATGCTGCCATTGGGTGGTTCGAGATGCGCCAGCAGGGTGATATGGTTCGAACCGGATACAATCTTGAACGGTGCTACCAGGACGCGCCGCCCGGCATCCCATTCGACATCCATTTCAGCCGAATCGATCGACATGGGATAGTCGGGCGTATCGCTGTCGATGATGTGACCGGCACCGGTGCTCATCCTGCCGCGGAAAAAGGTTGGCAGCCCGTCCCGGCCCAGTTCGCCCTTCAGTTCACCGGTGAGCCGCAGATCGGCACTGTAAGTCAGGTCCTTCAATCGCAACGCCAGCAGGATGTCCGACGTCGAGACCTTGTCGGCGCGAATATCGACCGAACGCACACCGTTGGAGGGGGCGCCGATCGCGACGCGAAGCGACCATGCATGACGGCCATCTTCGCCAACGCTGAGCGCAACGCCGCCGCCACGCGGGCGGCGAAGGCTGAGGCTGATGTTTTCGAACTTCCATTTGTTGCCGCGCTGCTCATCGTCGACAATGAGGTTGCCGTTCTTCAGACCGATTTCGTTGAGGTTCTGCCCGTCCAGCCCGGTCAGGCTCAGGCTGTCGAGCCAGTCGAGGCCGGCCAGCAGTCCGCTCGGCGGATCACGGCTATCCGGCGCGGCTGCGGTCGCAGGGTGCGGTGACGCGGGAACCGCGGAGGATCCGGCAGATGGTGGCCCGCCTGGCAACGGCGGCGTGGCCCCGGCTGTGCGCTTCGAGGCGATACCGGTTGCGAGCGGTCGGGCATTGTCGCCGGTGGAGACCGTGACATAGCCGTCCGGGGTAATCCGCACCGACAGTTCGGCATCGACCAGATTGAGGCTCTCGGCGCGAAGGCGTCCCATCAGCAGCGCCGTGCCCGATAGCCTCACCTCGGCTTTGGGAGCGCTCGCCACGATCGCATGGTCGCGATCCCTGACAACGATATCGCGGATGCGCACGGCGATGCGAATCCGGCCGGCCCGCTCGATCTGGGTGCCCCCAACCTCGACCGTGTTGCCGTTGCCGATGTTGTCCTCGATCGCGGCGGCGAGCCACGGCGTGACCATTTCCAGATTGATCGGACCGGCCCCCAGCCGCAGCCACAACGCGCCGAAGCTGGCCGCGAATATCACCATCAGGGCCGCGATTGCGACGGCAATTCGCTTCAGCCAGCGCTCGCCGGCGATCCATCGGCTCAGCGCCCCGAACCGATCGCCAAGCCGATGAAAGCCTGAGTTCGATCTCGACAGCAGCCGACGCGCACGATAGCCGGCCGCCTCGTCTTGCTCCCGATCCCAGTCGGCCTCGTCCAACGGCAGAGGTTGGACGTCAGCACGCGGATTCGAACCCTGGGGCGATGTATTCCTTGCCATTGCCTCTCGGTGCTGGCGGTGACCGGACGATTGATGATTGCCGCCAAGAGCGCGCCCGTCGGCTGGTAACGGGCGTTCCTGTACCGGCATCGCTGCCATTCCCTGATCAGTACTGTTACACGTCATCCGGCCCAACTGGCACATTCAGCGAGCGGACGAGCGTTGCGCCGAGTTCCTTGCAACCCTATTCCGAGGCCATCAGACTTGGCCCCGCGGCCGGATCGATTTGAACCTGCCGGGACTCGACCCGCAAGAGCCTAATTGTTGATCCGGCGAAAGCGACGAAAGGAAGGCGTATGTCCAAGAAAACGCGCAAGAATTCCTCCAGGAAGACCGTCAACAAGGCGGCGGCGAAGGCGGTCCGCGCGAAATCGCGCGCATCGGCCAAAACGCCCGTTGCGAAATTCCCCGGCAAAGCGGCAGCCCGGTCCGGCAAGAAGGCCGAGAGAGCGCGCCCGAAAACCCTGCGCAAGCCAGCCTCGAAACCGGCCGAATCGAAAACGGCCGCCGGGACGGCGGATGGTTGGGCGCTGAGCGAGGGAGCACGGGCGCCCGCGTTTCGCCTGCCCCGCGATGATGGCGACAGTATCTCGCTCGAAGACTTCTCCGGTCGCAGGCTGGTGCTGTTTTTCTATCCGCGCGCCGACACCCCCGGTTGCACCCGGGAGGCGATCGACTTCACGCGATTGGCGAGTGCATTCGCCGAAAATCGAACCGCCATGGTGGGAGTCTCGGCCGACCCGCCAGAGGCCCAGCAGGCCTTTCGTGACAAGCATCGATTGGTGATGCCGCTGGCTTCGGACGAGGCTCACGGCATGCTCGAGGCCTACGGAGCCTGGGGTGAAAAATCCATGTATGGAAGGACGTTCCAGGGCATTCGTCGCACCACCATATTGATCGGCGAGGATGGCCGGATCATCCGCATCTGGCGCAACGTGAGAGTCGACGGCCATGCCGATGAGGTGCTCGCGGCGGTTCGCGCCCTGTAATTTGCATCGACCGTTTTCTAAAAATTAACCATGAGAAGGTCATATCATCCCGTCAATCAGCCGTACGGACCTGATCTCCGACCGGCGCGGGAGTGCCGATGTCGTACCGTACCGGTCAGCATGCCGAGTATCTCCAACATCACTCACATGATCACGGCAGGACCTCCGCTCGCCGCCCGCCGGTAAATCATTCGACAGGCGCAGCACCGCGCGGCCAGAAAGACTATACCCTCGTCCATGCCGGCAAGCAGGTTCGGTTCGGTCCCGTGGTGTTCTGGATCGTGGTCGGCACCGTGACCCTGATGGGGATCTGGTCAGCCGCGACCGCCACCTATTTCGCTTTCCACGACAACGTTCTCGCCCGCCTGATCGCGCGTCAGGCCGAGATGCAGTATGCCTATGAGGACCGCATCGCCGACCTGCGGACCAGGATCGACCGAACCACGAGCCGCCAGTTGCTCGATCAGGAACAGTTCGATCAGAAACTCGACCAGATCATGCGCCGCCAGACCACGCTCGAATCCCGCGCCAGCGCGCTCGGCGGCATTGCCGATATCACCGGATCGATCAAGCCCTCGGCGCGAACGGGCCCGGCCGAAGCGACAAGCCCGGCACGGCCAAAGCCCTCGCCGATCAGCGACACCGTGACTTTTGTGGCGCCACCGGATCGCGAGGCGCGGCTGGAATCTCGCGCGCCGATCGCCATCCAGCCGCCGCCGAACCAGTTCGCGAAGGTCGGGGGCGTCGACAGCGTTCTTGCGCGGCTGCAAAGTTCGCTGGATCAGGTCGAGAGCCGGCAGATGGCCGCGCTCACCTCGGCCGAAGACGGCATGGAATCGCGCGTGCGCCGGATGCGCGGCGTCATCACCGATCTTGGCCTCGACATGGCGCATCTGGAAGCCGCGACGCCGCGCGCGGGCATGGGCGGTCCCTTCATTCCGGTCAAGCTTTCGGCCCACGCCGGGCCGTTCGAGCGCGAACTCTATCGGATCAATGTCACCCGCGCCCAGATGGACCGCCTCAACCGCACGCTTGCACTGGTGCCCTATCGCAAGCCGGTCGTCGGTGAAGTCGAGTTCACCTCGGGCTTCGGGGTTCGCACCGATCCGTTCCTTGGCCGCCCCGCCATGCATACCGGTCTCGATTTCCGCGCGGCGCAGGGCGATCCGGTGCGCGCGACCGCGAGCGGGAAAGTGGCATCGGCGGGATGGGCCGGCGGTTACGGCCGCATGGTGGAGATCGATCACGGCAATGGATTATCGACCCGCTACGGACATCTGTCGGAGATCGACGTCAAGGTCGGCGATCCCGTCAAGATCGGACAGGTGATCGGCGCCGTCGGCTCGACGGGCCGCTCGACCGGTCCGCATCTTCATTACGAAACCCGCATCGACGGCGAAGCGGTCGACCCGCAGAAATTCCTCCGCGCCGGAGTGCGGCTCAGCGCGGGCTGATCTAGCGTAACCGCAGCCAGACCAGGAGCGCTTTTCGGTTCACTCGAGTCATTGTTGCTTCTCCCGGGGCCGCATGGTTCGAGACGCGCGAAGACGCGCTCCTCACCATGAGGGTCTGACTGACACGACCTTGGACCTCATCCTGAGGAGCATCGCGAAGCGATGCGTCTCGAAGGAGTGGAAGTTGCGCTAGACTAATGGCTGATCTCGTGGCCGACTTCACCGGTGATGATGTCGCCGAACAGTTCCCAGGTGGTGCCGTTGAACCGCATCAACTGCATCTGTTCGATCGGGAAGTAATCGTCCGGTGACGTATTGATCGTGATTCCCGGCAGCAGCATCTCGCTCCTGAAGTTCTTCAGGTTGGTGGCCTGCTTCATGATATTCTCGCGCGTCAGATTATCGCCGCACTGCTTGAGAACCTGCGCCATCGCTTCCGATTCCACGTGGGCATAGGCATTGTTGGCATTGGTCTTGTCGCCGTCGGGATAAAATTTATCCATGAAGGTCGCCCATTTCTTCACCCCCGGATCGTCCTTCCAGGTCGGGTCGGTCGGATCCTTTACATAGGCGGTCGAGATAATACCCTTGGAATATTCCAGGCCGGCGGGTTTCAGCACCGAGGCGATCGTGGTTGCGGTGTTGGCCAGGAAGAATTTCGGTTTCCAGCCGAGTTCGCCGACCTTCCGGATCGCCTGCGCCGAGCCCTTCGGTGCGGCCCAGGAGAAGAAGATGTCGGCCCCCGAATCGTGCAGCGCGACGATCTGGGAATCGATCGAGGGATCGCTCACCTCATAGGACTTGTCGGCGATGATCATGCCGGCCTTGTCGCCGAGACCATCTTTCAATCCCTTGAACTGGTCCTTGCCGGCGTCGTCATCCTGCCAGAACACCGCGATCTTGCTGTCGGGAAAATGTTCCAGGATGTATTTCGCGTAGATGTGACCTTCGCTCTGGTAGTTGGGCTGGAAACCCATGGTCCATGGGAAGTTCTTGGGGTCGCCGAATTTGGTGGCGCCGGAGGCGACGAACAGTTGCGGCACCTTCTTGACGTTCATGTATTTCTCGATCGCCGAGTTGGACGGCGTGCCGAGCGACTGGAATATCAGCAGCACCTCGTCGCTCTCCACCAGCTTGCGCGCCTGCTCGATCGCCTTGGGCGGGCTGTAGGCATCGTCATAGGAGATGAAATTGATCTTGCGGCCATTGATGCCGCCCTCGGCGTTGATCATCTTGAAGAACGCCGCTTCGGTTTTGCCGATCACGCCATAGGAGGAGGCGGGACCGCTATAGGGCATGATGTTGCCGATCCTGATCTCGGTATCGCTCGCGCCGGAATCGTATTTCTTCTGGGCCTGGGCCGCGCCAGCGGTCACCAGGGCTGCGATGGCAAACAGGACCGTGATACGAGCCGGCATCGTTCTCTCCCCGTCTGGACTGATCTTTTTTTCAAGTTTCGCAGGCTGCCGGCGGCGTTGCAAGCGTCGGCTTGCCGGGCTCGGCTCGCCTATGGCGCGGATCTGGGACGCGATACGATCTCGATCATCCTGCCCTCATCGTCATCGGGCGCGTGGGCTTTCGCCTCGTCATAGGCCTGCACCGCGGCGCGGCCGACCAGCGGTGGCTGTGCCAGCAGACTCTCGGCCAGCGCAACCGCATAGGCGGCATCCTTGTGCCGCAACGCGGCGGTGAAACTCGCGCCGGTGAAATTTCGCGCCACCATGCGCCTGGAATGGCGCAGTACCTGCGGGCTCGCCGCCACGCCGTGCTCGATCGACTCCAGCACCAGCTTCATGTCGAGACCGGCCTGCTCGGCGATCGCAAGGCCCTCGGCGAGCCCGGCAATCTGGATCGCACCCATCAAATTGTTGATCAGCTTGTACACCGTGCCGGTGCCGATGGCGCCGAAATGCCGGATGGTCGTGCTCAGCGGCGCGAGATAGGGTCGCGCCTGTTCGAGATCGGCCGGCTCGGCGCCGACCAGCAGCGTCAGCTTTCCGCTGGCCGCGGCATCGGGCAAGCCAGTGACCGGACAATCGATGTAGACGAGCCCGCGGCCGCGCAATTCCCGGGCAAGTTCCAGCGCGTGACGATACGACACGGTCGAACATTCGATTGCGAGCACGCCCGCCTTGGCCCGGGTTGCGGCGCCGTCCTTGCCGAGCCAGACCGCACGCGAGGCCTCATCGTCGGCGACCATGGTCACGATCGCATCGGCGCCATCGGCCGCATCCGCCGCAGAACGCGCAAGGCGCGCGCCCCGCGCGATCAGGTCGCCGGCTTTCGCCTGATTGCGGTTCCAGACCGCGACGCTGTGGCCGCCGTCGAGATAGCGGCCGGCCATGCCGCGACCCATCCGACCGAGACCCATGAAAGCGATGCGTGCCATCGGATCAGTCCACATCCTCCACCGCGGCCGGCGCGGTGCCGAAAGCGCGCTGCGCCAGCGTCGCCGCCATGAATTCATCGAGGTCGCCGTCGAGCACGCCCGAAGTATCCGAGGTCTGCACGCCGGTGCGAAGATCTTTCACCATCTGGTAGGGTTGCAGGACATAGGAGCGAATCTGATGGCCCCAGCCGATATCGGTCTTGGCGGCCTGGTCGGCGGCCGCCTGCTGCTCGCGCTTCTTCAACTCGATCTCATAGAGCCGCGCCCGCAACATGTCCCAGGCCTGCGCCCGGTTCTTGTGCTGCGAACGCCCGGCCTGGCAGACCACCGCGACGCCGGTTGGAACATGCGTCAGCCGAACCGCGGATTCGGTCTTGTTGACGTGCTGGCCGCCGGCGCCGCCCGAACGCATGGTATCGGTGCGCACGTCGGATTCCCTGATGTCGATCTTGATGCTGTCGTCGACGACCGGAAAGATCGCGACGCTGGAAAACGAGGTGTGCCGGCGCGCGTTGGAATCGAACGGCGATATCCGCACCAGCCGATGCACGCCGGCTTCGGTCTTGAGCCAGCCATAGGCGTTGTGGCCGCTGATCTGGATGGTGGCGGATTTGATGCCGGCTTCCTCGCCCTGGGTCTCCTCCAGATATTCGATCTTGAAGCCGTGTTTCTCCGCCCAGCGCGTATACATGCGCAGCAGCATCTCGGCCCAGTCCTGGCTCTCGGTGCCGCCGGCGCCGGCGTGGACCTCGAGATAGGAATCGAAGCCGTCGGCCTCGCCGCCCAGCAAAGCCTCGAGTTCGCGGCGCGCGACCTCGTTCTTGAGGGATTTCAGCGCGGCCTCGGCCTCCATCACCACGCCTTCGTCGTTCTCGGCTTCGCCGAGCTCGATCATCCCGACATTGTCCTCCAGCTCGCGCTCGACCTTGCCGATGCCGGAAAGCGCATCCTCCAGCGAGGTCCGCTCCTGCATCAGCTTCTGCGCCTTCTGGGGATCGTTCCAGAGATTGGGATCTTCCGCGAGCTTGTTCAGCTCGGCCAGCCGCGCCGTCGATTGCTCGACGTCAAAGATGCCTCCTCAGCAGCCCGACCGACTGCTTGATCTCTTCGACCAGACGTTCGACTTCGGCGCGCATGGTTCCCCTGATCCGCGGCTGTGCCGCCTTCGGCAATGCTGCAGGGATGTAGCGGCAGGCGGTGCGAAGCGCAATCGAAACCCCATCGGGTGAGGTCAATTGCGCCTAATAGAGGCCGCCAGTGCCGGAGCGCAGGATCGTGCGGTCGGCGTCCGGCGACACCGTGAGCGCGCGGCCGTCGGCGTCGGCGACGCCGATCACCGAATAATTGTCAGGCGGCGCGGTGCCTGGCTTGAAGGCTTCGAGAATGGTCTTGGGGTCGCCCGGCCCGGCGCGCATTCCGGTCATCTGATCGACCAGGATCAGTTTGATCCCCGCCGGCACCTTGAACGGAACCGCGGGCTTGTCGGCGAGTGCGAGCTTCAGGAAATCCTTGGCAACCGGCGCGGCGAGATGTCCGCCAGTGGCGGTTCTGCCGAGATTGCGCGGCTTGTCGAAGCCCATATAGACGCCGACCACGATGTCCGGCGAGAAGCCGACGAACCAGGCATCCTTCTGGTCGTTGGTGGTGCCGGTCTTGCCGGCGATCGGCTTGCCGACCTCCCGCAGGATGGTTGCCGTGCCAGACTGCACGACGCCTTCCATCATCGAGGTGATCTGGTAGGCCGTCATCGCATCCAGCACCTGCTCCCGGTGGTCGATCAACTGGGGCTCGGGCTGATTCTTCCAGCCCTCCGGCGCATCGCAGCCGCGGCATTCGCGCTGATCATGCTTGAAGATGGTATGGCCGTAACGGTCCTGGATGCGGTCGATCAGCGTCGGCTTCACCCGCCGGCCGCCATTGTCGAACATCGAGTACGCGGTAACCATCCGCATCACCGTGGTCTCGCCGGCGCCGAGCGCATAGGACAGGTAGTTCGGCAGTTCGTCATAGACGCCGAACCGCTTGGCATATTCGCCGATCAGCGGCATGCCGACGTCCTGCGCAAGCCGCACCGTGACCGTGTTGAGCGACCACCGCAGCGCGTTCCGCAGCGTGGTCGGACCATGATAATGACCGGCCGAATAGTTCTCCGGGCGCCAGACCCCGCCGCCCTGCCCCTGGTCGATTTCGATCGGCGCGTCGACCACGACGGTCGACGGCGTGTAGCCATTGTCGAGCGCCGACGAATAGACGATCGGCTTGAACGACGAACCGGGCTGCCGATAGGCCTGGGTCGCGCGATTGAACTGGCTCTGGTCGAACGAGAATCCGCCAACCATGGCGAGCACGCGGCCGGTATGCGGATCCATCACCACCATGGCGCCCGAAATCTCGGGATATTGCCGCAGCCGGAACTGGCCCTCGACCGGATTGCCATCCTTGCCGATCAGCGGATCGGCATAGATGACATCGCCGGGGCTTAGGACCTGCGCAACGGACGTCGGGGTCTTGCCGCGCAGCGGGCCGGACGCCGCCTTCGCCCATCTCACGCCATCCAGCGTGATGATGCCGGTCTCGCGGTCCTTGAGGACCGCGCCTCCGAGTTCGCGGCCGGGCTGAAAGCCGATGCGCGCGGACTGGTCGTTGGTCTCCAGCACCACCGCGAGCCGCCACGGCGCGATATCCGACAGCGATTTGACGTCGGCGAGCTTCAAACCCCAGTCGCCGGTGATATCGATCTTGCTGCTGGCGCCGCGCCAACCCTGGGCCTCGTCATAGTTGACGAGCCCCGCTGCCATCGACTTGCGCGCCATCACCTGCAGCTTGGGATCGAGCGTGGTGCGTACCGACAGCCCGCCCTCGTAGAGTTTCTTCTCGCCATAACGCTCGAAGATGTCGCGGCGAACCTCCTCGGCAAAATACTCGCCGGCAAAAATATGGGCGGCGTTCGACCGGTTGGTCACGATCAACGGGTCCTTGCGCGCCTTGTCGGCGTCGGCCTGTTTGATCCAGCCGTTTTCCAGCAGCCGATCGATCACGTAGTTGCGTCGCTCGATCGCCCGGTCGTGGTTGCGCACCGGATGCAGCGCCGCCGGCGCCTTCGGCAACGCGGCGAGATAGGCCGCCTCCGCTACGGTCAGCTCGTTCACCGATTTATCGAAATAGACCAGCGACGCGGCGGCAATCCCGTAGGCGCCCAGGCCGAGATAGATTTCGTTGAGATAAAGCTCGAGAATCTTGTCCTTGGAGTAGGCACGCTCGATCCGCATCGCCAGCAGCGCTTCCTTGATCTTGCGCGTGAACGACACCTCGTTGTTCAGCAGGAAGTTCTTCGCGACCTGCTGGGTGATGGTGGAGGCACCCTGCGGACGGCGGTTGGAGCCGTAATTCTGGGCGTAAAGCACCGCCGCCCGCGCCATGCCGGCGAAGTCGATGCCGCCATGCTCGTAGAAATTCTTGTCCTCGGCGGCGAGGAACGCGTTGATGACGAGCTTCGGCACGGCCTGGATCGGCAGATAGAGCCGGCGTTCCTTGGCATATTCGCCGAGCAGCGAGCCATCCGAGGCATGCACCCGCGTCATTACCGGCGGCTCATAATCCTGAAGCTGGGAATAGTCCGGCAAATCCCTGGAAAAATGCCAGATCAGTCCTGCCGCGGCAGCGACGCCGACCAGGAACACCACGGTTCCCGCAGCGAACAGGAAACCAAAGAACCGCACCAGCAAGCGCATTGTCGACTGTCCGTTTCAACCTCGAGCGCCGGACCCGGCGGCGCTTCTGCTCAGCGTGCACACCCGCTGCAAGACGTTTGGCCAGTGACGCAGGCGAACAATATACCGGCCGAGGAGGAATTCCGACCGAAACCGGGATACCCCCGCGACGCGGGGTCTTATAAAGCGGGCGCTGTGGCCAAACTAGGGCTTCCAGCTCCGGATGGCCGCCACGGCTCAATTCGCCGGCGCCGCGGTGGCCATGCGTTTGGCAAAGAAGGCGTCGATGGCGAGCGCCATGGATCCGACGGTGCGCGCGCGCCAGCTCTCCGATACCAGATGCTCGAGGTCGCTCTTGTTGGAGACGTAGCCGAGCTCGACCAGCACCGACGGCACGTCCGGTGCCTTCAGGACCCTGAATCCGGCAGATTTCAGCGGGTGCTTGTACATCCGCGCGGTATTTTTCATTTCGCCGGCCAGCAATCGTGCGAACCGTTTGGAAAACGTCCGGGTTTCGCGCTGGGCAAGGTCGATCAAAATATCGGCAACTTCGGTCGGCTCGGCGGTCAGGTTGACCCCGCCAATGGCGTCCGCCTTGTTTTCAGCCTCGGCGAGCCTTTCCGCCTCGGCGTCGGAGGCGCGGTCGGACAGCGTGTAGATGGTCGCGCCCTGGGCATCACCCTCGCGGCGCGGCAGCGCGTCGGCATGGATCGACACGAACAACGCCGCCGATTGATTGCGCGCGATCCGAACCCGGTCGTCGAGCGGGATGAAAGTATCGTCGGTCCGGGTCATGACGACGCGATACTTGCCGCCCTTCTCGATGCGATCACGCAACGCGAGGCCGAAGGCCAGCACGAGGCTCTTCTCGTTCTCGTTGCCCGACTGGGTTCCATTGTCGATGCCGCCATGGCCCGGGTCGATCACGATGACGGGACGCGGATCCGCCGGCGCGGCCGGTCCGGGGGCGGACGGAGCGGTGGTCTCCCTGGCGGCAATTTCGGCCGCGTCGGCGATGGCCGGTCTCAGTTCAGGCCGGCTGTCAGCCGCCATCGATTGCGCGAAACCGGCACGATCCACTTCCTCGAATTCGAGCACCAGCCGCGGCGGCTGGCCGTTGGCGGCATCGAGCACATAGGAACTGGATATCCGGGCCGGGCCGGTCAGATCGAATACGATCCGCGAACCGCCGGGCATCACGAGGCCGTAGCGGAAGGCCTTGACCAGGCCGCGGCCATTGGTGCCGGCGCCATTGGGCAGGCGAAAATCGACCTGCGGAAGGTCCACGACCACCCGGTAGGGATCGGCAAGGGTGAAGGCGCGAAACTGGAGGGTCTTGTCGAGATCCAGAACGAACCGGGTCTGCTTGGCGTCGCCGGCCAGGCGAACGTCGGAGGCGACCGGAAAATCCGAGGCCGCGACGGCGCTCGGTATGGCCGGGCCGGCAACGGTCGATCCGGCGCAAAGTAATGCTGCGACGCACAAGAGCGCAACTAGCGGCAAAACACGGTGCTTTGTGCGGATCGCCAACGATTCAGTGCCTCCGAGCGGTCCTCTTACCGCAATAGAACCACAGGGTTAACGTTCCCTTAAGACTCTGAACGCGAATAAGGTCGAGTGTTGCCGCATGGCGACGCCTGTTCCGCAGCTCCCTTGCACGCGACGGGCAATCCACGTATGTACAGGGGGCTGACGGCTAAAACTCCCGGTTGTGTCGCGTTCAGCCTCCCGGTGCAGCGCCGGAATTTTCCAACTGAGGAAGTTCCAGCGTTTTTTCCGATCCCTCCGCAGCCAGCGCCGCGCGCGGCTGACAAGGAGCGGCGGTTTCAGGCCCGAGCGGCGTTCAGTCCAGGTCACGATCTTGTCCCCTGGCAAGCACGACAGAACCGATTATCGCGGCCGCGAGGCCGGGTAGTCCACGGCCGGCGAGCGCTTTGGCGCCGCGCCGGGCCTTCAGCGACCGACGAGGCGGCGTCTTTTGCCGCCAATGTGTTTAGACGGGCCGACGCTTGATGCGCCAGACTGTATTGCCGATCATGATCCACAACGGTTCCGCGCCGGCGCGGAGCGAAAGCTCCGCACGTCGCCCTGTTTCGCCGCGATCACCTTCGGACGGGCGCCCCGTGTTGCGTTTTGGCCTTCCCCTCACCCCCGAATCAGGTGGACCGTCGCGTCAACCGGCTGCGCGATACGCGCTTACCGTAATACGCGCCCGCCGCCGCCAAGAGTCCCAAAATGCCCAACAAAATGTTGATCGATGCCACCCATCCGGAAGAAACCCGGGTCGTGGTGGTCCGCGGCAATCGCGTCGAAGAATTTGATTTCGAGACCGCCCAGCGCAAACAACTGCGCGGAAACATCTATCTTGCCAAGGTCACGCGCGTAGAGCCGTCGCTGCAGGCCGCCTTCATCGAATACGGCGGCAACCGTCACGGCTTCCTGGCCTTCAGCGAAATCCATCCCGACTACTATCAAATTCCGGTCGCCGACCGTCAGGCCTTGATCGAGGCCGACGAGCGCGCCCATCGCGAAGCCGAGGAAGAGAGCGAGAACCGCTCCAACCACCGCCGCCGCCCGCGTCACCGCAACTCGCGCCGCCGCAGCAATGGGGAGCGCGTGCAGAGCGGCATCGTCGAGGCAGGCACCGATCCCGCCCATGGCGAGCAGCCGCGGGATCACGAGCATTCGTCGCATGACCATGATCGGGTTGGCGAGGAGCCGTTTCATACCCATGACGACGAATCGCATGCCGCCGATTCCGGCCATCACGACCATGAAGGTCATGGCGATGAACTTCGTGGCGATGAAGGCCATGAGCACCAGCACGATCACGATCAGGCGCACGGCCAGCATGATCGCGATCACGCCGACGGCGACGAGCCGGCCGCGGCGGTAGCCCATGCCGATCTGGGCGATACCGCGGCCCCCGCGGCGGCACCGGGCGGCGGCGAACACGAAGAGTACGCCCATGACAACGGCGCTCATGAGGAACACGCGCACGCAAGCGAGGCCGATGCCGATGTCGCGGCATACGCCGAGAACGGCGGCGGCGAGCAGGCCGAGCATGTCGAGCGCGAAGCGACATCCGATCATCCCGAACAGGAAGCAACGGCGCGGGGCGACGAAGCCGGGGATGACGAGGATGACGGCGACGACGCCGAGGAAGAGGTTGAATCCGTCGGCGGCGACGACGTGCTCGAAGAGGTGCCGGAGCGCGCCTACCGTCCGCGCCGCCAGTACAAGATCCAGGAGGTCATCAAGCGTCGCCAGGTCATGCTGGTGCAGGTCGTGAAGGAAGAGCGCGGCAACAAGGGCGCCGCGCTCACCACCTACCTGTCGCTGGCCGGGCGCTATGCCGTGTTGATGCCGAATACCGCGCGCGGCGGCGGCATCAGCCGCAAGATCACCTCGGCGCAGGACCGCTCGCGGCTGAAGGAAGTGGTGCAGGATCTCGACGTGCCGGAGGGCATGGGCATCATCCTGCGCACGGCCGGCGCCTCGCGCACCAAGCCGGAAATCAAGCGCGATTTCGAATATCTGATCCGGATGTGGGAAACCGTGCGCGACATGACGCTGCGATCGCAGGCGCCGACCCTCGTCTACGAGGAGGGTTCGCTGATCAAGCGGTCGCTGCGCGATCTCTACAACAAGGAAATCGACGAGATCCAGGTCGCCGGCGAAGCCGGCTATCAGGAGGCCCGCGATTTCATGAAGATGCTGATGCCGTCGAATGTGCGTGCCGTCAGGCAGTATCGCGACGGTCAGCCGCTGTTTTCGCGGATGGGGGTCGAAAGCCAGCTCGACGCGATGTTTTCGCCGACCGTACAACTGCGCTCGGGCGGCTACATCGTGATCAACCAGACCGAGGCGCTGGTTTCGATCGACGTCAACTCGGGCCGCTCGACCCGCGAGCATCATATCGAGGACACCGCGCTCAAGACCAACATGGAGGCGGCCGAGGAAGTCGCGAGGCAGTTGCGCCTGCGTGACCTCGCCGGCCTCATCGTCATCGACTTCATCGACATGGACGAGAAGCGCAACAATCGCTCGGTCGAACGCAAGCTGAGCGATTGCCTGCGGCAGGACCGCGCCCGCATCCAGGTCGGGCGGATCTCGCATTTCGGCCTGCTCGAAATGTCGCGGCAGCGGATTCGGGCCAGCGTGCTGGAAAGCTCGACCGAGCCTTGCCCGCAATGCGGCGGAAGCGGCCATGTCCGCTCGGTATCTTCGGTCGCCCTGCAATTGCTCCGCGGCATCGAGGAAATCCTGATGAAGGGAGCCACCCACAATCTCGTGGTGCGCACCCGGACCGATGTCGCGCTCTACGTCCTCAACCACAAGCGCGGCCATCTGCGCGACCTCGAGGATGCCTTCAAGGTGAGCCTCGCCGTGGTGGCCGACCCGACCGTCAGCGGTCAGCAGTCTTTCATCATCGATCGCGGCGAACAGGTGCATACGCTCGAGGCTGCCAAGGCGTTGCTCGCGGCCCAGGTGGCGGCGTCGCCGCCGCAGCACGAGGAACCCTTTGACGAGGATGAGGCGTTCGACATCGAAGTCGAATCCGAGGTCGAAACCGAGGAGAGCGAAGGCGTCGTCGACGAGCAGCCGGCGAGCGAGGCAGCCGCGGCAGACGGCGAGGCCGATGGGCACAAACGGAAGCGGCGGCGGCGGCGGCGTGGCCGTCCCGGCGAGCCGCGCGATGGCGCCCCCGCGCGCGAAGAGAATGGCGCGCCACGTGCGACCCCGACGGCGATCCCCGGCGCGGGTGCGAATGAGGCCGAATCCGAGGAGGACGAGGCCGACGAACAGCCCGGCATGGTCCGCACCGATCAGGCGACCGGCGAACGCCGCCCTCGCCGCCGCGGACGCCGTGGCGGACGTCGCCGGCGCGGCGGTCCGGAAGACGGTCTGGTGGGCTCGATCGCGGACGAACTCGCACCGCCGCCGCCGTCCGAGGTATCGAGCGCGGTTGCCGATTTCGACGAGGTCGCGCCGCAGCCGCCTGCACCGGCGGTCGAGGCCGAGACCTTCACAGCCCGTTCCGAACCGCCCCCTGCGGATCACGATCATGAGGAGCCGGTCGGCACGGCAGCATCGGAAGAGGACCGGCGCGAGGCCGAAAGCGGTCGCGAGCCGGAAAAAGCCCCGCCGCGGCGCTCGACCGTGCGCGAGAAGGTGACCTTCCTGTCCGAGCCCCAGCCGGTTGTGACCTCATCGGCGGAGCACGGCGAACCCCAACCTCTGCCCCCCGAGCCGGACCCGTCTCGGTCCCCGGCTCCGGCACCCGGCGAAACCCAGCCACGTCGCGCGGGGTGGTGGTCGCGGCGCTTCGGTAGCGGCGAATAGCGCTGGGCGTTTTGTCGAACTCGTCATGCCCGCGCTTGTCGCGGGCATCCACGTCTTGAAAGCCGAACAGCATCAAAGACGGATGGCCGGAACAGGGTTCGGCCATGACGAAAGAGGGAGTCATTTTCAAGCGGTTAGAAAGCGACTGAAAATGCTGGATGCATTTTCAGTCAGGCTCTCAGGGCGAGGTCCCAACCCTCATGGTGAGGAGCGCGCCTTCGCGTGTCTCGAACCATGTGGCCTCGGGGATCAACCCGTCGTGATGGCCGTCTCCAGATTGGACGGATCGACGGTCCGGCTGAGATTGGCATGCAGCATTTCGTGGTCGAGTTCGCCCTCCCACCATGACACGAACACGGAGGCGACGCCGTTGCCGGTGATGTTGGTGAGGGCGCGAACCTCGCTCATGAACTTGTCCACCGAAAACACGATCGCCATCCCCGGCACCAGCGCCGGGTTGACCACCGTGAGCGTCGCCGCGAGCGTGATGAAGCCCGCGCCGGTGACCCCGCTCGCCCCCTTCGACGTCAGCATCGCCACCACCAGGATGGTCAATTGCTGCGAGAACGACAGATCGACGCCCAGCGCCTGCGCGATGAACAATGTCGCCAACGTCATGTAGATATTGGTGCCGTCGAGATTGAACGAATATCCGGTCGGCACCACGAGGCCAACCACCGACTTCGAACAGCCGAGCCGCTCGAGTTTTTCCATCAATTGCGGCAGCGCGCTTTCGGACGAACTGGTGCCCAGCACGATCAGCAATTCGTCCTTGATGTAGGCGATGAATTTGAAGATGCTGAAGCCGACGACGCGGGCGATGGTACCGAGCACGACGATCACGAACAGCGCGGCAGTCGCATAGAACAGCACGATCAGCCCCACCAGATTGCCGAGCGCCGCAGGACCGAACTTGCCGATGGTGTAGGCCATGGCGCCGAAGGCGCCAAATGGCGCCGCCTTCATGACGATGGCGATGACGCCGAACACGGCGTGCGAGGTGTCGTCGATGATGTCACGCAGGCGATGTCCGCGCTCGCCGAGCGCCATCAGCGCAAAGCCGAACAGGATGGCGAACAGCAGCACCTGCAGGATGTCGCCGCGCGCGAGCGCGCCGACCACGCTGTCCGGAATGATGTTGAGGACGAAGTCGACCGATTTCTGCGCTTCCGCCTGCTTGACATAGCTGGCGACCGCGGCGGCATCCGGCCGCGCGGCGAGCCCATGGCCGACCGGCACCAGATTGCCCACCAGAAGGCCGATCATCAGCGCGAACGACGACACCACTTCGAAATAGATCAGCGCCTTGACGCCGACGCGACCGACCTTTCGGGCATCCTGGATATGGGAGATGCCCGACACCACGGTGCAGAAGATGATCGGCGCAATCACCATCTTGATCAGCTTGATGAAGCCGTCGCCGAGCGCCTTGATCCAGTCGTTGGTGGCAAGATGCGGCCACACTGAGCCGACCAGGATTCCGAGCAGGATCGCGACCAGAACCTGAACGTAAAGGACCTTGTACCACGGCTTGGCCGCGCGGGCCGGCGCTTCAGTTGCGATCACTGCCGCCATGACGTTCCCTCCCCAGAAGAACCTTGCGGATCGGTCCGGGCGCCATGCGCCGGCGACCGGGTCGATCCGACACAGCCAAAGTCATTTGGGTCATCCGAGTCAATGCCGCCGGTGCCTCACCGATGGCAGAATTCCCGTGGCACTGTGGATGACGGCGCCGCGGATCACGCCAGCGGCGGCCGGCCCAGCCAGCGCGCGATCCGTACCACCGCCTCGCCCATCTCCTCGGCCGATCGTGCGTAGGAAAAACGGACGAAGGCACGGCCGTGCAGCGGATCGAAGTCGACCCCCGGGGTGGCCGCGACATGCGCCTGTTCCAGCATCCGCTTGGCGAACTCGAAGCTGTCGGAGGTGAAGTCCGACACGTCGGCATAAAGGTAAAATGCGCCGTCGGCGGGCAGGAACTTGCCGAGACCGGCCTGCGGCAGCCCGTCGATCAAGATCCGCCGGTTCTCCTGATAGCTGCGCTTGATCTGTTCCATTTCCTCGCGGCCTTCGAACGCCGCTTCGGCGGCGATCTGCGACAGCGTTGGAACCGAGATCGCCAGATTCTGCTGCAGCCGCTCGATCGGTCGTACCAGCGCTTCCGGCACCACCATCCAGCCGATCCGCCAACCGGTCATGCAAAAATATTTCGAGAACGAGTTGATGACCAGCGCATGCGGCGAGAGTTCCGTCGCGCTCACCGCGGGAAACGCATAGTCGAGCCCGTGATAGATCTCGTCCGAGATGAACCGGATCCCGGCACCTTCGGCCGCCGACATCAACTGGGTGAGTGCCTCACGCGACATCATCGTGCCGGTGGGATTGGCCGGGCTTCCGACCAGCACCCCCTTCAACGGCGTCCGGCGATGGGCCGCGAGCAAGGCCTCGCCGGTCAGGGCGTGGCGGGTTTCGGCCGAGGTCTCGATCAGCACGGGTTCGCAACCGAGCGCGGTCAGGATGTGGCGATAGGGCGGATAGCCGGGCACCGTGACCGCCACCCGATCGCCCGGCTCGAACATCGCGAGAAACGCCAGGACGAAGGCGCCCGACGAGCCGGTGGTGACGACGATCCGTTCGGCATCCACGGCGCAGCGGTAGGTCTCGCGGTAATGCCGTGCGATGCGTTCGCGCAGCGACGGGATCCCGAGCGCGGCGGTGTAATCGATTCGCCCGCCATCGAGCGCGGCGCGTGCGGCCGCTATCGCGGCTTTCGGTGCCGCAGCCGCCGGCTGTCCGACTTCCATGTGAATGACGTGCCCGCCGGCGCCCTCGATCCGCGCAGCCGCCGCCATCACGTCCATCACCATGAACGGCGGAACATCGCTTCGCCCCGACGCCGTGAGCAGGCGCTTGGCACGGTCTCTCAATGTCGCTTCAGGCATCGATCTCTGCTATCTTTCCATGCGCCCCATACTGGCCGCAATCCGAAGCTTGTTAGGGCATATCCCGTAACCCCGATCATATAAAGCCAAGATGCCGCTCCGCCCGGTCGTACGAAGGAAAACGTCGAAACTGGCCGCCATCATTATCGCCGCGGCGCTCGCCATGGCTCCGCTGTCGGCCTTCGCCCAGGAGGCAAACGGGCAGAAGATCCTCCGCGATACCGAGAGCGAGCAGTTGCTGCGCGACTACACCAGGCCAATCCTGCGCGCCGCGGGCCTCGAAAAGCAGAACATCCAGGTTGTGATCATCAATGACCACGCCTTCAACGCCTTCGTCGCGGACGGTCACCGCATTTTCGTGAACTACGGCGCCCTGATGCAGTCCGAGACGCCGAATCAGATCATCGGGGTGCTGGCGCACGAAACCGGCCATCTCGCCGGCGGCCATCTCGCCAAGATGCATGAACAACTGGCCCGGGCGCAGACCCAGATGATCATCGCCATGCTGCTCGGTGCCGGCGCGATGGTGGCCGGCTCCCGAAGCGGCAACAGCGACAATGGCCTCGCCAATGCCGGCGCGGCCGCCGTCAGCGCGCCGCAGGAAATCATCCGCCGCTCGCTTTTGTCCTATCAGCGCCAGCAGGAGGAAAACGCCGATCGCGCCGCGGTCAAGTTCCTCAACGCGACCGGCCAGTCGGCGAAGGGCATGTACGAGACCTTCAAGCGGTTCACCAATGACAGCCTGTTTGCCGCGCACGGAGCCGACCCCTACGTGCAGTCGCATCCGATGCCGGCCGAACGCGTCGCCGCGCTCGAGCAGCTCGCGCGGACCAGCCCATATTGGGACAAGAAGGACGACCCGGCCCTGCAAATGCGCCACGACATGATGCGCGCCAAGATCTCGGCTTTCATGGAACGCCAGGACACCGTCTACCGTCGCTACCCGCTGTCCGACACCAGCATGCCGGCGCGCTATGCGCACGCGATCTCGACCTATCTGCATGGTGATTTGCACAGCGCGCTGGCGCAGATCGACGGCCTGATCCAGGCCCAGCCCGCCAACCCGTATTTTCACGAATTGCGCGGCCAGGCGCTGCTCGAGGGCGGCAAGCCGGCGGAGGCGATCGCGCCGTTGCGCAAGGCGGTTCAGCTCTCGAATCATGCACCGCTCATCGAGATGTTACTTGGGCAGGCCCTCGTGGGCACCGATAATAAGGCCTATACCGACGAAGCGATCGCGATCCTGCGGGCGGCGGTGGCGCGGGAGACCGAGGCCCCGCTCGGCTTTACCCAGCTCGCGATGGCCTACGCCCGAAAGGGAGATTTGGCGGAGGCCGATCTCGCTTCGGCCCAAGCCGCCTACCTTCGCGGCGACAACAAGACCGCACGCGATCTCGCCTCGCGGGCGAAGACCCGCTTCGCGATCGGCACCCCCGGTTGGGTCAGGGCCGACGATATCGTCACCGCAAGGCCGCCTGCCGGTCAGAAGGACAATTAGACGGCGATCGCGCCGAACCGCAGTCATAACAACGGACCATCGTGGTTTTCCCCAATCGGCTTTCACCCAGAGGAATTTGCCAATGCCTTCGTTCCGCCTGCTCGCTCCCGCCCTGCTCGCGCTCGCGCTTTGCGGCGCGCCGCCGGCCGCTTCGGCGCAGAGCTTTTCCGACACCCAACGCGGCGACATCGAGAAGATCATCAGAAGCTACCTGGTTTCGCATCCCGAAGTCCTCGAGGAGGCGATCAACGAATTGAACAAGCGGCAGGCCGCCGCCGAAGAACAGAAGCACGAGGCAAGTGTCACCGAGAACGCATCCAAGATATTCAATTCACCGCGCGGCGTGGTGCTCGGCAACAGGGATGGCGACGTCACCTTCGTGGAATTCTTCGACTACAACTGCGGCTACTGCAAACGCGCCATGGCCGACATGCTTGATCTGATGAAGACCGACCCGAAGCTCAAGGTCGTGCTGAAGGAATTTCCGGTGCTGAGCCCCGGCTCGGTCGAGGCGGCCCAGGTCGCCGTCGCCGTGCGCATGCAGGATCCCGGCGGCAAGAAATATCTCGACTTCCACCAGCGGCTGCTCGGCGGCCGCGGGCCGGCCGACAAGGCCCGTGCGCTGGGGGCTGCCAGGGATGCCGGCCTCGACATGACGCGGCTCGAGAAGGATCTGGCGAGCCCCGAAGTGAAAGCCACGATCGATGAAAACTTCAAGCTCGCGGAAGCCATGGGCATGAACGGCACGCCGAGCTACGTCATCGGCAAGCAGGTGGTGGTCGGCGCCATCGGCCTCGAAGGTCTCAAGGAAAAAATCGGCCTCGCCCGCTGCGGCAAAGTGACCTGCTGAGCTGCGCCGGATCATCAGACGCGGTTTGACCCAGAGCCGGCGATCCATCGCCGGCCCTTTTTTGCCGGCCCTTTTTTGCGCTTTCCTGAGTTCCGGTTCACGTGCATTCAGAAAACAAAAGCGGTGGAACCCGCGATGTCCCGGAACATCGCCGATCCCATCTCGTTGTCGGCTCGGGCAATGCAAACACGTGAGGAGACATTCAATGACTAATCGGTTTACGACGTCGGTCGCCGCCATCGCGCTGATCGCGGGAACGAGCTTCGCCTATGCGCAGGGAACCGGAGCGAGCCACGAGGGGTCGTCGGGTTCGGCCGCCCAGCAAAGCGCGCCCGCGTCTGGTCACGGCGGAGGCTCGGCGACGCAGATGAACCATAACGAGGCGGCGCCCCACGCCACCACCGGACAGTCCGGCGATAAGGCTCAAAGCGGTCAGCGTGCCCAGGACGAGCCGAAGGCCGGCGCGAACCAGGAAAAATCAGCGCAGGAGAACTCCGCGAAGGGTGAGCGGTCGAAGACCATGAGCTCGGAAAATGACAAGGCCAAGGGCGGCAAGGAGATGAAGGCCGAGGGCCGCGAAGATCGCAGTGGCAAGAAGGCGGAAGGCCGCGAAGACCGCAGCAAGATGAAGGCGGAAGGCCGCGAAGGCCGCGAAGACCGCAACAACATGAAGGCCGAGGGTCGTGAGGACCGCGGCAACATGAAAGCCGAGGGCCGTGAGGACCGCGGCAACATGAAGGCCGAAGGCCGCGAAGGCCGCAACGGCGCGGAGAGCAAGACGGTTGGACAGGCCGGCGCCGGGGCGAAGCTTTCGACCGAACAGCGCACCAAGATCACCAGCGTGTTCCGCGAGCAGCATGTTGCACCGCTTACCAATGCCAACTTCGCGATCTCGGTCGGCACCCGCGTGCCCCGCGACATCTCGTTCCATGCGCTTCCAGCGGAAATCGTGACGATCTATCCCGAATGGCGCGGATATGAGTTCGTTCGGGTCCGCGACCAGATCGTGGTGGTCGATCCGAATACGTTCGAGATCGTGGCCGTTCTCGAGGCCTGATCCGCAAACAGAAGATGCGACGATGTGGGGCGGGCAGCACAGCCCGCCCCACCCTTTTGGGGTCACGGGCGCGGCCAACGCTGCGAGCCAAGTGGCGCTGCCCAGCGGTCGTCGCGACTTGGTGCCTTGCGGGCCTCCCGCTTGGTGATACGGTAGCCTGTCATCGTCAAAAACGCACTGCGGCGGCGGTTCTCGGACGCCACGTCAATCCCCGCAGGATGAGGCCCAGACCGACCGGGCGGGACCTCATCCCCATGAATGCCGTCGAGCCGGGGCTGCTCAGCAACTTGTTGCTGGCCACACTGCCGCACAAGGACTTTAAGCTTCTTGTTCCTCACCTCGCGGTGGTGGAACTCCCTCAGGGCGCGGTGCTCCATGAAGCCGGGACCGAGGTAGATCAGGTCTATTTCCCGGTCTCGGGGATGGTATCTCTCGTCGTCGTGTTGCGGGATGGCAGCGTCGTCGAAACCGCCACGGTCGGTCGCGAGGGTGTCGTAGGCGCGATGGCAGGGCTTGACCTTCACGTGATGCGGGTTCGAGCCATCGCCCAACTCCCGGCGTTCGCTGCCAAGATCGCGTCTACCGCGTTGAGGAAGGCAGTCGGCAGGAGCAAGCCCATCGCTGGTCTCTGCCTTCGCTACAACGAGGTCCTGCTGACACAGGCGCGGGTCACTGCCGCCTGCAATGCGTCGCACAAGATCGATGCCCGGTTTTGTCGGTGGCTCCTGCAGACGCGGGACCGGGTCGAGAGCAACAACCTGCCGCTCACGCAGGAATTCCTCGCCGAGATGCTTGGCGTCAGGCGCACCTCAGTTACCGAAGTTGCGATGAAGGTGCAGGCAGCCGGGGCGATCAGCTATTCCCGCGGCCACATCAAGATCGTCGATCTCCGCGCCCTCAAAGCGATGTCCTGTGTGTGCTATGAGACCCTGCGGAAAGAGACGGCTCTGAGCTAACGCCGCGCGGGTCGCATCGGCTCCTGGCCCTGCAAGACATCTTCGGCCGTAATCGTCGCCACCTCGCGACCAGATGCATCCGTTATCATGATGCTATACGGCGGGTGGGTCCAGCCGGCCTTGATGGCGTTCGCATAGTCCTCGCGGACGGAAGCCATTGCCTCATCTCGGGCAGCACGCACGTCGATGAAATCGAGCCCGTTCTCGTCGATCACGACGTTCCGAGCGCTTCGGAAATTGAAATAGTAACGGGCCATCGGCTCTCACTTCGGCTGGGCCGAGCTGGGCGACGAAAGCCATTCGCTGATATGGGCGGCGGTCTCGGCCTGCCGCGCTTTGCGAATGAGCTCCTCCCGGCGCACGCCGGGCTGCAACGTCTTGGCCTGTTCTCGTAGACGATTGGCTTCGGCGGCCAGTCGATCCTCGAACGATGCGATTTGCCTGATCCTCTTTCGTGTCTGCGACATGTGAGTTTGCTCCGTGACCGGGCGGTTTATTCCGCCCCGTTGGGGTCCGCTTTGTGAGCCAGCCTCGTCACCATGCGCCTGGCCTGCCATAGCTCGATGTCATGGCCATCGACGAGCCGCTTGGCGGCGGCCACAGCCGTAGCGTCGTTCGCACAGGTCAGCGGCATGCAGCCCAAAAAATGGTCTTCGTCGGAGACGATGTAGGCTCGGTATTCAAGCACGATGCTCCCCAGCATGGATCGGGCGGAGGCATGACCGAACTCTCAGTCGTCGATAGAAGCCGAGGGCCGGCATGGGGAGTGTAATCTGCTTGTGTCGCAGGGTATGTCGAGAAGACGACTCAACGAAAATTAATTCCGCGCCCGGCGCGAATCTCCGGGTCGCGCCCATCCAGCACACAAGCAAGATAGCAACCTTCTGATGAAACGGGCATTGTGCTGGTATCACCGGCCAAAGGCTATGCCCGTGGGCGTCGGTGCCTGAGAGACCATTTGCGCTCCCGCCTGCTTCAAACGGGGCGTCCTGCGTCCCTCAGGAGTTCACCGATGTCCCTCTATTATTTCGTGATCCAGCGGGACCACAAAACACCCACCGCTGATCTTCCGGGCCTGGAATTGATCGACATGGATGAGGCGTGGGAAGAAGCCACCAAAACTGCCGGAGAGTTGATCAGAGACCTCGACGGCTCCCTCCCACCGGGGAGCGAGTGGTCGATCCAGATCCGAGATGCATCGCGCAAGCTGCTGCGGACGATCAGATTGACCACGGAGTCGCACGAGTAAAGCTGGCTCATCGCGTGGGCTCCAGCCAGCGAGTGCTATGTCGGTTGCGGGACCGTCGAGGCACGCTCCATATCCGGACCGAACAACCGTTCGTAGTGCGACCTGATGGCTTCGTGGCAATCGCAGGCCGCTTCTCTGATCCGTTCAAGGTTCAGAAGCTGGATATGGCCCCGTCGGTAGCTGATCATGCCCGCCTCTTGCAGGGTAACGGCGACCGTCGTAACGCTGGTCCGTCGAACGCCCATCATCTCGGCCAGAAACTCCTGCGTGATTGGCAGTTGCGGGCCGATCAGATCGTTCATCCGCAGCAGCCATTTGCAGGTTCGGGCTTCAACGGTATGAATGGCATTGCAGGCCGCTGTCTGCTGCGCTTGCGCAGAAAGGAAGCGCTCGTAGTTGACGATGAGCTTTTTCAAAGTCGGGAGCTGATCTACCAACTGCCGGAACCGATCCGAACTCGTGACCGACATCTCACCTGCAACCTGTAGCGCGACATGGTTGAGCGAAAGCTTGTCATCGGACGCCTCGCTGGCTCCGAACACGCCATCTCTGCCGATCATGGCGGTTTGGATGGCGTCGCCGCCTGCAAGCTCTACCACGCAGGAGATGATGCCAGAGTGAGGAAAGTAAACCTTCTCGATCTGCTCGTAGGTTTCGGCCAGCACCAGGCCCTGAGCCAACTCCACCGTAGTGAAATACGGCGCCATTTGCGCCAGTGTTTCGGGCAACAAGCGGTTGAGCAACAGGTTTTGGTGAGGCATTGGCGCCGCTTCCTGAACATGCTGGCGGGAGCACAACACTCTCAGCCACCGGCGCCCACGGGCAGTCCCTTGGCCGGTGATAGCCACATAATGTCGGAAACCGGACAATAGTTCCAGTGCCGACAGGAAGGCCCTCGCACACCCTGATCTCGCGCGGTCCATCCCCATAAGAAAGAATTTGCGCAACCCAAAGATAACGAAATTTCCATAATTCGGTAAATTGCGCTTCTCTGAGGCGGCGTTTGGCCCGCCCGGCGAAACGCGCAAGTGAAGGTGCCGTCCATACCCTACGGCACGAAAACCCCCAAGTTGGCCCCGGCTTGCCTCCCAAGCCGGGGTCTTTTCTTATTTCTCGAAAAATTTCTCGCGCACGCCAAGGCCGGCCGTAAGAGCAGACCACGCGCCGGAACGATTTTCGGCGAGCGACGTTTTCCAGTTGTGCCGGTCCCCCAAGCGGCATAGATGCCCCGCCCCGGTTTGCGTCCCCCGCAAGCCGGGGCATTTTCGTGCCACGCTCCAAGGCACGAGTCAGAACGTCTCTGGAACGGCTGTGGGAAACCGAGGGTGGGAAATCATTGAAATGACCGGGTACGGTTAAAACGAATGATTTGCGCAAGTTCCACAGGCTTTTTGGTAGAAAGATGAGGTGGTTGTGGGGCAGAACGGGTGGCCTTGAGGCTTCCCCTTGGGCCGGATGTTACCTATAACCCGGCAACCGCCGCCACAAATGCCGGGATTCGATGGCCCAGACATCCGCCGAGACCATTTACGTGCTCAACGGCCCGAACCTCAACCTGCTGGGGACCCGCGAACCCGAAACCTACGGCCATGCGACCCTCGCCGATGTCGAGAGATTGTGTGCCGAGACCTCGGCCAAATTCGGCCTCAAGGCCGATTGCCGGCAGTCCAACCGCGAAGGCGAACTGATCGAGTTCATCCACGAGGCGCATGCGAAGCAGGCGGCCGGAATCATCATCAACGCCGGCGGCTATTCGCATACCTCGATCGCGCTGCACGACGCGTTGGCGGCGGTGAAGGTTCCGGCGGTCGAAGTGCACATCAGCAACATTCACGCCCGCGAGAACTTCCGTCATCATTCCTTCACCGCCATGGCCGCATTCGCCACGCTGTCCGGCTTCGGCATCGATGGTTACCGGCTCGCGATCAACGGCCTTGCCGCCAGGATCGGCGTCAGGGCGAAGGCCTGACGCTCGTCAGCCACCAGAGAATTTCGGATCGAGATCATGGCGCGCCAGCCTGACCACACCGCAGCCGCAAGCATCAAGAGCGACGACGCCGCGATGATCAGGGAGCTGGCGCTGCTGCTCGACGAGACCAGCCTCACCGAGATCGAGATCGAGCGAGCCGGCTTGCGGATCCGGGTCGCCCGCAACATCAGCATCGCGGCGGCGATGCCGGCGAGCATGGTGCCCGCCGCCGTTCCCGCCGCGCCGGCTGTCACGGCCGCGACCGCCGTCGCCGACATCGCCCAGCATGCCGGCATGGTGCCGTCGCCGATGGTCGGCACCGCCTATTGGGCGTCCGAGCCGGGCGCCAAGCCGTTCATCGAGGTCGGCAGCAAGGTATCGGTCGGGCAGACCCTGCTGATCATCGAGGCGATGAAGACGATGAACCAGATTCCATCGCCGCGCGCCGGCACCGTGACCCAGATTCTGGTCGAGGACGGCCAACCGGTCGAGTTCGGCGAACCGCTGGTGATCATTGAATAGGGGCGAATGGCAGATGGCGAGTGGCGAATGGTGTTTGCCATCCCATTCGCCACTCGCCATTCGCCATTCGCCACGCGGAACGCCATGTTCGACAAGATCCTGATAGCCAATCGCGGAGAAATCGCACTGCGCGTGCTGCGCGCCTGCAAGGAGCTCGGCATCGCCACCGTGGCGGTGCATTCCACCGCGGACGCCGACGCCATGCATGTCCGGCTCGCCGACGAGAGCGTCTGCATCGGGCCGCCGCCGTCGAAGGACAGCTACCTCAACGTGCCGGCGCTGCTTGCGGCCTGCGAGATCACCGGCGCGGACGCGGTGCATCCCGGCTACGGCTTCCTGTCGGAGAACGCCCGCTTTGCCGAAATCCTCGCCGAACACAATCTGCACTTCATCGGGCCGAAGGCCGAGCACATCCGCCTGATGGGCGACAAGATCGAGGCCAAGAAAACCGCGATGAAGCTCGGCATTCCGGTGGTGCCGGGCTCCGAGGGTGCGGTCGGCCCCGACGACGACGCCATGGCGATCGCCCAAGCGATCGGTTTTCCGGTGCTGGTGAAGGCGGCTGCCGGTGGCGGCGGCCGCGGCATGAAGGTGGCGCGGACCGCCGACGAACTCGCGCTCGCGCTTTCCAGCGCGGCGCATGAGGCCAAAACGGCGTTCGGCGATGCCTCGGTCTATCTCGAAAAATACCTGCAGAAGCCGCGCCACATCGAAATCCAGGTGCTGGGCGACGGCCGCGGCGGCGCCATCCATCTCGGCGAGCGCGATTGCTCGCTGCAGCGGCGCCACCAGAAAATCTGGGAGGAAGGCCCCTCGCCGGTTCTGACCGCCGCGGCGCGCGCCAGCATTGGCGCGGTCTGCGCCAAGGCAATGCAGGACATGAAATACGTCGGCGTCGGCACCATCGAGTTCCTGTTCGAGGACGGCGAATTCTATTTCATCGAGATGAATACGAGGATCCAGGTCGAACATCCCGTGACCGAGATGATCACCGACATCGACCTCGTGCTCGAACAGATCCGGATCGCTGCCGGCGGCGAACTGCCTGCGACCCAGGACCAGATCCAGATCATCGGTCATGCCATCGAGTGCCGGGTCAACGCGGAAAACCCGCAGACCTTCCGGCCTTCGCCGGGGCGGATTTCGCAATATCATCCGCCCGGCGGCCTTGGCGTGCGGATCGATTCGGCGGTCTACCAGGGCTATGTGATCCCGCCTTATTACGATTCCCTGGTGGGCAAGCTGATCGTCCATGGCAAGACCCGCGCCGAATGCCTGATGCGGCTGCGCCGGGCGCTGGACGAGATGGTGGTCGACGGTATCGAGACTACGTTACCGCTGTTCAGGGCTTTGGTCCGCGAGCCCGCCATCATCGATGGCGACTACCATATCCACTGGCTCGAGCAATATCTCGCCGGCGGCTCCGGGGTGAGCTGACCGCGACCCGCGCTGGCTATTAAAAAATCGTCGATGCCATGGAACCTTTTCCCCACGGCCGAGTTTGCAGGTCTCCGGGGAGCAGCCCGCGGGGGACGTTGGAATTCCGCCGAACGAACCGCTTTTGACGCTTGAGGCCACGCGCTGGCGCGCGATCGGCCAGATCCTGCTGTTGACAGCGGGACTCTTGGTGCTGATCGGGATCAGCGCGCTCTCCGTCGTCCTGGTCAACCAGGCTCGCAAGGACAACGCCTGGGTGGTTCATACCGTCGAGGTGGAGAACCAGATCAACAGCCTGCTGCTGCAGGTCCGCCGCGCCGAAAGTGCCTCCCGCGGCTATCTCCTGACCTCGGAGCCGCGGTTCCTGGCCGACTATGAAATAGCCTTCGCCGCCGTTACTCCGGATGTCGACAAGCTGACCGTCCTGAGCCAGGACAACCCGGTTCAGGTCGAGAACAGCAGTCGGCTGCGTGAGCCGGTCGCAACACGGCTCGCGGAACTGGCGAAGGTGATCGACTTCGCCAAGCAAAATGACCTCGCTGGCGGCGTCGCGATGCTGCGGCAAGCCAGCGCGAGCGACACCGTGCGGCGCATGAACGACGTTGCTTCGGACATGCGCCGGGAGGAAGACCGGCTGTTTGCGGAGCGTACCGGGACCGCGGACCGCACCCAGCAATTGGCGTCGATCGTCACCGTCACCGGGTCCGCCCTGGTGATCGCCCTGGCGGGCATTTCGATCTTTCTGGTTCGCCGCTCCGCCCGCGCGCGCGATGCCGCCGAAGCACGGTTGCGCGACAACAACCTCAATCTCGAGGCCACGGTCGACGAGCGCACCGCCGACCTGCGCGAGGCCAACAACGAAATTCAGCGCTTTGCCTATATTGTCAGCCACGATCTGCGCTCGCCGCTGGTGAACATCATGGGCTTCACCAGCGAGCTCGAAGAATTGCGCAATGACATTTTCCGGCGGATCTCGGCGCTGGCTTCGCCCGCTCTGGTGGCTGCCGACAATGCCGGGCTTGTCCTCGAAGGCGACGACCGGCAGCTCTCGCAGGATTTCTCCGAGGCGCTGGAATTCATCAAATCGTCGATCGCCAAGATGGACCGGCTGATTACCGCGATTCTCAACCTCACCCGCGAGGGCCGGCGCGAATTCGAGCCGGTACCGATCGATACCAGGGAACTGATCGAAGCCATCGTCACCACGATGGCGCACCAGGCGGCGGAGGCGAACGCCGAGATTCGCATCGAGCCGCTGCCGAACCTTGTCAGCGACCGCCTCGCCCTGGAGCAGATTTTCTCCAATTTGATCGACAACGCGCTCAAATATCTCAGGCCCGGCGTTCCCGGGGACATCACCGTTCACGGTCGGACCAAGCTCGGTTTTGCGATTTTCGAGGTCGCCGACAACGGCCGCGGCATCGATCCCAAGGACCACCAGCGGATTTTTGACCTTTTCCGCCGCGCCGGCGCCCAGGACAAGCCGGGACAGGGTATAGGATTGGCCCATGTGCGAGCCTTGGTGCGGCGGCTCGGTGGAACCATGTCGGTGTCATCGGAACTTCACAACGGCAGCACATTCACGATAACACTGCCCCTCGCATGGACAGCCAGTAACCGGAACAGGGATTCATGGACAAGCCAGTCACCATCATCATGATCGAGGACGACGAGGGGCACGCGCGGCTGATCGAGCGCAACGTCCGCCGCTCCGGCGTCAACAACGAGATCATGCCGTTTGCCAACGGCACCGCCGCGGTCAATTACCTGTTCGGTGCCGACGGCACCGGCGTCGTTCACAAGGGCCGCGCGCTGCTGATCCTGCTCGACCTCAACCTGCCTGACATGTCCGGTACCGACATCCTGCGCCGCATCAAGGAAAGCAAATACCTGAAATGCGCGCCGGTGGTCGTTCTCACCACGACCGACGATTCCCATGAGATCAAGCGCTGCTACGAACTCGGCTGCAACGTCTACATTACCAAGCCGGTGAACTACGAGAATTTCGCCAACGCCATTCGCCAGCTCGGGCTGTTCTTCTCGGTGATACAGGTTCCGCAAGCCGCCCCATGACCGTCACCTCGCCCACCCTGCTGTACATCGACGACGACGCCGCGCTGGCCCGGCTGGTCGAGCGCGGCCTGACGCGGCTCGGCTTCAACGTGGTCCATGCGAGCAGCGGCCAGTACGGGCTCGAACGGCTGCAGCAGGGCGGCATCGACGTCATCGCGCTCGATCAATACATGCCCGGCTTCGATGGTCTCGAGACCCTGGAACGCATCCTGGCGATCCCGGATGCGCCGCCGGTGGTGTTCGTCACGGCATCGCAGGATTCCGCGATTGCCGTTACCGCCCTGAAGGCCGGCGCCGCCGACTATCTGGTAAAGGACCTGCAGGGCGATTTCGTCCCGCTGCTCCAGGTCGCGGTCAACGGCGCGCTGCGACAGGCGCGCATCCAGAAGGCCCGGGACGACGCCGAGGCCGAGGTGCATGCCTCACGCGACCGCTATGCCGCGCTGGCCGCCGAGCGCGAGGTGCTGCTGCGCGAGGTCAACCATCGC
Source organism: Bradyrhizobium sp. (assembly GCA_036273255.1). GTDB lineage: Bacteria > Pseudomonadota > Alphaproteobacteria > Rhizobiales > Xanthobacteraceae > Bradyrhizobium. The sequence continues at coordinate 33,826 of DASUIA010000244.1, forward strand.
GTCGGCAACAGCCTGCAGATCATCGCCTCGCTGCTGCATCTGCAGGCGAGTTCGAGCGGGCAGGAAGACGTCAAGGCGGCGCTGACCAATGCGATGGGACGGGTCGCCGCCGTCGCACAGGTGCACCGCCGGCTCTACACCTCGCACGATCTCAAGAGCGTGTTGCTGAACCAGTATCTCGATGCGCTGCTGGAGGATCTCCGGCGTTCCGCCGAGGGCAATCGGATGTCGCGGCTGACATTGAAGGCCGAGCCGATCGAGATCGATCCCGATCGCGCGGTGGCGATCGGCATCATCGTCAATGAGCTGGTCATGAACGCGGTGAAATACGCCTACCCCGATGGCGCGGGACCGATTCATGTCGACCTCCGAACGCAAGGCGACGACGTCGAACTGTCGATCGCCGACGATGGCGTCGGCTTGAACGCGCGAACTGATCCGCGCTCGACCGGCATGGGGCAGCGCATCGTCGCCGCCATGGCGTCCAAGCTCGAAGCGAGCGTCGAACGCGATCCGAACCACACCGGAACAAGGATCGTGCTGCGGTTTCGCCGCGCCAATGCTGCGGAAATGAGATCCAGCTCCGCGGCTGCGAGCTGACCGCCCATCCCATCGCCCGCGCGACCGCGCCTCACCTTGTTGTTTTGACGCGTTTTCTTCACGCGAACCGGTCCCCACTTCGCTCGAAAACGCTATAGTCTCGCGCCATGACGTCGCGCGAGTCCGCCGTTTCCGAAATCACGCCCGAAGTGCTGTTGCGCGCCTATGCCTGCGGCATCTTCCCGATGGCCGAAAGCGCCGACGATCCGACCCTGTTCTGGGTCGAGCCGGAAATCCGTGGCGTGATCCCGTTCGACCGCTTTCGCATTTCCTCGCGCCTCGCGCGAACGGTGCGTTCGGATGTCTTCACCATCACCGTCGATGTCGCATTCAAGGCGGTGATCGCCGGCTGCGCGGCGCCGCAACCCGGCCGCGACGATACCTGGATCAACCGGCGCATCCGCGATCTCTATGTCGGGTTGCACGAACTCGGACACGGCCACAGCGTCGAGGTCTGGCAGAATGACGAGCTGGTCGGCGGGCTCTATGGCGTGAGCCTCGGACGGGCCTTCTTCGGTGAGAGCATGTTCCATCGCCGCCGCGACGCCTCCAAGGTGGCGCTGGTGCATCTGGTGGCGCGGCTGATTGCGGGTGGCTTCACCCTGCTCGACACTCAATATGTGACCGAGCATTTGCGCAGCTTCGGGGCGGTCGAGATACCGCGGCGGCGCTACCGCGCGCTGCTCGACCGGGCGATCGCAGCGCCGGCCGATTTCGGCAGGCTGCCGCTCGATCGTCCCCTCGGCGGCGCGCAGGCGTTGCAGATCATCGCGGAACTGACGCGTTAGGGCATCGGTCGTTGCCCCTCCTTCGTCATTCCGGGATGCGCCTCGGCGCAGGCGCGGAATCCATCGGGCCGCAATGATGCAGTGGGATGGATTCCGGGCTCGCGCCAAGAGGGCGCGCCCCGGAATGACGAAGAAGAGGCTACTACCTGAAAATCCCGAACAGGCCGCCCGGTTGCTGCTGCGGTGGCGGTGGCGGAGGTGGTGGCGGCGGCTGCACCTGCGGCGGCGGGCGCGGCCGTTGCGCACGCTTCTGGGCTGGCGGTGGTGGCGGGGGCGGCGGCTTCGGCGCTTCGGGCTGCGCGGTGACGACGGTGGTTAGCGGGCCCTTGCAGTCGGTCAGCCAGATATCATAGATCGGATGCTCGACCGCATGCAGGCCCGGGCTCGCCGCAAACATCCAGCCGGAAAAGATCCGCTTGACCTCGCCCTGCAGCGTGATCTCGTCGACCTCGACAAAGGCATCGGTATTGGCGGCCTCGGTTGCCGGACGCGTATAGCAGGCGTCGGTCTTCACCCGCAGCGCGCCGAACTGCACGGTCTCTCCAATATCCTCGTCGAACTTGATGATGCGCCCGGTGATCTTGTCGAGACCGGAAAAGCTCGCCTTCTTGTTGATGATCTTCTGCGCCGGGGGCTCGGTCACCACTTCGTCGCCGGGTTGCAGCGTGGGCGGCGATTGCGGAACGCCTTTGGGCTGACGTTGTCCCGGCGGCGGATTGGCGCCGGGCGGCGCGACCGCCACGCCGGACTGCGGTGCATTCTGCGGGATCACCGTGGTGCCCGGCGGCGGCGCCAACGGCTGCGACTGGAAGGCGCCCGGCGCCGGAACGCCCTGCCCCGGCGGCAGGCGATTGGGCGTCGGCAGCAGCCGGCCCTGCGGCAGCGCCGGCACGTCCTCTTCGTCGTCGGGCGGTGGCTGATTGCCGCGGGGCACATTGCCGGGCGGGCGCGGCGCCGGCTCGGAAAAGATATTGCCGATCTGCGCGCGCGCCGGCGGCGCAAGCGAGATCGTCATGGCGGCCAACAGCGCCGCAAAACCGGTCAGGACAATGGTTCGAGACATCTCGCGCGGCTTTGAAGTGGCGATTCGGGCTGACGCCATTGTACAATCGATGAGCCGCCCACAGCGCCCCCGTTAACACGCCGAATACGGCGGGGAAAGGGCGATGCCCGCGTCCGGCTACTGGTCAGCCGGCGCTGCAAATGGAATAGTCCGCCCGTCCAAATTGGCGCGGATACGCTGCCGGACCGTCAAAATCCGGAACAACCTGACGACTCCAGGAGAAACCACCAGATGCCCGATCGTATTCGTCTGGACGGCAAGGTCGCCGTCGTCACCGGTGCGGCTGGCGCCATCGGCGCCGCGACCATTCGGCTGTTGGCCGCGCGCGGCGCGCGCATTGTCGCGGTCGACCGCAGGCAGCACGAACTGCACGACGCGATCAGGGATTTGCCGGCCTCGGCGGCGGCGATGGCCGTCACGGCCGATGTCAGCGATGAGGACGAGGTCGCGGCCTATGTCCGTACCGCCGTCGACGGGTTCGGCAGCATCGACGTATTCTATAACAATGCCGGCATCGAGGGCGACATCGCTCCGATCACCAAATACTCGCTGGAGACGTTTCGCCGGGTGCTCGACGTCAATGTGGTCGGCGTCTTCCTCGGCATGAAGCATGTGCTGCCGGTGATGCTGAAGCAGAACGCCGGCAGCATCATCAACACCGCTTCGATTGCCGGCTTGATCGGATCGCCCGATATTGCGGTCTATAGCGCCAGCAAGCATGCGGTGATCGGGTTGACCAAGAGCGCCGCGCAGGAATGCGCCAGGACCGGCGTGCGGGTCAACTGTGTCTGCCCCGGCCTGATCGACAGCCGGATGCTGAGCGCGATCCTCGAAGGACGCAATCCCGGCAACGCCCCCCTTTCCACCGACAAGGTCGTGGAGCGGGTTCCGGCACGCCGGCTCGGTCAGGCTTCGGAGGTCGCCTCCATCGTCGCCTTTCTGGCATCCGACGAGGCGAGCTATGTGTCGGGCTCGGCCTATACCGTCGACGGCGGCCGAACCGCAGCTTAAGGTCTCGCGCGGCATCCGCAGGCCCCGGACGATATCGACACAGTCTCCCCATAAAGAGGTCTTCTCCCGTCATGCCCGTGACCCTCGATCCCGACGCCGCCGCCGTGTTCAAGGCTTTCCAGGAGGCGGGCCGGCCTCCTTACGAGACGGTTTCCCCGAATGAGGCGCGCGAACTCTATTTGAAGGGTCGCGTCGTCACCAACCCGGAGCCGCCTCCGCTCCGATCGGTCGAGCCACTTGCAATCCCCTCGCCCGCCGGATCGATCGCTGCGCGTATCTATATGCCGACCAGGCTGCGGCAGGCCGCCGGCCTTGCGCCGTGCCTGGTATTCTTTCACGGCGGCGGCTGGGTGATCGGCAATCTCGATTCCCACGACGTGGTCTGCCGCAAGCTCGCCGATGCCGGCGAGCTGATCGTCATTTCAGTGGATTATCGGCTGGCGCCGGAGCACAAATTCCCCGCCGCCGTCGACGATGCGATCGCGGCGACGAAATGGATCGCTGACAATGCCAGGCAACTCGGCATTGACGTGGCGCGGCTGACGGTCGGCGGCGACAGCGCCGGCGGCAATCTCGCCGCGGTGGTGGCGATTGCGGCGCGCGATGGCAACGGTCCTGTCATCAGCGGACAGGTGCTGATCTACCCGGCCACCGACTTCGCGATGACGCACGCCTCGCATCGTGAGCCGGAGACCAGCATCCTGCTGACGCATTCCGTCATCAAATGGTTTCGCGACCATTATCTGAATAGCGAGGCTGACGGACGGGACTGGCGGGCCTCGCCGGCACGCACCACGATGCTGGCCGGACTTCCGCCGGCCTATGTTCTGACCGCGGGCGCCGATCCCTTGCGCGACGAAGGCGACGAATATGCCGAGCGCCTGAAGCAGGCCGGCGTTGCCGTGACCTACCGCAGCTTTCCAGGCCAGTTCCACGGCTTCTTCACCATGGGCAAGCTGCTGCAGCAGGCCAATGTCGCCGCTGATGAAATCGGAGCCTGGCTGAAGGCGCTCAACTAACGGCGGTATCTGGCGTGGACCCATCTGCCTCCATCGAGATCGCCAAGCATACGCTGCTGTCGTGCGGATTCATTCTGGCCGTCGGTACGCTGACAGGCCTGCTGGCCCAGAAGATCGGGATCCCCGATGTCGTGATCTTTCTCGTCACCGGCATCGCGATCGGCCCGCAAGCGCTGCGGCTGATCGACATCGGGGCGGATTCCGCGCTGAACCAGATCGTGCTGTTGTTCGGCGCCAGCTACATCCTGTTTGACGGCGGCGCCTCGCTGCGCTTCAGCGTTCTGAAGCGGGTCTGGATCAGCATCGTGATGCTCGCCACCATCGGGGTGCTGATTACCGCCGGGGTTACCGGGCTGGCCGCCTCCTACATTGTCGGCGTTCCCGTGATCGTGGCGCTGCTGCTGGGCGCGACGCTGTCCTCGACCGATCCGGCAACGCTGGTGCCGATCTTCCGCCAGGTCCGCATTCGCGACCACGTGGCGCAAACCGTGATGAGCGAGTCCGCCTTCAACGACGCCATGGGTGCGATCCTCACCTTCAGCGTGTTGTCGGTCGCGATGGGGACCGGCGCGTTCTCGCTGCAGTCGTCATTGTTCGACCTGCTCTGGCAATCCATCATCGGTATCGTCGCCGGCCTCGTGCTCGGGTATCTGGCGGCGCTCCTGATCGCGCATGAGCGATGGGCCTTCCTCGCGGAATATGCCCCGGTTGTCACGCTGGTTGCCGTGATCGGCGCCTATTTCGCCGCCGACGGCATGCAGGCCAGCGGCTTCATGGCGGTCTTCGTGTTCGGCATCATGCTCGGCAACAAGGAAGCGTTCGGCTTCCGGATGGAAGCCGGCGAAGCGCAGAAGCTCGACGAGTATGTGTTGACCACGGCATTCATCATGCGCCTGTTCATTTTCGTTCTGCTCGGCGCGCAGGTCGATTTCACGCTGATGAGCCGGTACTGGCTGGAGGGCGTGGCCGTCGTCGCCGTGCTGATGCTGGTGGCGCGACCCGCGACGGTTTTTCTGTGCACGCTGCCCGACCGCCGCGCGCGCTGGAGTTTGCCGGAGATGCTGTTCATGTGCTGGACCCGCGAGACCGGCGTCATTCCGGCGGCGCTGGCCGGGCTGCTGTCGGGCATGAAGGCCCCCGGCGCCCCCATGATCGCATCGATCACCTTCATCGCCATCCTGATGACCATCCTGATCCAGGCCACCACCACCAGATGGCTCGGCCGCAGGCTCGGATTGCTGGAAGGCGATTAGGGACAGTCCACCGTCACGACGTAGCCCGGATGCGGCGAAGCGAAATCCGGGGCGGTCCCATCCGCGCGGTGATTCCCGGATTTCGCTGCCGCTCCATCCGGGCTACGAATTCTCATCGCCATTGCACGACTTGCGGACGTTATGTCCTGAAGTGAGGGAAATATGGCATTCCGGACAGGGGTACGTCATGCCAGAATGCGCGGGTCAAGCGGAACGTCGCAAAACCCCGGAAAGGCTCTCCGATGCCGGAACCCCTTCAGATCGGCCTTGTGATCTTCCCGAAGCTGACCCAGCTCGATCTGACCGGGCCGCTGCAGGTGTTTTCCAGCGTCCCCGGCGCGGTCGTGCACCTGATCTGGAAACGGATCGAGCCTGTCGTCAGCGACTCCGTGTTGACGCTGACGCCGACCATCTCCTTTGCGGATTGCCCGCAGCTCGACGTGATCTGTGTCCCCGGCGGGGTCGGCAGCGACGACATGGTGAACGACACGGAGATGCTGGACTTCCTCCGCAAGCAAGCCGCCGGCGCGAAATACGTCACCTCGGTGTGCACGGGATCCCTGGTGCTCGGCGCCGCCGGCCTGCTGCAGGGCTACAACGCGACGACGCACTGGACGGCGATGGACATGCTCGCCTCGTTCGGGGCAACCCCGACCAACACCCGGGTCTGTGTCGACCGCAACCGCGTCACCGGCGGGGGCGTCACCGCCGGAATCGATTTTGCGCTGACGCTGGTCTCGATCATGGTCAATCGGCAAACCGCAGAGGCGATCCAGCTTCGCCTTGAATACAACCCGGCGCCGCCGTTCAACGCCGGTTCACCGGATACCGCGCCGGCCGAAGTGCTCGCGCTCGTCAACGAACGAGTGGCGTCATCCCGGCAGCGCCGTCGCGAGGCGGTCGCCCGCGCCGCCGCGCGGCTTGGATAGAAAAAGGCCGCCTGGTTTCCCAGACGACCTTTCCTGTCCCACGGTAGCTCCACATTAACGGGCGATTTCAGAACCTCCGCACCAGGGGCCTATCTCCCGGCCGTGTCCTACTCGGGTGCCGCTGCAAATCGGGACAGTCGCGAACTGGAGCCCGAACCGACGCGATGGTTTCCCACCTCCGCAAGATGGCTCATTGAGCCGCGATTACGGTCTGATGGCAAGCGCGCCGCGCCGGATATCCCCGCTGTCACCGTTGTTCACAGACGCGGAATTGCAAAACCAGAATTCGCGGTGCCGGCGAATGGCGCGGCTCATTTGCCTGGCGTCCACGGCTGATAGTCGCCGGTCGCTTTCGGACGGCGGCCACTCATGAGCGTCGAGCCGGAGGGCCGATAGGCGCGCGGCGTTCCCGTCAGATTCGGGACGTGCGGCTTTTCCCACTCGCGTGGCCGGTAGCTTTCCTCGGTGGGCGCGACATCGACGGTGTGATGCAGCCAGCCGTGCCATGACGGGGGCACCCGGCTCGCTTCGGCATAGCCGTTATAGATCACCCAGCGCCGCTCGAAGCCGAGCGCGGGATCGATCTTGCGGCCCTTGGTGCGGAAATATCGGTTGCCCTGCTCGTCCTCACCGACCAGCTCGCCGAACCGCCATGTCCATAGTTGCGTGCCGAAGGTCTGGCCGTTCCACCATGTGAAGATCCTGAGCAGAAAGAGTTTCATCGCTGCGGCCGGTTCGAGGATGGCGTGCGGCTCTGATGCCATTGGGCCGCGGAATTGTCCAGCCGCGGCGGTTGTGGGGTGCGCTTCGCAGCAGGCGCGGGTTCTGCCTCGGAAGCGACGCAATCCATTCATGGTGCATACAGTTCCGGAGCGTCAGCCTGCCGCGACATAATTGGTGCGAGGAGCGGGAACCACCGTCCTCTCCCATGGTTAGGCTACGAGCTTGTACGTCTCTTGATGGAGCCCACGATGATCAATTTGAAGGTTTTGAGTACAGTGGCTGCGCTGGCCCTGGTCTTGCCGCTGGCGGCAGCGCCGACCGCCAGTTTCGCCCAGAATCACGGTAGAGGTGGCGGCGGCGGTGCCCATATGGGCGGCGGCGGCCATATGGGCGGCGGCGGCATGCGCATGGGTGGTGGCATGCGCGCAGGTGGCGGCCAGCAGTTCGGCGCTGCACGTGTTTCCGGCCCGCGTGTCTCCGGCGGCGGCCAGCAGTTCGCGGGTGCACGGGTCTCCGGCAGCGGTTTCCGCGGCGGGCCGGGCGGCTATCGCGGCGGGTATCATCACCACCATGGCGGCGGCTTCTGGCCGGGCGCGGTTGCCGGCGCAGTCGTAGGCGGCGCGCTGGCGTCGAGTGCCTACGGCTATTACGGCCCCGGCTATTACGGCGACGACTATTATGACAACGGGTACTATGATGATGGCGTCGTGGCCGTGGCCCCCGCGCCGGTTGAAGGCGACGCAACGGCCTACTGCATGCAGCGGTATCGCTCCTACGATCCCGCGTCCGGAACCTATCTCGGCTATGACGGCCTGCGGCACCCCTGCCCGTAACCGCGGCTGATCGAAAATCCGGGACGACGCATATGGTGCGTCGTCCCTTTTTCGTGCCTCAGGACCGCGCGGCGAGAACGACACCCCCGAGGGTGAAGATCAGCGCGGCCATCTGGCCCGGCCCGAGCGGCTCGTGCAGGGCGATCGCGGAAGCCACCACGCCGATCACCGGCACCGCCATGGTGCCGATCGCCGCAACCGAGGCGGGCAGCCGCGCCAGCGCCGCGAACCAGCTCACATAGGCGATGCAGAACTGGATCACCGTCGAGTAGAACAGCAGATACCAGCCGAGTTGCGTGACCGCGGCGAGATCGGTGGTCTCGACGGCGAGGCCGACCAGCGCGACCGGCAGGCAGCCGATGCCGATCTGCCAGGCCGCCGCCGTCAACGGCGGCAAATCCAGCGGCAGCTTCTTCGAAAGCACGGTACCGACGGCAAAACCGACCGCCCCACCCAGCGCCATGATGATTCCCGGCAATTTGGACATGCTGGCCGCCAGCCCATTGCCGCCCATGATGGCCGCAAGCCCGGCAAACGCCATCACCAGCGCCACGACGCGCAATAGATTCGGCCGCTCGCCGAGCATCGGCCATGCCAGCAGCGAGGCCCATACCGGCATGGTGTAGGCGATCAGCGCGGCCTCGCTGGCCGGCAGCCAGAGCAGCGCCAGCCCCATCAGCGACATCCAGCAGGCCACGTTGAGAAAGGCGGCCAGCACCAGCCGCAGCCAGGATTGGCGCGGCACGACGAGACTCTGGCCGCGCAAGATGGCCAGCAGCGCCAGCAGCAGCGCGCCGATCACGCCGGTGGTGCCGCGCAGGGTGAGCGGCGGCAGCTCGCTCAGGAGGAATTTGGTGACGGGCCAGTTGAAGCCCCAGCCAACCGAGGTGATGGCGAGGAAAATCAAGCCCGCGGGGGCGATTCGAGCCCGCGCGGCCGGCCGGTCTGGAGTTGTCATGGGGTGGATAACCCTGGGAATCGCCGGGCACCATGCCGGTTATCGGCGCCGCTGGCCATCGCCCCGGGGCATGCCAGCCCGGCCCTGCCGACACAGGGAGTTGAGTCTCCGCGGAGCAATCCCCGGGGCACAATAAATTGTTGCCCTGTGAACAGCGGGAGGAAGCGCGAAATCGTCGCCGCGGAGCAAATTTTTTCGTTTGGGATTCCCTGAGGACTCACTGATACTTGATCCCGTCAAGGCGTGGTCCGTCCCCTTGGTTTTCCCGCTTTTCCACCATATTTAGTATTTGATTCAGAAACTCGTACTAGTCCTTGACGGGCGCGTTGGAGTCGTCCTAGCTTTGGATCGTTCGGTGCGGGTCGTCATCAGTCCGGCCGGACGCTCCCTGACAGGGTTCCAGAAGCACCACTCCGATTGCCGGTTGAGGCACGGGTGACGGGCGAATTTGCCCCGAATTCTGGACCCCTTTCGGCGGGTAAAACGGGCCAGAATGGCTCTGATGGCGCGTTGGGGCGTTGGTACAGAAACAGGCCGGTCCACCGGCTGAACCCGCGAAAATTTCGGACCCGGCGGCAAGCCATGGCCGAAAGGCTCGCTCAAGGACAAACTCCGGATACCGCGGCGGCGGTCCGGTCAGAAAAGAACGGGGCAAGACCATGCGAATCGAACGGCGCAACACCACTTCCGGCCAATCACCCTATGCGGCGATTGATTTCAGATTGACGACATCTGAAATCCGCAATCCCGACGGCTCGGTGGTGTTCCGCCTCGAAAACGTCGAGGTGCCGGAATTCTGGTCGCAGGTCGCCTCCGACGTGCTGGCGCAAAAGTATTTCCGTAAAGCGGGCGTGCCCTCGCGGCTGAAGAAGGTCGAGGAAGAGACCGTGCCGTCCTGGCTGTGGCGCTCGGTACCCGACACCGAGGCGCTGGCCAATCTGCCCGAGAACGAGCGCTATGTCAGCGAACTCTCGGCCAGGCAGGTGTTCGACCGCCTCGCCGGCTGCTGGACCTATTGGGGCTGGAAGGGCGGCTATTTCAGCTCGGAGGACGACGCCCAGGCCTTCTTCGACGAGTTGCGCTACATGCTGGCGAAGCAGATGGTGGCGCCGAACTCGCCGCAATGGTTCAACACCGGCCTGCATTGGGCCTATGGCGTCGATGGCCCGGGCCAGGGCCATTATTACGTCCATTGGAAAACCGGCAAGCTGACCAAGTCGAAATCGGCCTACGAGCATCCGCAGCCGCATGCCTGCTTCATCCAGGGCATCGAGGACGACCTCGTCAACGAGGGCGGCATTATGGACCTGTGGGTGCGCGAGGCGCGGCTGTTCAAATATGGCTCCGGCACCGGCTCCAATTTCTCGCGGCTGCGCGGCGAAGGCGAAAGGCTGTCCGGCGGCGGCCGCTCCTCCGGCCTGATGAGCTTCCTCAAGATCGGCGACCGCGCCGCCGGCGCCATCAAGTCCGGCGGCACCACGCGCCGCGCCGCCAAGATGGTGGTGGTCGATGTCGACCATCCCGATATCGAGACCTATATCGACTGGAAGGTGAAGGAGGAGCAGAAGGTCGCCGCGCTGGTGACGGGCTCCCGGATCAACCAGAAGCATCTCAAGGCGGTGCTCAAGGCCTGCGTCAACTGCGAGGGTTCGGGCGACGATTGCTTCGATCCCGAAAAGAACCCGGCGCTGCGCCGCGAGATCAAGCTCGCCCGCCGCGCCATGGTGCCCGACAATTACATCAAGCGGGTGATCCAGTTCGCGCGGCAGGGCTACAAGGAGATCGACTTCCCGGTCTACGACACCGACTGGGATTCCGAGGCCTATCTCACCGTCTCCGGCCAGAACTCCAACAATTCGGTATCGCTGAAGGACGACTTCCTGCGCGCGGTGGAAACCGACGGCGACTGGAATCTGATCGGGCGTACCAACAAGAAGGTGACCAAGACGCTGAAGGCGCGCGATCTCTGGGAAAGGATCGGACACGCCGCCTGGGCTTCGGCCGACCCCGGCCTGCACTTCAACACCACCATGAACGACTGGCACACCTGCAAGGCATCCGGCGAGATCCGCGCCTCCAATCCGTGCTCGGAGTACATGTTCCTGGACGACACCGCCTGCAATCTGGCGTCCGCCAATCTTTTGACCTTCTTCACCCCGCCGGCCGCCGGCGAGACCGGCAAGGGCCGCTTCGACGTCGAATCCTACGAGCATCTGTGCCGGCTGTGGACTTTGGTGCTCGAAATCTCGGTCATGATGGCCCAGTTCCCGTCCAAGGCGATCGCCGAACTGTCCTATGAATTCCGCACCCTCGGCCTCGGCTTTGCCAATATCGGCGGCCTCTTGATGACCATGGGCCTGCCCTATGATTCCAGGGAAGGCCGCGCGCTGTGCGGCGCGCTGACCGCGATCATGACCGGCATCGCCTACAAGACATCGGCCGAGATGGCGGCCGAACTCGGCACTTTCCCCGGCTACAAGAAGAACGCCGCGCACATGCTGCGGGTGATCCGCAACCATCGCCGCGCCGCCCATGGCGAATCCCGCGGCTATGAGGCGCTGGCGGTCAACCCGGTGCCGCTCGATCACGCCTCCTGCCCGCAGGCCGACCTCGTCGGCCATGCCAGGGCCGCCTGGGACCGGGCGCTCGAGCTCGGCGAGACCAACGGCTATCGCAATGCGCAGGTAACCGTGGTGGCGCCGACCGGCACCATCGGCCTGGTGATGGATTGCGACACCACCGGCATCGAGCCCGATTTCGCGCTGGTGAAGTTCAAGAAGCTCGCCGGCGGCGGCTACTGGAAAATCATCAACCGCGCCGTCCCGGAGGCGCTGCGCGCGCTCGGCTATCGCGAAAGCGAGATCGCGGAGATCGAGGCCTATGCGGTCGGCCACGGCTCGCTGTCCAATTCGCCGGGCATCAACCTCTCGACGCTGAAGGCGAAGGGCTTCACCGACGAGGCGATCGCCAAGGTGGAGACGGCGCTGCCGACCGCGTTCGACATCAAATTCGCCTTCAACAAATGGACCTTTGGCGAGGACTTCATCCGCGACACGCTCGGCATCGGCGCCGAGGCCATTGCCGCTCCGGGCTTCGACCTGCTTGCCGCGGTCGGTTTCTCCAGGCGCGAGATCGAGGCCGCCAATGTCCACATCTGCGGCGCGATGACGGTGGAAGGCGCGCCGCATCTGAAGGCCGAGCACTATCCGGTGTTCGACTGCGCCAACCCCTGCGGCAAGATCGGCAGGCGCTATCTGTCGGTGGAAAGCCACATCCGGATGATGGCGGCCTCGCAGCCCTTCATCTCGGGCGCGATCTCCAAGACCATCAACATGCCGAACGATGCCACCGTGGAGGATTGCAAGGCGGCCTATCTCTTGTCCTGGAAGCTCGCCCTGAAGGCCAACGCGCTCTACCGCGACGGCTCGAAGCTGTCGCAGCCGCTGAACTCGCAGCTCATCAGCGACGATGACGACGAGGACGATGCGATCGAGGCGTTCTACGACAAGCCGATGGCGGTCCGCGCCACCCAGGTCTCGGAAAAGATCGTGGAAAAACTGGTCGAGCGCATCGTCGTCATGCGCGAGCGCGAGAAGATGCCGGATCGCCGCAAGGGCTACACCCAGAAGGCAGTGGTCGGCGGCCACAAGGTCTATCTGCGCACCGGCGAATATGACGACGGCAGGCTCGGCGAGATCTTCATCGACATGCACAAGGAGGGCGCCGCGCTGCGCTCCTTCATCAACAATTTCGCCATCGCGGTCTCGCTCGGCCTGCAATATGGCGTGCCGTTGGAGGAATATGTCGACGCCTTCACCTTCACCCGCTTCGAGCCGGCCGGCCCGGTGCAGGGCAACGACTCCATCAAATACGCCACATCGATCCTCGACTATGTGTTCCGCGAACTCGCGGTCAGCTACATGTCGCGCTTCGACCTCGCCCATGTCGACCCCAACGAGTCCGGTTTCGACGCGCTCGGCAAGGGCGTCGGCGAAGGCAAGGAGCCGGAGGGAACGCAGGGCGCGCAGGCCACCAAGTATCTGTCCAAGGGACTGACCCGTTCGCGCACCGACAACCTCGTCGTCATGCGCGGCGGCTCGGCCGCGATCGGTTCGGGGTCCGACAGCGCGCCGGCCGGCGGCTCCCGCGTGACCTCGCTCTCGCCCGGCCACAACCGCGTCGCCGAAAGCCTCGAAGGCGCGGTGGCGCTGAAGCAGGAAGCCCAGCACGAACTGTCGCCGACCGAAAAGCTCGAAGCCCTGCAATGGAGCAAGGCCGGCATCGCCGCCGCCCCGAGCAAGGCCGAGCGCCGCGCCGAGGCCAAGGCCAAGGGTTACGAAGGCGAGATGTGCTCGGAATGCGGCAACTTCACCCTGGTGCGCAACGGCACCTGCATGAAGTGCGATACGTGTGGGTCCACGACGGGGTGTTCGTGAGAAACGGAGCAATGGGAGTCGTGGGAGTTTCTGATGGCTGACAAACGCGTCTACGTCGAACAGCGTCCTCAAGGGGACTACGCGGTGCGACGTGCTAATTCGCAACGAGCGAGCGACGTGCTGCCCACACAGCGGCAAGCCATCGACCGCGCCCGCGAGCTAAGCCCGGGCAGTCGGCCCCATGTCGAGCGGGTCCGCAACACATCGGTCGGTTCGCCGGATCAATGGCGGAAAGCCTGAGCGAGAGTTCCGATAGAAGTGCAATAGCTGCTGTACGACCGGAAGCATCGCGCATTGGTCGTCCAGCGCAGGCACAATCTCCGGTTGCGATTGGCTGCATCCCAGCTACAATTGCTTTGATGATTTCCGGTGCAGTACGGGAACGTCTCGGTTTTTTGGAGCGATTATGCCCGTCGTGCTCCGCCGCGGTGGCTTGCGATACTATTTCTTCTCCAACGAAGGGCGGCCACCGGAGCCTCCTCATATCCACATCAAGGGCGGCGGCCGCGATGCAAAAATCTGGCTGCAGCCGGACGTGTCTATAGCCGACAGTTACGGCTTCAATCCGCGCGAGCTTTCGAATATCCTGCGCGGACCGTATCGGCAAACCGTGAACTCCTTCTGAGAGCGTGGCATGACCGTTTCGGCTAGCCGGGTCCATTTCGATGAGCACACCATGACCGTCGATCTCACCGACGGGCGCACCGTCCGTGTGCCGCTCGCATGGTTTCCGCGGTTGCTTCGTGCAAAGCCAGCGCAACGCGCCAAGGTCGAGTTGAGCCGTGTCGGTCTGCACTGGGAAGAACTGGATGAAGATATTTCGATCGCTGGCTTACTGGCAGGTCACGGAGATATCACTAAGAGGACCGAAGCCGACCCAGTCACAAAGCCGCCGTTCATGCGGTCGTCTTGGGAGAGAAGAGATCGGCTGGGGCAAAACTACAAGGATTGGACGGCCGTCATCGAGACACGGCCGGCGAAATTCGTCGCAAATCGGGAAGCACGCGCGTTGGCACGCTCCGCAAAACCTACGGCGCCAATTTTGCTGCAGGTTGGCGAAGCGATATGAAGCTGGAAGACCTGTTGAAGGAAACCGGTGCGAAATCGCTCACGGATTTTCGCAGGAAGCACAACAAATGACCGTTCAGCCCATCGAGCAAACGTAGCCCGGATGCAGCGAAGCGAAATCCGGGCCGTCTCCTCGCGTTCCGATTCGCGGATTGCGCGGAGATTATCCTTGGGCACGCCGGAGGCGTGACCCGAGGGCTCCATCCGGGCTACCCTTGCGGATTGCGCCGCCGTTGCCCGCGCCGGTGACGAGCGCCGCCTCGCGCGCGGGGTCGAACGGAGAATTCAGCAGGCTCATGTCGCAGAACCAATGCGCGGGCCATTGCTGGAAAGCAAGCGGGCCCGCATGCTGGCGGAAAATCAGGCGAACCGCCACATCCGCCGTCGCTTGCAAAAAATCGCCACAATCGTTTTCTTTGGAGATAGTTCGGTTACCGAAAGGAGAGTCGAGATGCGGATCGCAGCAACGATCTTCACTGGTTTGATCGCCGCGCTGGCCCTGCTGGCATCGCCAGCGCTGGCGAAACATACCGACCCCCAGAAAGCCGACGACAAGCCGGCCCTCTCGGCCTGCACGGCGTACGAGCCGCAGGCCGATGGATCATGGAAGCCGCTGCCCTGCGAGGAAGGCGGCGCGGGAAGCCGGCCCTCGCACAAATCCGCGGCGCGAACCACCGACGAACACACGCGCTGAAACTTCTGCTCTTCGTCATTCCGGGGCGCGCCACTTTCTTGGCGCGAGCCCGGAATCCATCCCACCGCGATCATTGCGGCCCAATGGATTCCGGGCTCGCTCCGCTTCGCTTCGCGCCCCGGAATGACGAGAAGAGAACTGCGGCACAGTGGCACGACGGGCAAGATTGCGCTTCACACCGACCCCAAATCAGTGGCTTAAGGTCGGCCGTCCCGTTCCGGCAAGAGGGGCG
>DASUIA010000245.1:0-9377 GCA_036273255.1 Bradyrhizobium sp.
GCGAGCTGCAGGCGCGCCGGCTCGACCTCGAGGTAATCGTCGGTCTTGCCGGACCCGCGACGGCCGCGACGCTGATGAAGTTTGCGCTCCGCTGCGGTATTGGCAACTCGATGCGTTCGCTGCGCGGCCAGATCGGCCGCCACAGCCGGCTTTTGACTGATACCGGGCCGGATGACGTCATGCGTGGCCTGCAATCGGCGCCATCTTCCGTGACGGCACCGATCTCGGGCTTCCACGTGTTTCCGTTCGGCGGGCTGCGCAAGGCAGCGAACTGGCTGCGCGGCTACGGCGCCGGGATGGCGCCGCTGCCGCATGCGGCTTCGGCGACCGAACCTCAAAATCCATAAAGCCTGGCCGGATTGTCGACCAGGATCCGGTGGCGGGTCGCGGCATCGGGCTCCCATACCGCAAGCTGATTGAGCAGGCGGCCGTCGTCGATCTGGAATAGCGGCGTGAGTTCGGTCGGCTTGCGTCCGGGCGGCGTGACTGAATTCGGGTGCGGCCAGTCGGTGCCCCAGATGATCCGATCGGCATTCGCCGCGATCAGCGCCCGCGCCAGCGGGATCACGTCCGCGTAGTCGGGCGCAAGCCGGGAAGCCCGGTAGGCGCCGGAAATCTTGACATAGGCGTTGCCCGACTGCACCAGCGCGAGCAGGTCGGCAAAGCCCGGCTGTTCCGGCCCAAGCGCACCCTGGGCGCCACCGAAATGATCGAACACGACGGGGACCGGCGATGCCGCGACCAGATCCTTGACGGCGGAGATCATGGCGAGGCCGGTGAACATCTGGACGTGCCAGTTGCGGTTTTTGACGCGTTCAATCGCCGCCGCCAGGCGCTGGCGCCCGACATTGGGATCGCTGACCCCGCCGGTCGCCAGATTGAGGCGGATGCCGCGGATGCCCGCCTCGTTCATCGCGTCGAGATCGCTTTCGGGCGTCTTGTCGTCGATCACGGCGACGCCGCGCGCGTTCGCGCCGCGCGCCCTGATCCCGAACAGCGTAGCGGAGTTATCGGGGCCATAGACGCTCGGCGTCACGATCACCACGCGCTCGATATGCAGCGCCTTGTGCAGCGCCGCCATTTCTTCCGGCGACGCCGGTTCGGGCGTATAGGCGCGCCCCGAAAAGAACGGAAATCTTTCCGGGTCGCCGTGAATATGGGTATGGCAATCGCAGGCGTGAGCCGGAACGTCGAAATTGACTGGCGTCGAGGGCTGCGATGCCCCGGCGAGAGCATGGCGTCCGGTCATGACAACCCCGGCTGCGACCGAGGCACGAAGGAGACCGCGTCTGGTGAACATCCACTCACTCCCCGTTTTCCTTTTCCTGGTTTCCGTCACCACGATTTGGTGTGACATCACTGGCCCGAGGGTGTGCGGGTGCGCAGTCCTTCCCAGGCATCGCGCACCTGATGATAGTGCACTTCCGGCAGATAGTCCGGCGTGTTGAGCGCGAGCGTCTTGACGTCGAGCCGCCCGATGGCGCTGAGCAGCGTATAGGACGCGATCACGCGATCGCGCTGCGCGCCGATGAGCCGCGCCTTTGCCGAAATCAGGTCCGCCTCCGAATTCAGAACATCGACCGTGGTGCGCTGTCCGCCCTGGGCTTCCTTCTGCACGCCCTGCAAGGCAACAGTCGCCGCGCGCACTTCGGATTCGGATGCCGTCACGGCGATCTTGGCACCTTCATTGGCGACCCACGCGCCGGTCGCCGCGGTGCGCGCCTGGTTGCGGACCTGATCGAGAACGAGCCGGCTTTGCGCGGCCATCTCCTTGGCTTGCCGGGTCTGCGAGGCAGCGGTGCCGCCATCGTAGATCGGCGCGGTCACCTGGCCGACGATCGAGGCTTGGTCGGTCCGGAAAGTACCCAGCGTTGGATCGCTGTCCATGCTGTGGCTGGCGTTGCCTTGCAGGGTGACGGTGGGCATCAGGCTGCTCTCGGCGACATGGATGGTGGTGGAGGCGACGTCGACATCGAAACTCGCAGCGATGACCGCGGGATTCTCCTTGATGGCGAGCGCGGTCGCGTCGTCGCGGCTGTGCGGCAGATAACGATCCACGGCGTCGGCCGGTTTCAATTGTCCGGGCGGATTGCCGATCACCTGGTTGTAGGTCGCCTGGCTGACGGCGAGGTTGACTTCGGCGGCGTTCAGATCGGCCAGGCCGCGGCTGAGGCGCGCCTCGGCCTGCGAGGTGTCGGTCGGGGTGACGTCGCCAGCCTTGAGACGTCGTTGGGTGATCGTCAGGGTTTCGCGCAGAAACGAGACATTGGAGCGCTGCGCTTCAACCAGCGACTGATTGGCCAGCACATTGGTATACGCCGTGACCGCGTCGAGCAGCACGCCCTGGCCGACATTGCGCAGCGCCTCGCGGCCGGAGCGCACCTGCAATTCCGCGACGCGGACGCTGTTGGCCGTCTTGAAGCCGTTGAACAGCGTCTGCGTCACCGTCACGCCGATGATCCATGGCTTCAGGTTCGCCGATTGCACGGTATTGTCGGGCAGCAGATTGCGCACCGCCTGCAGGCCGCCGCTCAGGCTGGCGACGATCTGCGGCCGATAACCGGCAAGGGCTTGTGGAACGTTCTCGTCGGTGCCGCGCTGCCGCGCCCGTTCGGCATTGAGCTGCGGGTTGGTCTGATAGGCCTTGGCCAGCGCCTCGGGCAGGCTCTCTCCCTGGGCCGCGGTCGCGGCAGCGCCGAGGCAAGCCACAATGCCAAGGCAGGTGCCCACCCGGAGCACACGCCTTGCCTCGTGGCCAACCCTGGCGGCACGCCCAATCATGTGATTCCACAGCAAACCCGGCCGTCCGCTCGCCTATCCCTGCGGCATGTCTACCTGTTTAGAGGGCGGCGCCGCCACAGGCAAACCAGCGGTCGCAGAAACCGGTGCAATTCCCCCGTTGGCTGTTGCCGGTTCGTCACAGACGAATCTCGGGTGCAATTAGGCTATAGGTTCTGCTGGTCGGCGTTCGATTCCGAACGTTGGTTTCCAGTCGTTTCCGAGCCCGCCCTTGATGCCGAAACTGTTCTCCGATCCCGAGGCGATTGCGGAGGATATCGTCCGCGATGTCGGAACCAATCTCGTGGTCGGGCTGCCGCTCGGACTCGGCAAGGCCAACCATATTGCCAATGCATTGTTCGCGCGTGCCAGCGCCGACCGCAGCATCAACCTGACCTTCTTTTCGGCCCTGACGCTGGAAAAGCCGAAACCATCGAACCTGCTGGAACGCCGCTTCATCGCGCCCGTGATCGACCGCCTGTTCGGCGGCTATCCGGATCTCGCTTATGCGGATGCACTGCATGCGGGCATGTTGCCGCCCAATATCCGTGTCATCGAATTCTTCTTTCTGGCGGGAAGGTGGCTGCACGTCCCGTTCGCGCAGCAACATTACATTTCCGCAAACTATACCCATGCATCATCCTATTTGCTGGCGCGCGGGCTCAACGTCGTCACCCAATTGGTGGCAAAGCGCGTGGTCGATGGCGTCGCGCGCTACAGTTTGAGCTGCAATACCGATACGACGCTCGACGTGCTGCGCGCCCGCGCCGAGGGGCGGGCATCTTTCAGGCTGATCGGTCAGGTCAATTCCGAACTGCCATTCATGCCCGGCCCGGGCGATTTGCCGGCGGACGCATTCAGCGCGATCCTCGATGGTCCCGCGACCGATTTTCCGCTGTTCGCGCCGCCATCCGAGCCAATTTCCGACGGCAAATACGCCATCGGTCTTCATGCCGCGGGACTGGTGCGCGACGGCGGCACGCTTCAGATCGGGATCGGGCAGGTGGGCGATGCGCTGGCGCAGGGCCTGATCACGCGTCATCGCGACAATGCGCAGTTCCGCGCGATCATGCGCCAACTCGCGCCGGCGGCGGAGCCGGGTCCGGCGCCGCTGGCCGGTCCGTTCGAAAAGGGCCTCTACGGCGTCAGCGAAATGCTGTTCGAGGCTTTCATCGGCCTGATCGATGCCGGCATTCTCAAGCGCGAGGTCGATGGCGTGGTGCTGCACGGCGCGTTCTTTCTCGGACCGCGGTCGTTCTATCGCCGCCTGCGCGAGATGGCGCCGGAACAGATCGCACGGATCCGGATGATGCCCGTGTCGTTCACCAATGAGCTCTATGGCGATGAGGACGCCAAGCGGCGCGCCCGCGTCGACGCCCGCTTTGTCAACAATGCGATGATGGCGACGCTGCTCGGGGCTGCGATTTCCGACGGCCTGGAGAATGGGCAGGTGGTGAGCGGGGTGGGCGGCCAATACAATTTCGTGGCACAGGCGTTTGCACTGGCCGGCGCCCGCTCGATCCTCACGCTCGAGTCGACACGGCAGGCCGGATCAGGCGACACCTCCAATATCCGCTGGAGCTATGGCCACGAGACCATCCCACGGCATCTGCGCGATGTCATCGTTACCGAGTATGGCGTCGCCGATCTCAGGGGAAAATCCGACGCCGAGGTGATTGCGGCGATGCTGGGAGTGGCGGATTCCCGCTTTCAGGACGGTCTGATGCGGCAGGCCAAGGACGCCGGCAAGCTACCGAAGGACTTCGCGATCCCGGCGGCGCAGCGTGACAACAACCCGGAGCGGATCGCGCGCGCCCTGAGGCCCGCACGGGAGGCGGGCCTGTTGCCGCTATTTCCGTTTGGCAGCGATTTCACCGCCATCGAACAGCGATTGATTCCGGCGCTGCAATTGCTGCAGGACGCGCAGCGCGCGCCGCTGCGGCTGCCGGGACTGTGGTGGCAGGGCGCGAGACACCCGCCGAACCGGGCCGATCAGGAATGCCTGGCGCGGCTCGGGCTCGACAAGCCCGTGAGGTTCTCCGAACGGGCCTACCGCGCATTGGTCAGCGCCGCGCTGGCGAAAACCCGCGCCGGTTGAAAAGATCATCCAATTCTTCGTCATTCCGGGGCGCGAAGCGAAGCGGCGCGAGCCCGGAATCCATACTCCCGATGGTGGTTGTGGATTCCGGGTCTGCGCCAAGGGGGCGCATCCCGGAATGACAGCCGGGATTGTTTTGCGGCGCTTGCCCTGGCGAGCGCCCTCTACCGGTTCTTGTTGACCGGCTTGCGTTTCTCGATGAAGGCCGCCATGCCTTCGGATCGATCTTCCAGCGCAAAGGTCGAGTGAAACAGGTTGCGCTCGACGCCGAGACCTTCCGACAGCGGGGTCTCGAACGCGCGGTTGATGGCTTCTTTTGCCATCGCGGCGGCGGGGCGGGACATCGACGCGATTTTTTCCGCCATCGCCATCGCTTCCTGCATCAGCCTGTCCGCCGGCACGATGCGGCTGACCAGCCCCGAGCGTTCGGCCTCGGCGGCATCCATCATCCGCCCGGTGAGACACAGATCCATCGATTTGGATTTGCCGATCGCGCGCGTCAGGCGCTGGGTCCCGCCGATTCCCGGGATGGTGCCGAGCGTGATCTCCGGCTGGCCGAATTTCGCAGTATCGGCGGCGATGATGATGTCGCACATCATCGCGAGTTCGCAGCCGCCGCCGAGCGCATAGCCGCTGACGGCGGCGATGGTCGGCTTGCGGCAGTTGGCGACACGGTCGCCGCCAATCGCGGCAAAATCGCTGGAAAACATGTCGATGAAGGTCTTCGGCTGCATTTCCTTGATGTCGGCGCCGGCGGCGAAGGCCTTTTCGCTGCCGGCGAAAATGATGCACCCGATCTTGTCGTCGGCTTCGAGGTCGTCGACCGCAGCGGCAATTTCCCTGAACACGCCAAAGGATAGCGCATTGAGCAGCTTCGGACGGTTGAGCGTGATGACGCCGACCGCGCCCTTGCCCTCGACGATGATGTGTTCGAACGTGCTCATGAGTTCCCCCGGGCCGGACCGTCGGGACTTTGCCTGCTGGCGGCCCGGGCTTCAAGGGGCCTCGTTTCGAGCCGGACCGCGCTGAGCGGGCCGCTCGAATGTCACGCCATGAACATGCGTGCGGCAGAGGCCATGGTCAGCAGTGCTCCGAAGCCGATGAAGACTTTTCCGATCAGCGAAGTCCTGTCCCAGGCGGAGGGTTCGGTGGTGGCCGCCGCGGCAACCACCGGGACCGGCGGCTCGGCCGAGGCTACGGCCAGCGTGGCCGTGGGCGGCGCGCTGTCGCGAAGCGAGCGATCGACGTCGTTGAGCTGATCGGGCGCGACGACCTGGGCATCGGCTGCCGGCGGCGCATCGGCCGGCGCGTCCGGTGTGTTCTGGACGATCGTGTTGGCGCGCGCCGTCATCGCGTTGGCATCGTTTTCGGCCGGGGTGTCGGGGGTGGCGATTTGCGCATTGGCGTTGGCGACCGAGGCCGGGATCGTGGCTGGTTGGACCGTGGGCGAATTGTCGGCATCGCGGTCGGCGGCATCGGCGGTTTTTTTGTCGGAAGGGGATTTCCGCGCCGCCTTGTGGTGGGTGTGTTTTTTCCAGTGGTGTGAGACGTGTTTGGTATAGTCGCTCAATCTCACGGGAGCGCCTGCCGGGGCTTCCGCCGCTGAGGTTGCTGCATCGGCATCGCCGTCGGTGGCTGCCTGCGATGGGCCTGCCAGCCCTACGAACAATCCGGTTGCGATGATCAATGCCGCGCGCCCACTGGCGTTGATATTCATTCGCTGATCTCCCCTTTTGCCAGCTCCCGGCGGGAAATGAGACCCCGGCCGTGTCGGCACCGCGGCAGAAAATGGGAATCTTCGGGCCGGCCCGGAAATTCCGTCGGCAATCTCACCGGTGTCAGCACCGTCGATCGATGTTATGAGCCTTTCCGTGCCGAACCCGGCTGGCGATTCCCGCGCCGCAGGTCTTTCACGATCGTATCACGACTTCGTGATCCCTCGCCGCGGGTGTAACAATTTGAAAGATCGACCGAATTGCATGGTGGGAGCGCGCGTGCGCGAACGTGACGACGAGTGGACCGGTCTGATGCGGCTGGCCATTTCAGGCGACAGTGCGGCGTATCACCGTCTGCTCAAGGCCGTGACGCCGGTCTTGAGGGCTGCGGCGCGCCGCGGCCTGGCGCGGGCCGGGCAGCCGGTCGATCAATCCGAGGATATCGTGCAGGACATTCTGTTGGCGGTGCATTTGAAGCGGCATACCTGGGACGCCAACGCGCCGTTCGCCCCGTGGCTGTTTGCGATCGCCCGCAACAAGCTGATCGACGCGCTGCGTCGCCGCGGCCGGCGGATTTTTGTCAACATCGATGACTTCGCCGAGACCATCGCGAGCGAACCCGCCGCGGACAGCGCGCCGGCAACCGAGATCGCGGCCCAGCTCGGGTCGCTGCCGGCACGACAGCGCGAGGTGCTGCAGTCGATCGCGGTCGAGAGCGCCTCGATCAAGGATACCGCGGCCAGGTTCGGAATGAGCGAAGGCGCGGTGCGGGTGGCGCTGCATCGCGGGCTTGCCGGACTCACCGCCAAATTGCGGGAACAATGACCATGGAAACCGATCGTCTGATCCGAACCCTGGCGGTCGACGGCGCCTATCGCGCCCGGCCGGTCGGGTTTCTGCTGGCGCTGGCATTGCTCGCCGCGTTGCCGGTGTCGATGGCGATGTTCTTCGTGGCGCTGGGTTTTCGTCCCGACATCATGACCGCGATGCATAATCCGTTCTTCGACCTGAAATTCGTGGTGACGCTGGCGCTGGCGATCGCCGGCATCGCCGTCAGCCTGCATTTGTCGCGGCCGGAAGCAATGCTGGGCGGCTGGGTGTGGTTGCTGCTGCTGCCCGCCGGGATCCTCGTCGCTGCGATCGGCGGCGAGATGATGGTGCCGCAGCGGCTGCCGATGATGACGCGATTGGTCGGCCACAATTCACGGGTCTGCATGACGGCCATTCCGGTTCTGTCGCTGCCGCTGCTCGCGGGAGCGCTGATCGGGTTGCGGCACGGCGCTCCCGCCCGGCCGGCGCTCGCCGGCGCGATCGCCGGAATGTTGTCGGCCGGATTGGGTGCGACCCTGTACGCCTCGCACTGCACCGACGATTCACCGCTGTTCGTCGCGACCTGGTACAGCATTGCGACCGCGCTGGTCGCCGCGATTGGCGCGCTGGCGGGTTCGCGAATGCTCAGATTCTAGCTGGCGCAATTTCGACCTCATTGGCTTCATCCTTCGAGACGCATCGCTTCGCGATGCTCCTCAGGATGAGGTCTTCTTCCTGGATGAGGTGCTAGACCCTCATGGTGAGGAGCTGCGCCTTGCGCGGCGTCTCGAACCACGAGGCCACAGGAGAAGCGGCAATGACAACGGTCTAAAGCCCACAGAGTCGAACGGGCCTCGTACCAACGGTCCCGGATGATGACCCTCTATCTTCGTCATGGCCGGACCTGTTCCGGCCATCCACGTCTTTGATGCTGTTCGGCTTTCAAGACGTGGATGCCCGCGACAAGCGCGGGCATGACGAGTCAATTACGAGGGCCGTTGGTATCAGGCCGCCGGCGCCGCCTGCTGCATGCGGTGGAAGCGCAGCACCTGCTGGGCAGTCGAGGGCCGCAGCCGTTCGTAGGTCTCCTTGCAGGCCGCGAGATCGGAGCGCGGCAGCCCCGACAGATCGTCGCGCATGTCGATGATCGCCTTCACGGTGGTCCAGGACATTCCCGAGACCTTCGCCAGAATCATCACGCCTTCGGCACGGGTTTCCACCATCATGTTTTCGGCGATCGACACCGACACATTGGCGAGCGCGGCGATCGCGGCGTTGGCCTCGTCGAATTTGCCGGCGAGGGCAAATACCTCGACCTGGTGCTCGTCGAGCCGGCCGTCGTCGTATAGCGACTTGACCAGTGCCTGCGCGATGGCGGTCTCGCGGTTCGGCGCGGCGCGCGCCAGTTGCGTCGCTGCCCGCACCGCATTCGGCACGTCCGCGGCCTGCTGCGGATTGGCTGCCTCGAGGCGAGCCCGCACCGTCGCCGACGCCTTGGCGATCAGCCTGAGGTAGAGATGGCGCGGAATCGTCGATCGCAGGCCGATGCAGGTAGCGAGGTCGTCGTCGCCTTCCGCCCGCTCCACGAGCCGGGTGAAACCATGCTCGGAAAACTCCGCGCCGGGATTGTTGACGGTGTTCTGGACCACCTCGTCATTGCCGCGCGATACCAGCACGTCGGTCACGGCACCGCTCAGCACGCGGCGGGTCGAAATTGCCATCAGGTGCGCCTGGCCCTTGCTGCGAGCGGTTTCGATCAGCGCCTCGTCATCGAGCCGCTCCGATCTGGAGAGCACCGGGCCGGCGATTTCAATGACGTCGTCGAACGCCAGGGTGCGGATGGTGACGGGCGGGGCGCTGCTGATTGGAGCGAGGCGGTTGGCCAACAGCGCCTTGGCCGATGTCTCGATGTGATGCATCAGGCACTGGAACACATCGTCGAACAGTTCGATCTGCTCGTCGGAAAAATCCACCGC
>DASUIA010000246.1:0-7993 GCA_036273255.1 Bradyrhizobium sp.
CCGGTATCGCCTCGCCGTCGCGCCCGCGACCGGCCTGGTGACGCGCCGAGGCCGCTGCATTTTCCGGCTACATCGGCAGCGCCACGCCCCATTGCCGCGCGGTGCCGGCGATCCAGTCGCGATAGAGCGTGAGCGGGGTGACGCCGGTCAGGCCACCGCAGCCGCTGCCGGCGTTCGGTCCCGTCGACCAGCTCACGACGCCGACGATCACGGGCCGGCCCTGCTGATCCTCGACAACCGGCCCCCCGGAATCGCCGGTGCACGCACCGAGCCCGGAGCGAACGCCCTGGCCGGCCGGATCGACCAGGCGGATCTGTAGCGTCCCCGGCCGTCCGGTCGCGACGAGGTCGGCGCTGCGAACGGTGCCTCCGCTCTTGCCCTCGCCGCGAACCGTGACGCCGACGCCGGCAATGGTGAACCGGCTGCCCGCGGCAAGCGGCGCTTGCGGCGCGCCGATCGCCGATGCCGTCCGGCCCTTCGGCGCGGCTTCGAGCTGCAACAGTCCGACATCGGCGGTGGCGCGATGCGCCATCATGGCGTGCAGGCTGAACGAGGGATGAAAGGCGACGTGGCTGGCGTCGCGCAATTGCGGCTCGCGGTCCGCGCCATATTCGACGACCTTGTAGATCGCGCCGGGTTGCAGGCAATGCGCGGCCGTCAACACCAGATCGGGGGCAATCAGGGCGCCGCTGCAGAAGGTGCCGCGCGAGCCGACGATGGTGACGACGGAGCGGCCAATGCCATCGGCGGCGGGCGCAGCACCGCCGACGATCGCATCTGCGGGGCCGGCAAGCAGCGTCGCGAGCGCCGCGATCATGGCGGGAAAGATTTTCATCGCCGCAGCAATAGCTCCGATCCAGCCGGTCGCCAAGCAACGGCCTGGGCTGCCATGGCGACGTCTTCCAGGCCGCAAACGAGGCTTGTCCTTTGCCCGGAACGCAGGCAGAACTCTCCCGGATTTTTGCAATGACTGGAGTTGAACCGGGTGGCGGAACATCGACCTTCGGCATCGATCGAGGCGGTCGAAAATGGCCTTGCCGCGCAGGGCTATATTGCGAGCCGGCAGATCGCCACCGCGGTCTATCTCGCGCAGCAGATCGAGAAACCGATTCTGGTCGAGGGTCCGGCCGGCGTCGGCAAGACCGAACTGGCCAAGGCGATCGCCGCCTGGCGCGGCCTGAAGATGATCCGCCTGCAATGCTATGAGGGACTCGACGAGGCGAGAGCGCTGTACGAATGGAAATACGCCAAGCAGTTACTCTATACGCAGATCCTGAAGGACAAGCTCGGCGAAGTGCTCGGCGGCGCCGAGACGCTGGATGCGGCGCTGGCCCAATTGCACGATTTCGGCGACGTCTTCTTCTCCAAGGAGTTCGTCGAACCGCGCCCGCTGTTGCAGGCGCTGGAGCAGCCGTCCGGCTGCGTGCTGCTGATCGACGAGGTCGACAAGTCGGATGCCGAATTCGAATCGCTGCTGCTCGAAATCCTCAGTGATTTTCAGGTCAGCATTCCCGAGCTCGGGACGGTCGCCGCCGCGGTGCCGCCGACGGTGATCCTGACCTCGAACGGCGAGCGCGATCTTGGCGACGCGCTGAAGCGGCGCTGCCTGCACCTTCACATCGGCTTCCCCGAGCAGAAGCTGGAGGAGCGCATTGTCGAGAGCCGGGTGCCCGGGATTTCGCCCTTGCTGCGCAAACAGATGGTCGGATTCATCCACGAGGTCCGCACCCTCGATCTCAAGAAGCTGCCGTCGGTGAGCGAAACCATCGACTTGGCGCGCGTGCTGGTGCTTCTGCAGGCCGCGGAACTCGGCCACGAAATGGTCAGGGATACCCTCAACGTGCTGTTGAAATACGAGGCCGACATCGAGGCGACGCTGCCGCAGGTCACCAGCTTCGTCGCCAAGGCTTCCCATCACAACGTCTTCGGCTGAGTCCGGTGCGCGAGAACCTGCATCGCTTCTTTCGCGCGGCGCGGGGAGCGGGAGTCCGGCTCTCGCCGGCCGAGAGCATCGATGCGATGCGCGCCGTCGCCGATGTCGGTTTTTCCGACCGCGGCATCCTGCGCGATATCTTGCTGCTGACCCTCGCCAAGACCGAGGACGAGAAGAAGGCGGTGGGTGATTGCTTCGATCTGTTTTTCGATTCCCCGGAGCCGCGGCAGGCTGCGCCCGAAGGTGCCGCGAACGACCCGACCGGAAAGACGCAGGCTCAGGCGGCCGAGGCGGCCGGCGGCCAATCGACCGGAGCGATCGGCCCGCTGGGCGAGCTGCTGCTGTCGCAGGACCGATCGGAAATGGCGGCGGCAATCGCCCGCGCCTCCAATTCCGCCGCCCTGTCCGATATCCGCTACTTCACCCAGCGCGGGATTTTCTCAGGCCGCATTCTCGACCAGATGGGGATTGCGCGCCTTCGCGACGATCTCGACGAACTGTCCGTGACCAATTCGGCGCTGACGGAACGGCTGACCGCCGCTCTGGAGGCGTTGCGCGAGAGCGTGCGCGACACGGTTTCGCAGGCGCTCCTGCTCTACGGGCGCGAGGATGCCGAAAACCTCCGCAACGAAATCCTGCGCAACGCGCCACTGTCGCGGATCGAACCGCGCCAGGTCGAGCAGATGCGCTTGCTGATCCGGCAGATCGCGCGCCGGCTGCGCGAGCGCTACAGCAAGCCGCGCAAGCGGCAGCGGCGCGGCCATCTCGACGTGCGGCGGACCCTCCGGCGCAATGCCGCATGGGGCGGCGTCCCCTTTCTCACGGCCTGGAAACGAAGGCGGCGGGACCGGCCGAAGATCGTCGCACTCTGCGACGTCAGCGGTTCGGTGGCGCGGGTCTCCGATTTCTTCCTGCTGTTGATCCACAGCCTGCACGAGGTGGTATCCGACGTGCGTTCGTTCGCCTTTTCCGGGCATTTGATCGAGGTCAGCAAAATCCTGGAATCCAAAACGCCGGAAGCCGCCATGCAGGACATCATGTCCAGGGTCGGGTTCGGCTCGTCCGACTACGGCAATTCGTTCGCCGATTTCGAAAAGCAATGGATGGGTTCGGTGACGCAGCAAACCACCGTGATCGTGCTCGGCGATGCCAGGTCAAACAACCTCGACCCGCGCGCCGATATCCTGCGCCGGATCGCGCAGCGGTCGAAGCGGCTGGTGTGGCTCAATCCCGAGGGCCGCATGGCCTGGGGCTGGGGCGATTCCGAAATGCCGCGCTATTCGACGTTCTGTAGCGTGGTGCGCCAATGCGCCACCGCCCAGCAGCTCGAGCGCGCGGTGTCGGATATCGTGGCGACGTATCAGTAGGCAAAACGGCTTGACGCGCGCCGATCAGGCGGCCTTGTCGGCCTGCAGCCGGCGGACGATCATCTGCTGCAGCGTTCCGACCGACTTGAAGTTATCGGGGGTGATTTCGGATTGCGGAATCGTGAAGTCGAATTCGGCTTCGACCCCCAGCATCAGATTGACCATGTCCATCGACGTCAGCCCGATCTCCGCAAGACGCGACTCCGGATCGAACTCCGCAACGATCGAATTCTGTTCGAGGATTGCCTTGACCAGCGCAACGGTCCGGCTCTGAACGTCGGTATTGAGGGTTTGCATCGCCAATTTCCATTCCATCGTCTTGCCAGCGGACAGGGCGGCCCGCCCCGCACACTAGTCGCGGCAACATTTGAAAGACAGTGAATCTCGTTTGATGCAAGTCCTCATTCCGTTCTTAACGCTAATGACGATTAGGCGGGCGTTGATGCGATCACGGAAACCGGAGGGTGTCGGAACACGGCCGGTTAACCGTCAGCGCCGAAAGCAAATGCGTTTACCCTGAATTTCATCGACGCATTTGAATTAAATCCCTACGCGTTGATCCCGGATCGGATGCACTGGCGACATCTGCGCGATGCGCGCCGGCTCCATCCCATCGATCAACCCTGGAGATCGTTTCGGCCATGAATATTCAAGATCCCGCGCTCCGTGCATCTTCCGCGACCGAACCCGGTGAGCGGCTATTTCTCGACGGCAACGGCGCCTTCGCGCAGCGGACGGCGGCGGTCGCCGCGGTTGCGGCTGCGGAGGCGGACGACGTCGACCGCAACGCCCGGTTTCCCAAGGCCGCGATCGATGCGGCCCGCCAGCAGAAGCTTCTGGGCGCGCAGATCCCGGTCCAGTTCGGCGGACATGGCGCCTCGATCGCCGAACTCACCGACATGTGCTACGCGCTCGGCCGCGCCTGCTCCTCGACCGCCATGATCTTCGCGATGCACCAGACCAAGGTGGCCTGCCTGGTCCGGCACGGCGCCGGAAGCCCCTGGCATGAGAAGCTGATGCGCCGTGTCGCCGCCGAACAGTTGCTGCTCGCATCTTCGACCACCGAAGGACAGAACGGCGGCAACATCCGTTCCAGCGCCGCAGCCGTGGAGCGGGCCGGAGCGGAGATATCGCTGCTGCGCAACGCTACCGTGATTTCCTACGGTGCGCAGGCCGACGGCATCGTCACCATCGCCCGCCGCGCCAACGATGCGGCGGCGTCCGATCAGGTGCTGCTGGCGCTGACCAGGGACAACTACACGCTCGAACGCAGCCTCGAATGGGAAACGCTTGGTATGCGGGGAACCTGCAGCGCCGGCTTCGAGCTGAAAGCGACCGCTGCGGCCGAGCAGGTTTTCCCGGAGGCCTATGAAAAGATCCACGCGCAGACCATGACGCCGGTCGCGCATCTCTGCTGGTCGTCGGTCTGGGCCGGAATTGCCGCTGCCGCGGTCGACCGCGCGCAGCTTTTCATCCGCAAGGCGGCGCGCGGAGCCGGCGGCCAGATGCCGCCCGGCGCCGCCCACTTCACCACGGCCAGGATGACCCTGACCAAATTGCGCGCCATGATCACTTCGACGCTCGATACCTACACGACCCATGAGCACGACGAAACGGCGCTGAGTTCACTCGGCTTCCAGTCGTCGATCAACCTGCTGAAGGTCGAGGCCTCCGAGCTTGCGGTCGCAACCGTGATGAGCGCGATGCGGGCCTGCGGCCTGTCGGGGTTCCGCAATGACGGCGACTTCAGCGTCGGCCGCCAGCTCCGCGACGTGCTTTCCGCGCCGCTGATGATCAACAACGACCGCATCCTCACCAACATCGCCTCCGCCAGCCTCATGAGCGCCGTGCCCGCCACCCTGCGCGACTGAGTTGAGGCCATCCTCGAACCTGGAAGTCCGAACATGAATGTAGCCCTCCGAACGGCCTCGCCGGAGATCCCATCGCAACCCGCTGATCCCTTGGATCACCTCGCCGACGCACTATTCCACAGGATGGGCACCGACGGCGTCTACGCCCGGACCGCGCTCTACGAGGACATGGTCGAACGGCTTGCCGCGCTGATCACCCGGCACCGCGAACCCGATACCGAAGTGATGCGATTTCCGCCGGTGATGAACCGCGGGCAGTTGGAGAAGTCGGGCTATCTCAAGAGTTTTCCCAATCTGCTGGGTTGCGTCTGCGGGCTGCACGGAACCGAGCGGGAAATCCACTCCGCCGTCAGCCGCTTTGACGCCGGCGGTGACTGGACGACGTCGCTGTCGCCGGCCGACCTCGTGCTGTCGCCGGCCGCCTGTTATCCGGTCTATCCCATCGCCGCGAGCCGAGGCCCGCTGCCGTCGGGCGGCTTGCGCTTCGACGTCGCGGCCGACTGCTTCCGCCACGAACCGTCCCGCCACCTCGATCGGCTGCAGTCGTTCCGGATGCGTGAATATGTCTGCATCGGCAGCCCGGACGACGTGTCCGGCTTCCGCGAACGCTGGATGGTGCGCGCCCAGGCCATCGCCCGCGATCTCGGCCTGGCGTTTCGGGTCGACTATGCCAGCGATCCGTTCTTTGGCCGCGTCGGCCAGATGAAGGCGGTCAGCCAGATGCAGCAATCGCTGAAATTCGAACTGCTGGTGCCGCTGCGCTCCGAGGAGCAGCCCACGGCCTGCATGAGCTTCAACTATCACCGCGATCATTTCGGCACCACCTGGAACATCGCCGATGCCTCGGGCGAGCCGGCGCATACCGGCTGCGTGGCGTTCGGCATGGACCGCCTCGCCGTGGCCATGTTCCATACCCATGGCACCGACGTCGCGAAGTGGCCGGCCGGGCCGCGCGAGACTCTCGGCCTTGCATCATGACGAACCCTAGGGGCTGACTGACAGGCGCAATTGGCCATGCAACACATCCGCTGCCGCGAGATATCCGAAGCCGACATCGACGCGGTGGCCGATCTTCTGACGCGCGGATCGTTCGGCCGGTCGCGCGAATACTGGATGCAGGGATTGCGGCGCCAGGCGACACGCGAGGTCCCCGCAGGCTATCCCCGGTTCGGCTACATGATCGAGCATGACGGCATGCCGGTCGGCGTTCTGCTGCTGCTCTATACCGAGAGGAGCAGCGGCGCGGAGCGGACGATCCATTGCAACCTGTCGAGCTGGTATGTCGATCCAGCCTTCCGGAACTACGCGCCGCTGCTGACAAAGATCGCGCAGAAGAACAAGGAAGTCACCTATCTCAACATCAGTCCCGCGACATGGACCTGGCCCATTATCGAGACCCAGGGCTTCAGCTCCTATTGCAGCGGATTGTTCTTCTCGATACCGGCGCTGTCCCGCAACCGGCCGGGCATGACGGTCGAGACCATCGCACCCGATGCGGGCGCGGTCGAAGGCCTCACCAAGGCCGACGCCGAGCTGCTGACGCGGCACGCGCGATACGGTTGCCTCAGCCTCGTCTGTCGCACGGCCGCCGGTCAAGCCATGCCGTTCATCCTGCTGCCGATGCGGATCCGCCGCGGCCTGATCGCGCCCCCGGCGATGCAGCTCGTCTATTGCCGTGACATCGCCGACTATGTCCAATGCGCCGGCGCCATCGGCCGGCGGCTGCTCCGCCACGGCAAGATTGCCGTCATTCTGGATTCCAACGGACCGGTGCCGGGACTGACCGGCATCTTCACCAGGGCGCGTGGCCGCAAATATTTCAAGGGTCCGCACCGGCCCCGCCTCGCCGATCTGACCGACACCGAACTCGTTCTATACGGCCCCTGAGGCTGGATCAGCCGTGAGCGAAGTCCCAATACAGCTTGCGGGCCCGCTGGTAGAATGGTCCCGGCTGCAACGACCGGTCATCGATCCGGATCACGGGCGCCACCTTGGCGAAATTTCCGCTTGAGAAGATCTCGTCGGCGCGTACAAAATCATCATACCGCAAGGTCGACTCGACGACGGTGACGCCGTCACCGCGCAGCAGATCGATCACCCGCTGCCGGGTGATGCCGTTGAGAAACGTTCCGTTCGGCGCTGGTGTGTAGACGACGCCGTCCCGCGCCATGAACACGTTCGAATTGCCGAATTCCGCGACATTGCCCAGCATGTCAAGCAGCAGGCAATTGGAGAAACCCCGCGCCTGCGCTTCGATCAGCGCCCGCGAGTTGTTCGGATAGAGGCACGCCGCCTTGCAATCCACCGGGGCGTTCTCCATCGTCGGCCGGCGAAACGGCGACAAGGTGATGGCCGCGCCACTCGGCACCGGCATCGGCGCGTCGTAGATGCACAGGCACCAGTTGGTGGTTTCGGGATCGAACAATACCCCGCCGCCGCTGCCGTTCTGGGCCCAGTACATCGGCCGGATGTAGAGTTCCGCATTGGCGCCGAAACGGGCGATCCCCTCACGCGCGAGGCCGAGCCAGGTTTCACGATCGACAACAGGCTTCAGCTTGAAATTGACCGCGGACTGGTTGACCCGGGCGCAATGCCGATCGAGGTCGGGTGTAACGCCTTCGAACGCGCGCGCGCCGTCGAATACGGTCGAGCCGAGCCAGGCCGCATGGGTGCGAGCACCCATGATCGGCACATTGCCTTCATGCCAGGCGCCTTCGAAAAAGGTCCAGGTTTGGGAAAAACTGACGGGAGTTGCTGTCTGGGCCATCCTTCATCCAAGCTCTTGCAGGTACGCGGCGTCGCGGATAGTAGCGCCAAAATTG